>NZ_JAARMB010000003.1:0-446030 GCF_012985615.1 Pseudomonas sp. WS 5412
TGATCGATGGCAAGACCACCGAGTTTTTCTGGCAAGGCGACAAAGTCATCGCCGAGCACACGGCGGGGCAGCATCGCAGCTATCTCTACGAGCCTGATAGCTTCAGGCCGCTGGCCTTGCTGGAAGGCTTTGGTCCGGCCAATACCCAGGCGTTCCACTACCAACTGGACCATCTGGGTACGCCCCAGGAACTGACGAACACGGACGGCAAAATCGTCTGGTCAGCCCATTACCAAGCCTACGGAAAAATCACCCGGCTGGACGAGAGCACCGTCGATAACCCGCTGCGTTTTCAGGGGCAGTATTTCGACCGGGAAAGCGGGCTGCACTACAACCGGCATCGCTACTACAATCCGGATAACGGACGCTACCTGACGCCCGACCCGATGAAGTTGGCGGGTGGGGTGAACGGGTATTTGTATGTGCCCAACCCTACGGGGTGGGTGGATCCGTTGGGGTTGAACTCATGTCCGGGCGAACGTGAATGTACGCCGACAAATGGCATTGACGACCCGTCATTAAAGGCGTCCACAAAAAAAAACGAGCCCAAACCGCCAGCCCCAGACGAAGATGACAAGTACCTTTTTCGTGGAGATAAAATCCATCCGGACGTAGTATTCAAAGAGGGGTTCAAAAGCAAAGGAAATAGTGAAGATCTTCTTCTACACGCTTTTGACAGTGACGACCCTCCAAGCATCTTCATTAGTACGTCTGCATCTAGAGCTGTAGGAATCGAATTCGCAACAGGCTACAAAACCAAGAAAGGCTACTTATACGTTCTTAAAAGTATAGCGGGACATGACTTAAACATAGAACTAGGAAAAGCGACCCCTTACCCAAAAGAGAAAGAGTTCGCCATTCATCAAAGAATAGACCCAGAAGATATAATAGGCGTCACGCCCATTAAGGCCAATGGAAGCTATGTAGGCTACTCACTTCCAAATCCGAATAGGAAATAGAATGACCACAAAAAAAATAATCGCCAGAATCGACAATACACTTACGGAGGTAATCGTAAAGTACGATTCCAAGAAACTCACAATGACATTTTCGGAGGCTGATAATCATAAAAAAATCTATCAGGAAAAAGACATTTATGTTTGCCTTGCAAAAATAAGATCGGACTTTCCTCATATAACATTCTTATGCAAGGGGGCAAAAATAAATGTTATGCCTTCCAGAATGGCCTCACAAATGTCCGCTGGGCTTGTCGCATACGAAATGACGCTGGGCAAACAAGCCTCAAACGAAGACATAGTTCATATATTTGACTATGAAGAGAGCAATCTTACAAACAACCCTCAAGACCAAATCGATTTTTTTAAGCAGTGGCTGGCATCTTTAGGTGCAGAGGACTATGAAAAATTCAACTAACACCAACTATTGATGCTGATTAATGGGGAGTTGTGTCCTTGCCGGAGATGGCGGCGGCCCTTCAAACCGACCGCACCCACCCTCCCTGCATCGAACGCACCCGATTGCGCCCGCCGCTTTTGGCCTCATACAACGCCTGGTCGGCGTCATTCAGCCAACTGGTCGCGTCGTCGTGGGAGGCTTGGTACGGTGCCAGGCCGATGCTCAGGCTGGCGCGCAGGGTGGGGTCCTGGGCGTAGCCCAGGGAGCTGAAGCGGTCGCGCAGGGCGTCCATTACTTCGGTGGCGTGGCCCAGGGGCATGTCCGGCAGGATCACGCAAAATTCATCGCCGCCGTAACGCCCGGCCAGGTCGGTGGCACGCAGGTTCTGACGCAGGATCTTGCTCAACTGGCGTAGCACGATATCGCCGGTGACGTGGCCGTAGGTGTCGTTGATGGTCTTGAAATGGTCGATATCAATCAACGCAATGGCGGCCCCCTGCTGGCCGCCCCGGCAGCGGGCGAATTCGATTTCCAGCTGGTCTTTCCACGCGCCGTGGTTAAGCAACCCGGACAGGCTGTCGGTGCGGCTCAGGGCCAGGAGTTCGCGTTTATGCCGGGCCAGGGTGATGGCCTGGCGATAACAGATCCAGCCCAGGACCAGCGGATAGAGCATCAGGATCGGCAAGCAGGCGTAGAGTTGGGCGGGCGTGGTCAGGGCGATATAGGCCGGGGCGAACAGCAGCAGCGCCACCCCGATGCCCAGTGCCTGGGCCACCCACCCCATCAGCATAAATCGGAGGCCACCGATGGCGACGTTGTTCATAGTCATCATCGACAGGGTGGTGACGCTGGGCAGCGGGTTGAAGTGCATGGCAGCGACCCAGAAGCCGCCACAAAACGAGTCCACCAACAGGTGGCGGCGCTCGGCGCGCAGGGAGTTTTCGGCGCGGCGCGCCATTTGGTAGGCCAGGTGCGGCCAGGCGAAGGCGTTGATCAGCATCCAGGCCCAGACCCAGCCAGGCGGGTCCAGTGGGTACATGCCGGCCGATACACAGACAAAGCCGAGCGTCAGCCCCAGGGTCCGAGATTTGTACAGGCGTTTGGCGAGCGGAAGTCCTTTTCCTCCTGCGGCTGACATGATCTGGCTGATCCTGGATGAATGCTGAAAGTCTATCAGGGCAAAGGCAAATAGCCAGTACCGCTCAGACAGTTACTGCAGACGCCAATCGCCTTGCCAAACCCTTGACGCCAGCGGACTAGCTGGAGAAACCGCGGGCCAACAACATCGCCACCGCCAGCAGCAATACTGCCGTGACCTTCTGCAACAGCACACGTTTGCGCGGCGACTCGAGCACATGCTTGATGCGTTGGCCGAAGTAGCAATACAGGCAGCCGCTAGCGAATTGCAGAATCAGGAATGTCAGGCCGAGGATCGCGATGTCACCGGCGGCGCTGTCCTGCCCGACGGCGGCAAACTGCGGGAACACGGCGCTGAACAGGATGATTGCCTTGGGGTTGGACAGGCCGGTCAGCAAGCCCTTGCCGAACAGGCCGCGGGGCGTCTCCGGCCCGTGCCCGGCGGCGGTGATCTGCACGCCGCTGCTGGTCCACTGCTTGTAGGCCAGGTACAGAATATAGGCCACGCCCACCAGTTGGATGCCCTGGGTAATCAGCGGGTAGCCCTTGATCAGCTCGGAAAAGCCCACGGCAAAGACCAGGATCGAAATCAGGTACGACACGCTGGCGCCGAACTGGGCCGGCAAGGAGTGCCGCAGGCCGTCCTTGAGACCCAGGCTCAGCAGCAGCAAGGTCATCGGGCCGGGGCTGAAGGCCAGGGTGCTGCACAACACCAGAAAATACAGAAAGGAAGACAGCGTAAGGGCGGTGACCATGGTGGGTAATTTCGCGGCGGGGAGGAATGTTGCGCAGTCTAGGGCGCGAATTCCGTGTCGGGCAGGTAAACTCGGCGGTTATTCACGCAGGCTTTACCGGTAAAGTGACCGGCAAACTTCAGGACGTCGCAATGGCCCTTCCGCAGATCCACTTTCATGAGCACGCCCCCAAGGTCCAGCAGATCGTCGAAGCGTTCGCCCGTGCCATCGAACAAGGCGAATTGGCCGCCGGCAGCAAACTGCCGTCGGTGCGTGAGCTGGGGGCGCAGTTGGGTGTCGGAAAATTCACCATCAATGAAGCCCTGGACCGTCTGCGCGGCCAACATCTGCTGACCTCGCGCCAAGGCCGTGGGCACTTTGTGGCCCAGCGCCAGACGCAGCCGTCGTCGAGCAACTGGGTGGACTTGCTGCCCCAGGATTTGCTCAGTGTGCTGCGCCGCCCCATGCTAACCGGCCAGGGCGAGCTACGCCCCGGTGGCGGGCATCTGCCCGAAGACTGGCTCGACTCCGAGGCCATGCGCCAGGCCCTGCGCAGTGTGGTGCGGGCCCCTTCCCTGCGGGTTGCCGGCATGGGTACGCCAGCGGGTTTCCTGCCCCTGCGCCAGGCACTGCAACAAAAACTGCAGGGCGATGGCCTGGCGGTGCCGGTGGAACAGATCATCACCACGCCCAGCACCCTGCAAGGCCTGGACATGTTGATGCGCCTGCTGGCGCGCCCCGGTGACACGGTGCTGCTGGATGCACCGTGCTATTTCAACTTCCACGCCAACCTGGCACTGCACGGGGTCAAGGTGCTGACACTGCCGCGCGGCCCGGACGGGCTCGACCTGGCGGCCCTGGAGCAGTTGCTCGCCGAGGCCCGGCCCAGCCTGTATGTGACCACCAGCATCCTGCACAACCCCACCGGCCATTCCTTCAGTGCAGCCCAGGCCTTTGGCTTGCTGCAACTGATGCGTCAGTATCACTGCCATATCATCGAGGACGACCTCTACGGCGACCTGCACCCCAACCCGCCGCCCCGCCTGGCGGCACTTGCCGGGTTGGAGCAGGTGACGTACCTGTCGGGCTTCTCGAAAACCCTCAGCGCCAATACCCGGATGAGCTATGTGGTGGCCGCACCGCAACTGGCGGCCAACCTGACCAATATGAAGTTGATGAGCGGCGGCGTGACCTCGGAGCTGTTCGAGCAACTGGTCTACCGCCTGCTCAGCGAGGGCAGCTATGCGCGGCACCGCAAGCGCATGGTCCAGCGCCTGCTGGAAGCCGGTGCGCGGGTGGAACAGTGGTTGCGCCGCTGTGGCTGTGAGCTGCCCATGGGGTATGAGGCCGGGATGTTTCTCTGGGCGCGTCTGCCGGCCGGGGTTAACGCTGAACAATTGGCCGAGGCCGGGCTCAAGCGCGGCATGGTGTTGGCGCCGGGGGCGTTGTTTGGGTATGAGTCGGGGATGGGCGAGTTTATGCGTTTCAATGTGGCGCACTGTGACGATCCACGGGTCCGGCAAGCCATCGAGCCATTGTTGCGCTGATCCAGTGTGGGAGCGGGCTTGCTCGCGAAGACGTCGGCCCAGCAAACATTGATGTTGACTGACCTACTGCTTTCGCGAGCAAGCCCGCTCCCACAGGGGATCTGCGCTTAACTGACGGGCATTAGGGCTTGCCGGCTCCCACAGTCGTGACAATTGAGTGCACACAAAAACGCAACACTGCACCGCTTCGAATGTGATGGTCGCTGCCCCCCAGGGTTTATATAGTCGGGTCCAACAGCCACCCGCCATGAGCCCCAGGGCCCATCACCAGGAAGCGCTCAATGACCGACCTTCACGACCTCACGGCCGCGCAATTGCTGGCGCATTTCGCCAGTCGCCAGCTCTCCCCCATCGACTACTACGATCACCTGCTGGGCCATATCGACCGCTGGGAGCCGCAGATCCGCGCCCTGTATGCCTTCGATCCCGAGCAGGTGCGCCGGGAAGCCCAGGCCTCCACCGAGCGCTGGAACAAAGGCCAGCCCAATGGCGTGCTCGATGGCGTGCCCGTGACCATCAAGGAACTGGTGGCTACCGAAGGCACGCCGATTCCCCTCGGCAGCGCCGCCACCCGCCTGACCCCGGCCCTCAGGGACGCCCCGCCCGCCGCGCGGATGCGGGAAGCCGGGGCGATTGTGCTGGCCAAGACCACTGTCCCGGATTTCGGCATGCTCTCCTCCGGCCTGTCGAGCTTCCATGGCATCACCCGCAACCCGTGGAACACGGCCAACAACACCGGCGGTTCCAGCTCGGGGGCTGCCGCTGCGGCCGCCGCCGGTTACGGGCCACTGCATATCGGCACCGACATCGGCGGCTCGGTGCGCTTGCCCGCCGCCTGGTGCGGCCTGGTGGGGTTCAAGCCGACCCTGGGGCGTATCCCGATTGACCCGTACTACACCGGGCGCACCGCCGGGCCCATGACCCGCACGGTGGACGACTGCGTGCTGATGATGCAGCACCTGGCCCGCCCCGATGCCCGCGACGCCACCAGCCTGCCGCCGCTCACCAGCGAATGGAGCAACCAGCCGCTGTCGGTCAAGGGCCTGCGCGTCGGCCTGATGCTGGAACCCGGCGCCGGCCTGCAACCGGAAGGTTTCGTGTGTGAGGCGGTGGAACACGCCGCGCGCCTGTTCGAAGCCCATGGCGCCAAGGTCACGCTGATCCCGCCGATCATGGACCGCGCCCAGCTCGACGGCCTCGACCAATTCTGGCGCGCCCGGCAATGGGGCGACCTGTCGGCGTTGAGCAGCGAGCAATTCGATAAGGTCTTGCCGTACATCCGCGACTGGGCCGCGCCCGGTGCCGACATCAGCGGCGTGCAGGCGGTGCAGGGGTTCAACCAGACCTTCGAGATGCGCCGCCGCGCCGCACAGGCCTTCAGCGACCTGGACCTGATCCTGTCGCCCACCAACCAGGTCAACGCGTTCCCCGCCGAATGGCCGTCACCGAGCAATGACCCGCAATTACCGTTCGAACACATCGTGTTCACCGTGCCCTGGAACATGGGCGAGCAACCGGCGCTGTCGATCAACTGTGGTTTCGCCGCCGATGGCATGCCCATCGGCCTGCAGATGATCGCACCGCGTTTTGCCGATATCTGGCTGCTGCAAATCGCAAAAACCTATGAGAGCTGGCGTGGCGCAATCCACCAATGGCCGAACCCGAACTGACCTTGACGCTGTAACTGAACTGCCCACCCACACGCCTGTTCCCTGGCCACAAGGCCGGGGTCTGGACGACCTATAACTAAAATCGAGGGGCTGGTATGCACACTGAACAATTGACTCGCGAGGGTCCCGAGCACACACCCGAAACGCCATCGCCGGACGCCGGTCGCAAGAGCATCTTCGCTGTGGTCTTGGGTAATGCCGTGGAGTTTTTCGACTTTGGGGTCTACGCGACCTTCGCGGTGATGATCGGCCATACGTTTTTCCCGTCCGACAGCGCCTTCGTCAGCTTGATGCTCTCGGTCACGGCCTTTGGCATCGGCTTTATCGTGCGGCCCCTGGGCGCGGTGCTGATTGGCGCCTACGCCGACCGCGTGGGGCGCAAGCCGGCGATGTTGTTGACCCTGGTGATGATGGCGGTGGGCACCGGCAGTATTGCGATATTGCCCGGCTACGAGACCATCGGGATTGCCGCGCCGATCCTGCTGGTGGTCACCCGCATGATTCAGGGCCTGGCCTGGGGCGGTGAAGCCGGCCCCGCCACCACCTATATCCTGGAAGCCGCGCCGCCGCACAAACGCGGCACCTATGCCTGCTGGCAAGTGGTCGCCCAGGGCGTCGCCGCCATGGCCGCCGGGCTGGTGGGTTACACCCTGACCAAAGTCATGTCCCCCGAAGACCTCAACAGCTGGGGCTGGCGCGTGCCGTTCGTGTTTGGCCTGCTGGTGTTGCCGATTGGTATCTATATCCGCCGCAACCTGGCCGAGACCTTCCACGGCCAGGGCGAAACCACCAGCACCGGCGACCTGGTGCGCGAAGTCTGCGGCAAGCATCGGTGCGCCCTGGTACTGGGCCTGCTGATCCTTTCGGGCAGCACCATCACCCAGTACTTCCTCAACTACATGACCACCTTTGCCCTGACTGAGCTGAAGCTGCCCACCAGTATTTCCATGCTCTCGACCCTGGTGGCCGGTGCGGCCATGGCGGTGTGCGCAGTGGCTGGCGGCATGTTGTGCGACCGTTTCGGGCGCCGGGTGATCCTGATGACGCCCCGGGTGGTGCTGTTGCTGATCCTGTTCCCGGCCTTGCAATTGATGACCGAACACCCCAGCCCGTCGACCTTCCTCCTGACCCTGGCGCTGCTGTCCGGCCTGCATGGCATGAGCGGCGCGGCGTTGATCGTGTTGCTGGTGGAAAGCTTCCCCAAATCCGTGCGCTCCACCGGTTTCTCTATCGTCTACGCCTTTGGTGTGGCGGCGTTTGGCGGCACCGCACAGATCATCATCACCTGGCTGATCGGCACCACGGGCGACCCGATGTCACCGGTGTGGTACCTGCTGATCGCCAACCTGGTGTGCCTCACCGCCGCCTGGTTCGCCAAGGAAACCCGGCCTGTGCTGCCCGGCACCCCGGCCCGCGAAACCCGGCTCAGAGAAGCCCCGGTTCGCTGATCGCTTTATCCCTACTGTGGCAAGACCGCTTGCCACAGGTACTGTGCCCGGCCTCAGCGGTCGCCTTACTCTTCTTTGTGTGGGGATTCACCATGTATCCACGTCTTTTCCTGGCCGCCGCCCTGGCGTCCGGTACCCAGGCTTTTGCTCAAGAAAACGCCCAGGCCAGCGCCCCCGGCTTTATCGACGGCAGCAGCCTGGACCTGAACCTGCGTCACTACTACTCCAACCAGCACACCCAGCGCAGCACCTACCTGAGCATCCAGAAACCCGCCGGCATCGAACGCACCCGCGTGCGCGAAACCTGGGTGCAGACCGCCATGCTCAAGTACAGCTCCGGCTACACCCAGGGCGTGATTGGCGTGGGGGTCGATGTCGGCGTATTCAGCGCGGTCAACCTGCAGCGCGGGCATGGCAAGGTGGCCAATGGCGGTGACCGCGTGCTGGTGGACAGCGACGGCGATGCGATCCCGACCTGGAGCCGGCTGGGGGTGGGCGATGTGCGGTTTCGCCTGTCCAACACCGAGTTCAAGGCCGGGCGCTTGATGACCGATAACCCGATCCTGCGCTACAAGGACAACCGCGCCCTGCCCTCCAGCTTCCAGGGCGTGGGCCTGTACAGCAACGAACGGGACTGGCTGTCGGTGCAGGGCGGCAGCTTCGACCGGGCCATCCCGCGCACCGGCACCGGCGCCGAACGGCTGACCACCACCTTTGGCAACCGCGCCTACAGCGGCGCGCGCATCAGCTACCTGGGGGCCACGCTCAAGCCGGGCTACGGCCTGGAAGCCAGCCTCTACGGCTCGCGCTTCGAGGACATGTGGGACCAGTACTACCTGGGGCTGACCCACCGTATCGGCGACAAAAACGCGGTGGCGCTCAAGACCGCCCTGCACTACTACCACACCCAGGATTCCGGCCAGCAGCGCCTGGGTTACATCGACAACGACGCCGCCAGCCTGGCCGTGACCGCCAACCACCAGGCCCACAGCCTGACCCTGGCCTGGCAACAGGTGTTCGGCAACGAGTACTTCGACTATGTGTGGGAGTCCACCGGCAACTACATGGCCAACTCGCTGTACTCGGACTACAACGGCCCCAACGAAAAATCCTGGCAACTGCGCTACGACCTCGACCTGGCCGCCAGCCTGTGGCACGCCAAGGGTTGGGGCATCGACGGCACGCACTACGAGGGGGATCGCAACGGCCACAACACCGGCTACAACGTGCGCGGCCTGGATAACGCCAAGCACAATGAAAACGGCTTGATGCTAGCCTACGTGGTGCAATCGGGGAAATTGAAGAACACCGTACTGCGCACCATCGTCTACAACCACCGCGCCAGCGGCGGTCAAATTGACGGCAGCTACGACGAGTTCCGGATCGTCGGCAACTTCCCCTTCAACCTGTTCTGACACCCGCC
This sequence comes from Pseudomonas sp. WS 5412, assembly GCF_012985615.1. Lineage (NCBI taxonomy): Bacteria > Pseudomonadati > Pseudomonadota > Gammaproteobacteria > Pseudomonadales > Pseudomonadaceae > Pseudomonas > Pseudomonas sp. WS 5412. The sequence goes on from NZ_JAARMB010000003.1 coordinate 9,316, forward strand.
CGTCGGCACCAGTCAATGCCGACGGGTAATATTCAGAATTCTTACACCCTGCATGAGACTGCTCCGGCATTGGCTCGCCGCCGCGCTTGGTAAAAAGCCTGTCCCCTACGGACGGTTACCCAGGAACGCGGATGAAACCTTTGAAAGCAGCAGCGCTTTGCATCATCAGTGGATGGTTAATGCTCTTGAGTTCCCCCGGCCATGCCGCACCGCCGGGTATCGAGTGGCTGGTGGATTGCCCGCGCCTGCCCGGGCGGGCCCTTGACCAGGAGGTGATGGCACGCACCCAGTGCGGCATCGTCACCGTGCCGCAAAACCATCAGGCCGCGGACACACGCACGTTGCGCCTGACCCTCACCCGGGTCGGTGCCCGTCAGCCCCTGGAGCGTCGGGGTGTGATCTTCACCCGCCCGGCTACCGCACAAGCGGATTTGCGCGGGGTGTTCGCGGTGCACCTGGCCACAGTCTGGAAGTACTACAACACCGAGGCGTACCGCACGCTGACCCAGTTCTACGATGTCATCGAGTTGAGCCCGCGCAACGCCCGCACAGCAGCCGACAACGAGCAATCGGCCTGGGACATGGAGTTTGTACGCCAGCAACTGGGTGAGCAACGGATCAGCTTCCTGGGCATCGCCCAAGGCAACGTGCTCGGTGCCGGCTACGCCGGGCTGTTTGCCGATCGCATCGAACGCATGGTGCTGGTAGAGCCCGATGAGGCTGCCACCCCTGCGTTCGAATCCCTGCCCGCCACATTGCGGCTCAAGGGGCCTTATCTACAGGGCAGTTCCGTCGTCGATGCCAGCCGCTGCGTAAATCGTTGGGCGGGTGTCTACCTGGCACACGGCAGGCAGCCACCGCCGGCAAGCGACTGCCTGGGCAACTGAGGCTTCAGTCCACCAGCGCACAACGCTGCATCGCGCTGGCCAGCATTTCCTGGCACTTGAGCACCGCCACCGAGCGCGGCCGGTTGCGGTACCCGCACAGGTCGATGCGGATTCGCCCCAGGTGCTCATCGGCAATCGGCACCGCCACCAGGCCATCGCCCAGGTCGCGGGCGTCGGCATCCACCTGGGGCAGGATCAACACCGCCGCCCGTTGCCGGGCCAGGCTCTTCTGCACTTCCAGGGAGCTGGTGGTAAACACCGGCTGGATCGTCACTCCTCGTTTTTTTGCTGCCATCTCCAGGGCCTGGCGCACGCCGTACGCCGAGTCAGGAATGGCCAGGGGCTGGCCCTCAAGTTCGCGCAGTTCGATGCTGTCGCGCTGGGCAAAGGGGTGCTCGGCACTGACCAGCACCCGGTGCCACAACTCGCATTGTGCGGTGACTTCCACGTCGGCCCGTTCCTGCAGATAGAACGCCAGGCCCAGGTCGGCCTCGCCACTGCACAGGGCGTCGAGGGTGGCCGAGGCGCTGGCGATCACGATATTGAAGGTGACCTTGGGGTGCGCCCGGTAGAACGCCGCAAGCACCGGCGCCAGCACTGTGGAAACGATACTTTCTGACACATGGATGCTGATGTTACCCGCCACCTGACTCTGCCGGCTGGCGATCACATCGCGCACCTGATCGAGGCCGCGCAGGGTGCTGGTGACCTGCTCGGCCAGGCACTCACCCTCCACCGTCAGGCGGATACCGCGCGGGCCGCGCTCAATCAGGGCGGCGCCAAAGAAGTGTTCGAGGTGTTCAATCTGCCGGCTGACGGCAGTGGGCGTGACGTACAAACGCTCGGCCGCCTTACGCAACGAGGCGCAGCGCGCCACCTCGTGAAAATACCGCAAGGCTCGTAATTGCATGCTTGGGTGCTCCTGCACAAAGACTGGAGAGCTATGGCAGGCAATTACTGCGCCAGGCTCAGATTTTATGAGCACGACACATCAACTGTGGGAGGGGGCTTGCTCGCGAATGCAGTGGGTCAGTGATGGATATGTCGGCTGATACACCGCATTCGCGAGCAAGCCCGCTCCCACATGGGGGCATGGACGTGGTTTACGACCTGTTTTAACTGAAAACGACCCCTGCCGTTGACGCCCCGCCCCAACCCCTATTAAGTGCTATTTATCCGCATTAATACGATAAATAGAAAACCATGCTCAGCCGCCCCCTGCGACGCAAACGCCAGAAGCTTTCCGATGTGATTGTCGAGTCGGTCAAGCGCTCGATCGTCACCGATGCCTTGAAGCCCGGCGACCGCTTGCCCACCGAGCGCGAATTGATGGAGAGCTTCCAATGCTCCAAGGGCTCGGCCCGCGAAGCGCTCAAGGCCCTGGAGGTCGAAGGCCTGGTCAGCACCCGCACCGGCCCTACCGGTGGCGCGTACCTGAACCAGGCCGGCACGGAGCCGGCCAGCCGCGCCTTGCGCAACTACCTGCACTTCCAGCACCTGGATGGCGAGCAGGTGTATCAACTGCGCAAGGTAATCGAGGTGGAACTGGCAGTGTCAGTGCTGGGCCGCTTGAGCGAAGACGACTATCGCGCCCTGCAAGACAACGTGGACTTTTGCAGCGCGCCGGAAGACAGCGAGGCCGGCCAGCGCGAGCAGCGCCTGGCGGAGCTGGAGTTCCACAACCTGCTGGCCAGGGCCTGCCCCAATCCGCTGCTGAGTTTTATGGCGCAGTTCCTCAACGACCTGCTGCGCGACCTGGTGGTGCTGAAAAAAGCCTACAAGCCCAAGCGCAAGCAATTCGACGCGGCCAACCTGGACTATCACAAGCAACTGCTGAGCGCGTTTCGCGCCAACGATGAAGCCGCCGTGCGCAGCCTGATGCATGAACACATGTGCGACGCCGAACACCACATGACCGCGCTGGAAGGCCAGGTCAGCCCACACTTTTTGCTGGAGTTCGACCACTCCTGAAAACACCCCAAATCCCCTGTAGGAGCTGGCTTGCCTGCGCCTACAGTTTTGACCGTGTTTCACCTCAATAAAAAAGGCCTGCCCACAGGCCGTGCTCCACCGTATCGCCATTGCCACTCCTGCCAATAACTAAACCAGGGAGTCACCCCATGCAGCGTCGTACGTTGTTGAAAGCCAGCCTCACCGCCGCCGCCGCGCTCAGCCTTCCGCTGGGCGTGCGCAGTGCATTCGCCGCCGAACCGTTTACCTTTTACGGCCTCAAGTCCATGTCTGGCGCCTTTGCCAGCTATGGCAAGTTTGCCGACATGGGTTCACGCCTGGCGGTGGCCCAGTACCCCGAACTCCTCGGGCGCCCACTGAACTACAAGGTGATCGACACCGAAGGCAACGCCGGCAAGGCGGTGCGCAAGGTCCAGGAGGCGATCGGCCAGGACGGCGCGCGGTTCTTCCAGGGCTGCACCCTGTCGTCCTCGGCACTGGCAGTGGCCAAGGAAGTGGACAAGGTTGGCGGTGTGTTCATGACCCCGGTGGGCGCTGACGAAGTCACCGGCAAGGACTGCAACAGTGCGACCTTCCGCTGGTCGGTGCCCACCTATGGCGCGATCCGCGAAACCCTGGTGCCGCTGATCAAGCTGCTGCCCGAGGCCAAGCGCTGGTACACCATCACCCCGCAATACGTGTTCGGCGAAGCCTTGCTCGAAGGCGCCAAGAGCGTGCTGGCCGAAAACGGCCTGGAGCATGTGGGCAACAGCTATCACTCATTGCAGGAACAGGAATTCTCCGGCTACCTGACCAACGCCATCGCCGCCCGGCCCGACGTGCTGGTGTTGCTGAATTTCGGCAGCCAGTCCTCCAACACCCTGCGCCAGGCCGTCAACTTCGGTATCAAGGAGCGCATGAAAGTGCTGCTGGTGTGGTCCGCCGGACTCGACCAGTTCCAGGAACTGGGCAGTGATGTACTCGAAGGCGTGTACCTCGGCGCGCAGTATTGGCACCAGGTCGATACCCCACTCAACCGTGAGCTGGTCAAGCTGACCCAGGCCAAATACGGGATCAACCCCACCTACCCGCTGGCCGCTGACTACATCAGCACCAAAGTCATGATCGACACCATCAAGGCCACCGGCAGCTTCGACGGCCCCACCGTGGCCAAGGCCATGCAGGGCCTGAGCTACGACGGCCCGACCGGCAAGGAAACGATCCGCGCCGGCGACCACCAGGTGATCAAGGATTACTACCTGCTGGTGGGCAAGGCCACGGGCGACATGGCCGACAAGGATGACCTGGCCAAAGTCCTCAGCTCCGGCCAGTCGTTCCCACCGGTAGAAGCCACGGGCTGCAAGCTCGGCTGATCCGCCCACTTTCACCGGTAACACACGACAGGGCCGTTGACCGCGGCCGCCTGTTGGAGGATTCCTGCATGCTCAATCTTTACCTGTTCCAGATTCTCAATGGCCTGGGCCTGGGGATGATCTACTTCCTGATTGCGGTCGGGCTGACGATCATTTTCGGCCTGCTGAACTTCGTCAACTTCGCCCACGGCGCGTTTTTTTTGCTGGGGGCGTACATCTGCTACACCGCCGTCAGCCTCACCGAAAGCTTCTGGCTGGCCCTGCTGATCGCGCCGCTGGTGGTGGCCGCGCTGGCGTGGCTGATCGAGCGATTATTGATCCAGCGGATCTACCACCTGCCGCACATGTTCCAGATCCTCGTGACCCTGGGTATCGCGCTGATCATCCAGGAAGCCAGCGTGATGATCTGGGGCCCGGTGGGCAAAAGCGTCGCCGTGCCGGAACTGCTGCGCGGGGTGCTGGTGGTCGGCGACTTCGTGTACCCCTACTACCGCCTGTTTTTGATTGTGTTCTCGGGGCTGGTGGGCCTGGGCCTGTGGCTGCTGCTGGAGCGCACGCGCTTTGGCGCCCTGGTGCGGGCCGGCAGTGAAAGTACCGAGACCGTGTCGCTGCTGGGCACCAATATTTTCCGCCTGTTCTCCATGACCTTCGCCCTCGGCGTGGCCCTGGCCGGGATCGCCGGGGTGCTGTTTGCCCCGTTGCGTGGCGCCCAGCCCTTTGTCGGCCCGGAGATCCTCGGCATCGCCTTTGTGGTGGTGGTGATCGGTGGCATGGGCTCGTTCGGCGGCGCCCTGGTGGGCGGCCTGCTGGTGGGCGTGGTGCAGAGCCTGATGACCACCCTGTGGCCCCAAGGCGCGAGCCTGATGATCTACGGCGCCATGGCCGTGGTGATTCTGGTACGCCCTTACGGCCTGTTCGGGAGAGCCTGACATGAGCGAGAAAAATCCCCTGCCGTTTGCTAAAACTCAATCCAAGGCCATGTTGCTGTGGGTGCTGGCGGTACTGATCGGCCTGCCGTTGATCCTGCCCTCGGCAACCCTGGCCACCGAGATCCTGATCTTTGCCCTCGCCGCCCTGGCCTGCAACCTGTTGCTGGGCTACACCGGGCTGCTGTCGTTCGGCCAAGGCATCTTCTTCGGCGCCGGTGCCTATTGCGCCGCCTTGCTGATGATCCACCTGCAACTGGGCCTGTTCAGCGCGCTACTCGGCGCGGCCCTGGTCGGCGGGTTCCTGGCCTTCCTGGTGGGTGCCCTGGCGATCCGCCGCACCGGCATCTATTTCGTGATGCTGACCTTGGCTTTCAGCCAGATGGCCTACTTCCTGGCCTACACCCTGAGCGACTGGACCGGTGGCGACAACGGCCTGCTCAGTGTGCCGCGCCCGGAAATCCGTATCGGTGACACAGTGCTGCTGTCCCTGGCCGACGCCCGGGTGTTCTATGGCTTTGTCGCGGTGCTGTTCCTGCTGATCTTTATCGGCGCGCGCCGGGTGATCGCCTCGCCGTTCGGCAGCACGCTGATGGCGATCCGCGAAAACGAAACCCGCGCCTCGGCCATCGGCTACGACACGCGCCACTTCAAGATCCTGGTGTTTGTGCTGTCTGGCGCGGTCACCGGGATCGCCGGGGCGCTGTACGCCATGCTCCTGCACTTTGTGCCGCTGTCCAACATCGACCTGGTGATGTCGGAAAACATCCTGATCATGACCATCGTCGGCGGCACCGGCTCGCTGTTCGGCTCGCTGCTGGGGGCCGGTTCCATCGTGCTGCTGGGGGACTTTCTCTCCGATCTGTGGCCGCGCTGGCTGATGCTGCTGGGGGTGATCCTGATCCTGGTGGTGATCTTTATGCGTGGAGGCTTGTGGGGCGGCCTGTCGGCGCTGTTCGAACGTGTGCGTGGCAGCCGCAAGGCCGCCGCCGTGACCAAGGAGGAGCTGCTATGAGCATCCTGTTGGAAACCAAAGACCTGGAACTGGCCTACGGCGCCTTCCATGCCGTCAACGGCGTCAACCTCAAGGTCGAAGCCGGCACCATCCACACCATTATCGGCCCCAACGGCGCCGGCAAGACCAGCCTGTTTCACTGCCTGACCGGCGAACGCCAGGCCACCGCCGGGGCGATTCATTTCGACGGCCAGAACCTGATGCGCAAGCCGGCCCACAGCCGCGTCGGCCTGGGCATGGCGCGTTCGTTCCAGCTCACCAGCCTGTTCCAGAACCTCAGCGTGCGCGAAAACCTGCGCCTGGCCGCCCAGGGCCGTGACGGCGCACGCGCCCTGAACTTCTGGCGCCGCGTGGACAGTAAGCGTGAACACCTGGAGATGGCCGACCAGGTCCTGGAGCGTCTGCAACTCACCGCCCGCGCCGAGACCCTGGCCGGCGAACTGTCCCACGGCCAGCAGCGTGTGCTGGAGGTGGGCATGTCGATCTGCTCCAAGCCCAAGCTGTTGATGCTCGACGAGCCCACGTCGGGCATGGGCATCGACGACATCCCAATCATGACCCAACTGATCAGCGACCTGGGCCGCGACCATACGGTGCTGCTGATCGAGCACAACATGAGCATCGTCATGTCCATCAGCCAACGCATCACTGTGATGAGCCACGGGCAGATCCTGGTCGAGGGCACACCGGAATTCGTGCGCGCCGACGAGCGCGTGCGCAGTGCTTACCTGGGGGAGGCCGCCTGATGCTGACCGTCGACAATATCCATTCCTACTACGACAAGAGCCACGTCCTCGAGGGCGTGTCCCTGACTGTCAATCCCGGCGAACTGGTGACCCTGCTCGGCCGTAACGGCGCCGGCAAGACCACCACCCTGCGCAGCATCCTGGGGATTATCTGCCCGCGCCAGGGGCAGATTCACTTCAACGGCAAACCGTTGGTGGGGCAGAAAATCTTTGAAATTGCCCGCCAGGGATTAGCGCTGGTGCCGGAGAACCGCGGGATTTTCCGCCTGCTTACGGTCGAGGAAAACCTGCGCATCGCCGTGCGCAAGACCAGCCGTTGGCAGATGGAGGACGTGTACGCGATGTTCCCGCGCCTCAAGGAGCGGCGCAAAAACGCCGGGCATGCGTTGTCCGGTGGCGAGCAGCAGATGCTCGCCATCGCCCGCGCCCTGCTCAACGATCCCAAGCTGCTGATCCTCGACGAACCCACCGAGGGCCTGGCCCCGGTGATCGTCGACGAACTGGTGAAGATCCTGCGCAAGATCAAGGACGACGGCCTGCCAGTGCTGCTGGTGGAGCAGAACCTATTGGTCTGCGACAAGCTCGCCGACCGCCACTACGTACTCGAACAGGGCCGCGTGGTCTACGAAGGCAGCGCCGAGGCGTTTCGCGCCGACCCGACGATCAAGAACCGCTACCTGGCCCTGAGTGCCTGACCGGAGACTGCTGATGAATAGTTTTGCGCAACCGCTCCAGAGCAATGCCCCGCTGATCAACCGCGACCGCCTGTGGCAATCCTTGATGGACCTGGCCCAACTCGGCGCCACGGCCAAAGGCGGCGTGTGCCGCCTGGCCCTGACCGACCTCGACCGCCAGGCCCGCGACCTGTTTGTGCAGTGGTGCACAGCGGCCGGGTGCAGCGTCAGCGTGGATGCGATCGGCAATATTTTTGCCCGCCGCGCCGGGCGCAACCCCAACCTGCCACCGGTGATGACCGGCAGCCATATCGACACCCAGCCCACTGGCGGCAAGTTCGATGGGTGCTATGGGGTGATGGCCGGCCTGGAAGTGATCCGCACCTTGAATGACTTGGGCGTGGAAACCGAAGCACCGATTGAAGTGGTGGTATGGACCAACGAGGAAGGCTCACGCTTCCCGCCGTGCATGATGGGCTCGGGAGTGTTTGCCGGCAAATTCGACCTGCAGGAAACCCTCGACAAGCAGGATGAGCAAGGCCTGTCGGTGGGCGCCGAGCTGCAGCGCATCGGCTACGCCGGCCCGCGTGCGGTGCTCGGGCACCCGGTGGGCGCCTACTTCGAGGCGCATATCGAACAGGGCCCGGTCCTCGAAGATCAGGCCATCACCCTCGGCGTGGTCATGGGCTGCCTGGGCCAGAAGTGGTTCGACCTGACCTTCACCGGCGTCGAGGCCCACGCCGGCCCCACGCCCATGCGCCTGCGCAAGGACGCCCTGGTGGGTGCCGCGCAGGTGGTCAGTGCGGTCAACCGCATTGCCCATCAACAGCAACCCCACGCCTGTGGCACGGTCGGCTGCCTGACCCTGCATCCGGGCTCGCGCAACGTGATTCCCGGCCAAGTGCAGATGACCATCGACCTGCGCCACCTGCATGCCGACAAGCTGCAGGCCATGGTCGATGAAGTGCGTGAAGTGATCGAAGCCACAGCCAAGCAGCATGGCTTGAGCTATGAGTTGACGCCCACCGCCGACTTCCCGCCGCTGGACTTTCATCCGACCTGCGTCAACGCCGTGCGCGATGCTGCCCAGGTGCTGGGCCTGAGCCACATGGACATTGTCAGCGGCGCCGGGCACGACGCAATTTTTGTCGCTGAACTGGGCCCGGCCGGGATGATTTTTGTGCCGTGCGAAGGCGGTATCAGCCACAACGAAATCGAAAACGCCGCGCCGGATGATTTGGCCGCCGGCTGCGCGGTGCTGCTGCGGGCCATGGTCAATGCCGCGCAACAGGGAGGTGAAGCAGCATGACGCAGATCGCCAACCTGACGGCTGTAGAACTGCTGGCACGCTACCGGAATAAGAGCCTGTCGCCGGTGGAAGTGACCGAAGACACTCTGCTGCGCATCGAGCGCTACAACCCGGTGGTCAACGCGTACTGCCATGTCGACCCCGAGGGCGCCTTGAACGCCGCACGGGCTTCGGAGCAGCGCTGGTTCCAGGGCGCGCCCTGCGGGGCATTGGACGGGGTGCCGGCGTCGATCAAGGACTTGACCCTGACGGCAGGCATGCCCACGCGCAAGGGCTCACGCACCTCCTCCGCCACCGGGCCGTGGGACGTTGACGCGCCGTTTTCGGCGTTTATGCGCAAGGCCGGCGCGGTGTTGCTGGGCAAGACCACCACCCCGGAATTCGGCTGGAAAGGCGTCACCGACAACCCGCTGTACGGCATCACCCGCAACCCCTGGGACACGCGCACCACAGCCGGTGGTTCGTCCGGCGGCGCGGGTGCAGCGGCGGCGCTGAACCTTGGCGTGTTGCACCAGGGCAGCGATGCTGGCGGCTCGATCCGCATTCCCTGCGCCTTTACCGGCACCTTCGGGATCAAGCCGACCTTTGGTTACGTGCCGCAATGGCCGGCCAGCTCGATGACGATCCTCTCGCACCTGGGGCCGATGACCCGCACCGTGGAAGATGCAGTGCTGATGCTGCAAACCGTGGCCCAACCAGATGCCCGGGACGGCCTGATCGGCGCGCCGCGCAGCACGCCATGGCTCACGCCGGGCACGGACCTCAAGGGCCTGCGTATCGCCTACAGCCCGGATTTTGGTTACGTGGACGTCGATCCGCAGGTGGCCAAGGTGGTCGCCCAAGCGGTCGCGGGCCTGGTGCAACTGGGGGCGCATGTCGAACAGATCGACCCGGGCTTCAGCGATCCGCTGGAGGTGTTCAGTACCCTGTGGTGTGCCGGCGCGGCGCGCCTGACCGGGCAGTTGACCGACGCCCAGTGCGAGCTGCTCGACCCTGGCCTGCTGCGCATTGCGCAACAGGGCGAACGCCTCGGCCTGGCCGACTTCAGCGCCGCCCTGGAGGCCCGGGCGGCATTGGTGGCGCGCATGGCGGCGTTCCATGAGCACTACGACCTACTGGTCTCGCCGATGCTGCCAATCACCGCCTTTGACGCCGGGCATAACGTGCCACCGGGCTCCGGGCTGGGCGAGTGGATGGAGTGGACGCCTTTCAGCTATCCGTTCAACCTCACCCAGCAACCGGCGGCCTCGGTGCCGTGCGGGCTGGCGGCCAATGGTTTGCCGGTGGGCTTGCATGTGGTGGGTGCGCGGTTTGCCGATGAGCAGGTGCTGCGGGTGTGCCAGGCGTATGCCAGGGCGTTCCCGACCCAGCATTTGCAAGCACCGCATACGCCCACCTGAAACGCGATCACCTGCAGGAGCCGGCTGACCGGCTCCGACTACAGGTTGCTGCGGGATTAGGCTTTGATATCGGAGCCCTTCAAAGGCTGCTCACTATCAATCTTGAGCAGGAAGTCGGCGCGACGATTACCGTTCAGGTCAATCTGCAGCGTGGACTGATGGGCTTGAGCGTCGTATTCCAAAATGGCCTGTCGACCTTCACCGGTAAACCGGCTGACGAACCTCATGGGTTTTTCCGCAATGTCACGCCTCGGCGCTGATTCAACTCCATGCAGCGCTTCATCAACCACTGAAACGTCACGCTCATCCACATAAGTAGCCTCTGGCCCCGTCGCCCGCAGGTTGGACACGTCGATCTTGTCCTTGCCCGACACGAAGTCGGTGATTCGATCAGGACTCTGCGGTGTCGATTGCTGCGCATTCAAGAACAGGTAGGAGTTCCTGCCACCGCCGCCAGTCAATATGTTCTGGGTAAGGTTGCTGATAAAAATATCGTTTCCCGCCCCACCCTTGGCGTTTTCGATGGTCGTGCCCTTGGCAATGAATACATTCTTTTTCATCCCGCCGACATCCGACGGTGCGCCCTCGTTGAGATTGATCACCTGATTATCGCTAAACCCAGAAAAATCCAGCGTATCTACACCACCACCGTCCCAGACTGTAAACACCGGAGCGTCTCTGGATGAACTCAAACGATAAGCCTCACGGTCGGCATTGGAGTTGAAGCCATAGGTGGTATCGCCCGTCCGGGTTTCGTGGTTCGCCCCGTAGAGTTTCTGGATGGCGGCCATGTCATCCACCATCGGTGTAGAGGGCTGGTAGTTGATGCCGTTTTTTACGAAGGACTGGCCAGTATGCTGCTCACTCCAGTAGCTCATGATGCTATGCCCGCTGGTGTCCTCCGCGTAGGTAGCCGTCGCGTAACTCGAACCTGTAGGAAGGCTTCTGAACGGGTGCGACAACCCCAGGGCATGCCCCAGTTCGTGGGCGGTGGTTCTGTGCCCGTCGTTGGAATGGCTGGGGGCTGTATGGACCTCATCCGATCCGGCCAGCCATATTTCAGAGGCTGCACCGAACCGTGGAATACGCGGGTTTGCCGCCAGATATCGCTGTGTCGCTTCAGAAGGCAGCGTCGTCGCGAAAGCGTTTTTGCCGTCAGCGCTTTCATTGAAGTTTCCAAAGTTGATATTGCCCTCACTCACCGCTCCCTGACCCTGTTCGGTGAAGCGCACATTCGCCACATCCGACCATTGGTCCATGGCCTGCCGCGCTGAATCCTTCTGGGCCTGATTGAATTCACTGAACCCACTCAGGCCCAATGCCCGAAAAAACGGCCCGGCCGTCGTTCGAAACTGGTAGGTGACATCAGTTTTTCCATCGCCATTGGTATCGTGCCAACGGGAGTTGTCACGGGTTATCTCATCGGCGGCCTGCTCGACGGTATATGAAGGTTTGCCGTTGATTGTGCGTTCGCCACCGCGTTGATCGTGGTGAAGGACACGATCCAAGTGAGTCACGGTATTGCTGGCAAAGGGAGAAAGGTTAAACGTTGTTGAAGTCGACATGTTGCGTCTCCTTTTCACTGGTGCAGTGAAGTGGTGAGAAATGCCGGGGGACGAGCCCGCCTGGGCACATCCCAAACTAGCCCTGCACACAGCGAGCAGACATAGGCCTTTCCTTAAGGAAAGCGTGAGCCCACGCGCACGCGCTGAGCCCTGGAGCAACGCACTCATCGAAGAGGCGCGTGGTATCGTTGACACTTTTCGCGAGCACGCTCGCTCCTGCCTCGGAGCCGACATGGACATCGAACTGGCACGCACTTTCCTGGAAATCACCCGTTGCGGCAGCCTGGCCGCAGCCGCCGAGAAACTGCACGTTACCCAGACCGCCATCACCGCCCGGGTGCAAAAGCTCGAAAGCCAGCTCGACAGCACCCTGTTTGTGCGCAACCGCGCCGGGGCGCGGTTGACGGCCGATGGCGAGGCATTCGTGGTGTACGCCAATCAACTGGTGCAAACCTGGGAAGCCGCACGCCGCGACCTGCCGTTACCCGAGGGCTATCGCAATGTGTTGCATATCGGCGGCGAAGTCAGCCTGTGCAACCCGCTGATCCTCGGTTGGGCCAAGGCCCTGCGCGAACACATCCCCAGCCATGCGCTGCGCACCGAAGTGCGTGATGGGGAGTACCTGTTGCGCCAGCTGGAACTGGGGGTGCTGGATGCGGCGCTGGTGTTCCAGCCGCAGTACTGGCCGGGGTTGCAGGTGGAGCAGGTGCTGGAGGAAAAACTGATCCTGGTGCGTCTGGCCGCCCGCCCCGATCCCTATGTGTATATCGACTGGGGCGCGGGCTTTCGCCAGCAACACGACGCCGCCCTGCCGGACAAGGCCCGCGCGGCTGTGAGTTTCAACCTGGGGCCGTTGGCCTTGCAGTACATCCTGGAGAACGGTGGCAGCGGCTATTTCCGCACGCGGGTGGTGCAGAGCTATCTCGAGAGCGGCGTGATGGAGCGCGTGCCCAAGGCCCCGGAGTTCAGTTTCCCGACCTACCTGGTGTACTCGCGTGAGCGTGATTCGGCGATCCTGCAGCAGGCCCTGGTGCTGCTGCGCGGGGTGGTCAAGGCCGAGAGCGATTGGTCACAGCGTTGGGATCCGGTGCTTTGAACCGATGCCCATGGTAGCCTCCTGATGTTTTCTCCTGGTCCCACCTGCCGATGAACAAGAAAAAATCCGTCACCATCAGCGACATCGCCAAACGCGTCAATATGACCACCATCACGGTGTCGCGGGCGTTGAGCAAACCTGACCTGGTCAAGCCCGCCACCCTGGCGCGGATCCTTGAGGTGGCGCGGGAGCTGGACTATGTGCCCAACGCCTTTGCTCGCGGGCTCAAGCGCAGCGAAAGCCTGATCATCGGGGTGATCACCGCGTCGGTGGACAACCCGTTCTACAGCGAAATGATCAAGGCGATTTCCCGCGAGGCGAAAAAGCACGGCTACACCATCATGCTGGTGGACACCGACGAGCTGGAAGAATTGGAAAGCAAGGCCGTGGATACCCTGCTGGGTTATCGCGTGGCGGGGATTATCCTGTCGCCGGTCTCCGACGAGCCCGACTACCAGCCCGATTACCTGGAGCGCCTGGGCAACGGCAAGACCCCGGTGGTGCTGCTCGACCGCACGATCCACGACAGCCCGTTCAGCCGCGTGGTGCTGGACAACTACCACAGCGGGATCGAGGCCGCGCAGTACCTGTTGCGCCAGAACCCGGCGCTCAAGCGCCTGCTGGTACTGACCGGGCCGCAGCATTCACGCATCACCGTGGAGCGCCTCAAGGGCCTGCGCGAAGTGCTCGCAGAGTACCCCCAGGTGCAGGTCGAGGTGTGCGCCGGCGACTACACCTTGATGCCCTCCTACCTGCACACCCTCGACTACCTGGCCGCGCACCCCGCGCCGGAGGCGATCATGGGTTTCAACCAGTTGATCACCCTCGGCGCCCTGCGCGCCTTGCGCATGCACAATATCCCCCACGACAGCCTGACCATCTGCGGCATCGACCGCCTGCCGTTTGCCGATATCTTCGGCGTGCCGATTGCCTGCGTGGCCCATGATGCGTCGCTGGCCGGCAGCAGTGCGGTGCGCCTGTTGCTCGACCGCCTGCAAGACCCGCACAAACCCCGGGACAAGGTGGTGATCGCCGGTAAGCTGGAGAACGGCTAACGGCTGGTGTAGCCGCCATCAATCGGCAGGCTGACCCCACTGATCATGCTCGCAGCCTCACTCAACAGGAACAGCACCGGCAACGCCACTTCCCGGGGCTGCGCAAAACGCCCCAGGGGAATCGCCGCCAGGGCCGGGTCGCGCTTGGCCGGGTCGGACCAGGCCTGTTGCGCCATCGGCGTGAGGGTCACGGTGGGGTTGACGCTGTTGACGCGGATCCCGAAACGTCCCCATTCGGCACATTGCACACGGGTGATCGCATCCAGGGCAGCCTTGGACGCGCAATAACCGAGGTGATCCTCCAGCGCCACCAACGAGGCCTGGCTGGAAACGTTGACGATACTGCCGGCGATACCTGCCGCGATCATCGCCGCCGCTACCCGGCTGGCGACTTGCGCGGCGGCGCGGGCGTTGACGTTCATCACGTGGTCGAAGGCGGCGCTGCTGATCGCCGCTGCCGGTTCCAGGCGCGAGATCCCGGCGCAATTGACCAGACCGTGCATGGGCGGCAAGTCCTTGAGGGCCAGGTCCAGGGCGGCGCTGTCGGCGATGTCCAGGCACAGGGTTGCACAACCCAATTGGGACAGAGCGTGGGCGTCGCGGCCGATGGCAAAGATCTGGGCGCCGCTGGCGATCAGTTGCAGGGCGATTTCCCGGCCAATACCGCTGGTGGCGCCGGTAACAAGGATGCGCTGGTGGCTGAAGTCGAAGGTGGTGGTCATGGATGACGGTCTCGAATGCAATGGAGAACCCCTGTGGGAGCTGGTTTGCCTGCTCCCAAATCTTGGTCTGTGTTCACTTAACTCATTTGCAGGCTGTGCATGATCGGTTTGAGTGCCGGATACAGCCTCAGGTAGTCGGCAAAAGCGCGGTCGTATGCCTGCACATTTTCAGCCCCAGGCTCGGCCCGCAGCTGCAACTGCACCCAGCCTTTGTCCATTTGCGCCTTATCCACCAGCCCCACCGTATGCGCCGCCAACAACGCTGCGCCCAGCGCCGCCTCCACTTCCTGGACGATGGTGTACACCGGGTAGCGGGTGACATCCGCGATAATCTGCATCCACAAATCCGAATGGCTCGCGCCGCCCACCACGATCAACCGTGGGTCCAGGGAATGGGCACCGCGCATGCCCGCCTCGATATTGTGCCGCAGGGCAAAACTCACGCCTTCGAGCACCGCGCGGTACAGGTGGATGCGGCTGTGATACAGGTTCAGGCCGACAAAGCTGCCGCTGGCCTGGTCATCCCACACCGGGCTGCGCTCGCCCATCAGGTAAGGCAAAAACAACAGCCCTTCACTGCCCGCCGGGATCGCGTGCGCGCGCTGTTCCAGCAGCCACAGGCTGTCTTGGCCGGTGGCCTGGGCCTGTTGCTCCTCGGCCTGGCAGAACTGCTCGCGAAACCAGCTTACCGAGGCGCCGGCAGTAATCGCGCCGCCAAAGATGTACAGGTCCTGCTGGCCGTTATAGACGTGGGGCATGCTCACCAGACCATGGTGGGCATCCACCTGCTGGTTGAGGTAGCCCCAGCACATGCTGGTGCCGATCATCGCCACGTGGTTGCCCGGTCGGGTGACGCCGGCCGCCAGGGTCGCCATCGCCGCATCGACGCCACCGGCCAGCACCGGCATGCCCGGCGCCAGGCCCAGGCGCCTAGCCCATTCCGGCAGCAAACCGCCCACCACTTCGCCCGAATACAGCAAGCGCTCGGGCATCATTGCCAACGGGATATCCAGCGCCGCCAGCATCTCGACGGACCAGCCGCGCGCGGCCACATCATAGACCCCGCCGATATTGCCGGCGCTGCTGTGATCCACCGCCACCTCACCGGTCAGGCAGTAATTGATATAGCTGTTGGGCGGCAGCAGGTAGCGGGTGTTGGCCCAGACTTCAGGCTGGTGCTGCTTGAGCCAGAGCATCTTGGTGAAGCCGTAGTAGCTGTCCAGGGAGTTGCCGGTGACCGCGAACAGGCGCTCCAGGTCAACCTGCTCGCGGACCCAGGCCACCTGCTCGCCGGCGCGGCGGTCCATCCAGATCAGGCATGGGTGCAGCGGCTTGATCTGCGCATCCACGGCTATCCCCGAGCCGCCGTACAGACTGCTGATGCACAGCGCCTTGACCTGCTCTTTGACGACCCCGGCCTTGCCCATGCACCCGGCCACACAGGCCTCCACCGCGTCCAGCCAGACCTGCGGCCACTGCTCGGCCCAGCGCACTTTTGGCGTGTCCACGCGATAGCCCTGGCTGTGCTGGGCAATGATCCGACCCTCACCATCCACCAACAGCGCCTTGGTGCTTTGGGTGCCAATGTCCACGCCAATCACGTATTTCATACTTATTGCCCCGGCTTGAGCAGCACCTTGATCGACTTCACCGAGTTGGCCAGGTCGAACGCTTCGGCCCAGTTATCCAGGGGGAAGTCGTGGGTGACGATGCCCTTGGACGTCACCAGGCCGCGCTCGAACAGGTCGATGGCCACCGGGTAGCAATACGGCCCCAGGTGTGCGCCGCGTACGTCCAGTTCCTTGCGGTCACCGATGATTGACCAGTCGGCACTGGTCTCGGCGCCGAACACGCTGAACTCGACAAACCGCCCCAGCTTGCGGATTAAATCCAGGCCCTGGGTCACGCCGGCCGGCACGCCAGTGGTCTCGATATACACGTCGCAGCCGTAGTTGTCGGTCAGGCCATTGATGATCGCGCGGGCGTTGTCACGGGCCGGGTTGATCACCACATCGGCGCCGTATTTTTTCGCCAGCTCCAGGCGCTCGTCGACCATGTCGATCACCACCAGTTTTTTCGGGGTCTTCAGCGCAGCCACCTGGACCATGCACAGGCCCAGGGTGCCGGCACCGGCAATCACCACCACGTCATCGAGTTGCAGGTCGCCACGGTTGACCGTATGGATCGCGCAGGCCATGGGCTCGATCAACGCCGAATCCTCCAGGGACACCGACTCGGGAATCTTGTGCACGATGGCGGTCTTGGGGATGCGCATGTACTGGGCCATGCCGCCTTCGGCCACTTCGCGCTGGAAGCCGAAAATGTTGTGCACTTCGCACATCCAGTACTTGCCGGACTTGCAGAAGCGGCACTTGCCACAGGGCACGATCTGCTCGGCGATGACCTTGTCGCCGACCTTGACCTCAAAGTGCTCCTCGGCGCCCTCGCCCACTTGCTCCACGTAACCGAAAAACTCGTGCCCCGGCACCACCGGCGCCTTGACCCACGGGTTGTCGCCACCCCAGAACATCGCCGCGCCCGAGTGGCATTTGCAGTCACTGGCGCAGATCCCGCAGGCGGCAATGCGGATCACCAGTTCATTGGGCCGCGCCAGGGGTTTGCTGATGCGCTCCAGGCGGTAGTCTTTCGGGCCGTGGCAGACGACGGCTTGCATTTGGCTGTGCTTTTCCATGATGTACTGACCTTTATTGAAGATGAGAGAGCCCGTCGCGGCCACGGCGGCCGCGTCGAGGTGCTGGTTTTTTTACTTGTGGCGCTGACGGCTGATAAAGATCGCCAGCAGAATAATTGCGCCCTTGATCACGCTCTGCACATAGGGCGAGACCCCGAGCATGTTCAGGCCGTTGTTCAACACGCCCAACAGCATGGCGCCGAGCAAGGTGCCGACAATCACCCCGCGCCCACCGGCAATCGAGGCGCCGCCCAGGACCACTGCGGCAATCGCATCCAGCTCGAAACCGATGCCGGCGTTGGGTTGGCCACTCATCAGGCGCGAGGTCAACACCAGCCCGGCAATCGCTGCGGTCAGGCCGCTGATGCCATACACCAGCAACTTGAAGCGCGCCGCGCGCACCCCGGACAGGCGCACCGCCTCTTCGTTGCCACCGATGGCGTAGATGTAGCGGCCGATGCGTGTGTGTTGCAGCAGCACGTAGGCCACCAGGTAGGTGACCAGCATGATCAGGATCGGCACCTGGATGCCCAGCAGGCTTTGGCGGCCAAAGAAACCAAACCACTCCGGCAGCCCGGAAATCGGATAGCCATCGGTGTACATCAGGCCAAAACCCCGGGCGATACCCATGGTCGCCAGGGTGACGATGATCGGCGGCATATGCAGGTACGCCACGAACAGCCCGTTACCGATACCAAAGGCCACGCCGATCAACAGGCCCGCGCCAATCGCCAGGCCCGGCGGCAGGCCCGCGACCATCAGCCCGGCGGTCAGGGTGCCGGACAAGGCCATCACCGGCCCCACCGACAAGTCGATACCACCGGTGAGGATCACGCAGGTCATGCCCACCGCGATGATCGCGTTGATCGACACCTGGCGGCCGATATTGGACAGGTTGCTGGCGGTGAGGAAGTTGTCGCTGGCCACGATCATCACCGCCGTGACCACCAGCAGCCCGATAAACGGATAGAAC
Organism: Pseudomonas sp. WS 5412; assembly: GCF_012985615.1. Lineage (NCBI taxonomy): Bacteria > Pseudomonadati > Pseudomonadota > Gammaproteobacteria > Pseudomonadales > Pseudomonadaceae > Pseudomonas > Pseudomonas sp. WS 5412. The sequence continues at coordinate 27,699 of NZ_JAARMB010000003.1, forward strand.
GCCGGCGAGCGCACCAGTCGTGCCAGGTTCAGCCGTAACCCCTGGGTACCTGCGCGGTTAATGGACGTATTCACTTGAGCCCCCTGTTGCATGGCGCATGACCTCTTGTGGGTTGACGGCGGACGCTTCCAGTACCTTGACGATGGCGCCCTTGTGGAACACGGCGACGCGGTCGCACATGCCGATGATTTCCGGCAGTTCGGAGGAAATCATGATGATTGCGTAGCCTTGCTCGGTGAGCTTGCGCATCAGCGCGTAGATCTGTGCCTTGGCGCCGACGTCGATGCCACGGGTTGGTTCATCGAACACCAGCACATCGCAGTGATGGTTGATCCAACGAGCAATCACCACTTTCTGCTGGTTGCCGCCGCTCAGGTTGAACACCCGGCTTTCGCCGCTCGGCGCCTTGATCGACAGTTGCTGCATCAACGCTTCGACGCTGGCGCACTCCTTGCCCTTGTCGATCAGGCCGCTGGCGCCCTGGTACTTGTGCAGGTTGTTGATGGAGATGTTTTCGCGAATGCTGAAATCGGTGATCAGGCCTTCGCTCTTGCGACTTTCCGGCAGCAGGCCGATGCCGTGGGCCAACGCCTGGGCCGGGTCGTCGAGGCTGATTTTGGCGCCGCGCAACCACACATCCTTGGTCACCGACGGCAGTGCGCCCATCATCCCCAGTGCCAGCTCGGTACGGCCCGAACCGACCAGCCCGGCAAAGCCGAGGATTTCGCCCTGATGCAGGTGGAACTGGTTGTGGGGGCCATTGCGCTGCAACTGGATATCCCTGACCTCAAGCAGCAGCGGCCCGCGCGCGGCGGTGGGTTTGGCGGGAAAACTGCATTCCAGCTTGCGGCCCACCATCATCTCCACCAGACGGTCAATATCGCTGTCGGCCACGTCGGTGACGCCGGCATTGCCGCCGTCGCGCAACACGCTGATGCGGTCGCACACCTGGAAAATCTCCTCCAGATGGTGGGAGATAAAAATCACCGCCACGCCCTGGCGCTTGAGTTCGCGCATGATCTCGAACAGCAGTTCGGCCTCGCTCGGCGTCAGGGTCGCGGTGGGCTCATCGAGCACCAGCAGCCGCGCCTCCAGGGCCAGGGCCTTGGCGATTTCGACAAACTGCTGCTCGGCCACGCTCAGGCGCCGCACCGGGCATTGCAGGTCGATGCTCACCCCCAGACGCTGAAACAATGCCTGGGACGCCTCATGCATATCGCGCTTGCGCAGCAGGCCGAAGCGGTTGTTCAACTCATGGCCGAGGAAAATGTTCTCCACGGCCGTGAGGTCGGGAATCAGGCTGAACTCCTGGAAGACAATGCCGATACCGGCGGCAATCGCATCGCGATACGTCGCAAAGTGCCGGGCCTGCCCGTCAATCAGAATGCGCCCTTCATCCTGGTGCTCGACGCCGCCGAGGATTTTCATCAGGGTCGATTTGCCCGCGCCATTTTCCCCGAGCAAGGCATGAATTTCGCCGCGTTCCACCTGCAGGTTGATGGACTTGAGGGCTTGCACCCCGGGGTAGCGCTTACAGATATTTTCCAGTTGCAAAAGACTGCTCATACCGCCGACCTCTCGTTCAGAAGGATGCCCTGTGCCCCACGATTGACGTGGGGCATGGACGGTTTACCAGCTGAAATCCTTGGCCTTGGCCTGGTCGATCAGGGCGATGTCCACCGGGATACTGGCGGGGACATGGGAGCCCCACTTCTTCGCCAGGGCGATGCCCAGGGCCAGGCGGATCTGGTCGCGGGGGTACTGCGCCGAGGTGGCGATAAACTTGCTGCCTGGCTTGAGGATAGCCTTGATCGCTTCCGGTGCGCCATCGACGCTGACCAGCTTGACGTCCATGCCGCTGGCCTCGATGGCCGACAGTGCGCCGAGGGAGCCGTTGTCATTGACGCTGAAAATGCCCTTAAGGGTGGGTTGGGCCTGGAGCATGTTTTCGGTCACGCTCAGCGCCTGGTCACGTTCCTGCTTGCCGTTCTGGATGCTGACGATCTTGATCTGCGGGTGCTTGGCCACGGCTTCCTTGCAACCGCGCACGCGCTCGAGGATCGGTACTACGGCGATGCCATCGAGGATCGCGATATTGCCTTGGTCGCCGATGCTCTTGGCCAGGTATTCACAGGCCTGGAAGCCGGCGTCGAAGTTTTTCGAGCCGACGAAGGAATCCAGGGGCCCCTCGGCCTGGGCATCCACTGCAACCACCACCACACCCGCGGCGTGGGCCGATTTGACGGCGGACTGCACGCCGACCGAATCCGTGGGGTTGATCAGCAGGATGTCGATGCCCTTTTGCAGCATGTCTTCCACGTCACTGACCTGCTTGGACACGTCGTGGCGGGCATCGGTGATGATCAATTGCGCACCGATGGTCGCCGCCGCTTCTTGCAGAGCGTCTTTCATGGTGACGAAGTACGGGTTGTTGATTTCCTGGAAGGAAGCGCCGATGCGCATGGGGGCAGGCTTGGTGTCGGCCAGGGCGACGGTGGAGATGCTTAAAGCCAACAAACACAGGGTTTTGCGAAGCATTTTCATGGCGTGGTTCTCTGTTTTGTTTTTATTTTTAGAGCAAATGTTATCGTTAACATTTTGCCAGAAGCTAGCAAGGAAATGCGGTGGGTGCAAGCCCCTTGCGATATCCCTTGTGGGGGCGGGCATGCTCGCGTGGGTCGTTAAGGCGCACACCCGAGGTGTTCTTACTGGCGCGATCGCAGCGATGCGGCGACCCGACAAGCCAGCGCCCACAGGGGCAAGCTCAGCTCGCAAAATCCTCAGGCCGGACTAAGCTCACTCACCAACAAAAAATACAACGAGCGACGCCATGACCCATCCCACCGAGGCCTTTCGCGAACGCTACCGTGCCGCTGTCCACCCACGCTATAACCCGTGGCTGCATGCCGGTTTTGTAGTGCTCTACGGTTTGTCCTGCATCCTCCTGGCCTGGGGCAGCACCCAGCACATTCAGGCCTGGGAATGGCTGACCATCCCCCTGACCCTGGTGTTCTTCAACCTGTGCATCTACCTCGTCCACCGCCACCTGGGCCATCACAAACACGCTGTCGCCAAGCTGTTCTATGCACGCCACACCGGCGATCACCACAGTTTTTTCACCCCTGGCCATATGACCTACGACAGCCCCAGAGACTGGCGGGTGATCCTGTTTCCCGCCTGGCTGATCGTTGTCCACAGCCTGGCCATCACCCTCCCCGCCTGGTGGCTGCTCAAGCAGTTAAACCCCAACGTGGCGGGGTTGTTCGCCGGGTGTATGATCCTCGGTTACCTGCTCTACGAAACCTTCCATGCCTGTGAACATCTGCCCTCCGACCATCCCCTGGCACGCCTGCCGTGGATCCGGCACATGCACCAGCTCCACGCGTTGCACCACCGCCGTGAGTTGATGCAAGGGCGCAACTTCAACATTGTGCTGCCGCTGATGGACTATCTGTTCGGCACGTTGCACTGGGAGCCGGTCACGCCCCCCTCCAAAGCCCCTCGGGACACACCATGAATCAAAAAATCCGTCACTTGCTGCTCCTGGTATTGATCGTCGTCGTGGCCTTCCTGCTGCTGATGCCCACCCAGGTGCAACCGGTCAACTGGACACCACCCAAGGCACCCTCGCTGAAGGATGGGCCCTACAGCGAAAACCAGCGCCTGAAGGACGTCCAGCGTATCGGTGCCCTGGGCATCGACGGGCCTGAAGCGTTGCTGGTGGATGCCGAGGGTTTTCTGATCTCCGGCCTGCATGACGGGCGGATCATCCGCACCGCGCCCGACAGCCAGACCCTGGAGGTGCTGGCCCATACCGGGGGGCGGCCGCTGGGCCTGGCGCAACACCCGGACGGGCGGCTGATCATTGCCGACGGGGTCAAGGGCCTGCTGGCACTGGACGGCCAGCGCAAACTGACCAGCCTGACGACCAGCGCCAATGGCCTGCCCTTCGGCTTTACCGATGATGTGACGGTGGATGCGGCCGGGCGCTACGCCTACTTCAGCGACGCGTCGAGCCGCTGGGGCTATGGCCAGGATGGTGAGGCGGTGATCGAGCATGGTGGCGATGGCCGCTTGTTGCGCTATGACTTCAGCAACGGCCAGACCGAGGTGTTGCTCGATCAACTGCAATTTGCCAACGGCGTGGCGCTGGGGCCGGATGAGGCCTATGTGCTGGTCAATGAAACCGGGGCCTATCGCATCAGTCGCTATTGGCTCAAGGGCGACAAGGCGGGCACCCATGACCTGTTTATCGACAACCTGCCAGGGTTGCCGGACAACCTCACCTTCAACGGCCGGGATCGGTTCTGGGTAGCCCTGTATTCACCGCGTAACCCGCTGCTTGATGGCTTGGCCGGTTACCCGGCGGTCCGCAAGATGGTGGTACGTGCGCTGCTGGTGCTGCCCAAGCCCGTGGAGCGCAAAGCCTTTGTACTGGGGTTGGACGTGCATGGCCAGGTGATCGCTAATTTGCAGGATGGCAGTGCCGGCAACTATTCGCCGGTGACCACGGCGCGCGAGCATGGCGACTGGCTGTACCTGGGCTCGCTGAAGAACACCAGCATGGCCCGCTTGCCACTGAAACTGGCGCTGTAGAAGCCGACTTGCCGGCGATCGCCGGCAAGCCGTTTTCGGTTAGCGCACGATGGTCTGGCTGCAGATATGCCCCAGGCTTACGTACTGCGTGATGTTGCCGCCCACGCCAACACCGGGGAACTCTTTGAGCTCGATGCGCCAGCCGCCCATGTTGAACCAGGTCCGCCAGTTGTAGGTCTGGCCGGACGAGCTGTCCGGGTAGACCGCATTGAGATCGCCGGAGCAGGTGCCCAGGTCGACATTGCCGGAGGCCGCGCCAGTGATACCGGTCTTGGCCTCGTAGTTGACCCAGTGGTAGTTGATGGTGTTATCGAAGCGCTTGTCGACCCGCAGCACCGGGGTCACACCCCGCAACGGCTCACCGGTGCTGTCCGACCATTGGGTGCTCCAGCTCAGGCTACGGGCAGCCTGAGTAGCCAGTTGCATGATCGAACTGGGAATGCGCACCACGTTATCGCCATTCACATTGCTCTGGTTCAGTCGCGGCGCCGAGCCAAAAGACAAGAGGTATCGCGCCTGCGGGTTGAGCGCCACTGCCGGGTTGGCCCGCACCCGAACCTTTACGGTGTAGCCAGGCGTGAGGTTGGGGTAGGTGGAGGTGTTGTTTGGCTGGATCACCACCCAATTGTTGCCATCGAAGCGCTCGAAGATCCACTGGTCGCGGGTGCCCTCGCCGTCATCGCCAAGGAACATGCCCACACCCTGGCCGCGCAGCGCGGTGAAGTCGAAGTAATCGACATCGTTGACGCTGTCGAGGTTGCCGGTCACCTGGTTCAGGGCATCCGGCAGGGCGAACGCGGTTTGCGCGGTGTCGTTGGGCTCGAAGGCGTCGATATTGCTGTCCACCGCCACGCCAAAACTGAACTGCGAATTGCTCGCGGCTTTGGCCACCATGTACCAGTAGTAATCGCCGGCAGGCATCACGCCGTTGAGGTATTCATCAGCGCTGTCTGCGTTATCAGAGGTGCCCAGCAGCGTCAGGTTGCCCTGGCCATCGTCATGGAACAGGCTCAACGACATATCGGTACCGGCGCTCTGGTTCAGCAGTTGGACCTGGATGCGAGCGTTTTTCGGCAGGTTGAAGTGATAGGCGATTTCGGCCCCGGTCTCTACCCCGGTGAGGGTGTACAGGGTGTTGATATCCAGGGTCGGGAACTGTGGGGTAAAAGCCGCGATCGCTGCGCCTTGCAGTTGATCCTGCTGCGGCTTTTGCAACTCGCCGATCACCGCCTCAAAGGGCGCAGCGCTGGCTGCGGCTTTGCTCGCCGGGGCCTTGGGTTTGGCTGCCTTGGCCGCCTTGAGTTTTTGCTTGAGTTCGACCGACAATTTCGACGACTGGACCTTGCCCCCCACTTGAAGCACTTGGTCGACCGCTTGCTTGACTGCCTGGGCGGACAGTTTGGCTGGGGCTTGCGAAGGGTATTGTTCGGCCAGGGCAAAGGCCGAAACGAAGCAGGAGGCCGCCATGGCCGCGCCCAGCATAAAGGCTTTTTTCGATTTCATTTTTTATCCATCCATAGTTAAAAAATTGTGGCGTCGGTGCGCGGTGAAATCCGTTCACCTGGGATGGACTGTAGGATAATGCTGTATGCATGTACAGTATTTTTTCAAATAGATGTAAGGAGGATGTGATCAGTGCTGTAGGAGAAACTGACCTTGTTGCGAGGGACTTATCCCTCGCCACCCAGGCAATTTTTTCACATCGCTTTCACTGGCCGACCACGCCCTGCCCCCTAAATTGCCCAGCAACACAAACGGCTGTATTTCAGGTGTCAGGGTGAAGAGTGTGGTTGACATAAATTGCCCGGATGAGGGCCGGGCGAAAACCTTCAAGCAGTTATGGCTGCGTTTCGTTGCGCTCATCGCCCTGTGCCTGGTGGTGATGGGCGCAATGCTCTGGCCAACCACGCCGCCGAACCTGGGAATCGACAATCGCCTGGTCACTTCGGGGGCCTTGGCGGCCTGGCGCAGTGGCGACCTGATCGTACTGGTGCGCCATGAAGAACGCTGCGACCGCTCTGGCAACCCCTGCCTGGGCCCTGCGGATGGCTTGAGCCGCCCCGGCGGTGTCTCGGCCGTCGCCGTGGGTAGCGCGTTCAACGCCCTGGGCATGTCCCACAGCGATGTGGTGAGCAGCCCTACCACGCGTACCGTGCAAACCTCACGACTCATGTTCGGCGATGCCCAGATATTGCCCGACCGCTTGACCTTATGTGGCACGGCCCTCGCCCACGATCTGCCGGTACGCAAACACCCTGGGCGCAACCTGTTGCTGGTCACCCACAGCGAATGCATCGGTGACCTGGAGCGGGTGCTGGGTTACCCCCACGCTGATGGCGCCGAATATGGCAGCTCACTGTTCGTTCAAATCAATGCGCATGGCAAGCTCAAGGTGCTGGGTGTACTGAACAGCCAGGACTGGCCCACCGCCCTTGGACACCTTTAGCGGTCAGCTCACGATATCGCTGCGCTGCAGTTCTCCCTGCACCTCCAGGACAAAGGCCGGCTGGTTGGGTTTTCCCGAAATCTGCAACGTGCTCATGTTCGACTGTCGGTCATAGGCGACGATGGCTTCACCGCTCACCCCGGTAAAACGGCTGACAAACTGCAACGGTTTATCACCCAGCTGCGCCCTGATACCTGACACGTCAACCTTGTCCTCGCCGCTGACAAAGTCCTGGATCCGGTCCGGTGCCGTGGCGCTGGAGTCGTTGCCATCGCCACCGCGCAGTTCGTTATTCGCGGCGTTGCCCACCAGCCAATCGTTGCCTGTCCCACCCTTGGCATTCTCGATAGTGGCGCCATAAGCAATGGAAACGTTGCCTTTTAGGCCATCCACATCGGAAAACGTACCCTCTTCAAGACTGATTTTCTGGTCTTGGCTGTAGCCCGAGAAGTCAAGCGTGTCATTGCCGCCACCGTCCCAAATGGCGGCGACCATTTTGTCGTGCTTGGTATTGACGCTCAGGAAGTCACGGCCGGTATTGGAATTGAAGCCATACGTGGTGTCGTCTTTGCGGGTCTGGTGATTGACGCCATATTTGGATTGGTAAGCGTAAATATCGTCGAGCTGGGGAGCCGACGCCCGAAAGCCCCCATGATTGGCATAGGTCGTGCGTTCGCCCCGATAGCTCATGACGCTATGGCTTTGAGAGTCTTCATGGGAGTCGATCTTCGAACGTTCGAGAATGCCGTTGTAGTTGCCGGGGTGCGTAAGCCCCATTGCGTGGCCCAGTTCATGGATGAGCGTATGGCGACCGGCATCACCAAGCTGGGCTTTGGGCACGGACATATCTTTATCATTGCTTACAAACCAGACATCGCCCCCCTGCCCTTTAGCATCCGGCAGTACCGTATGGGCTTGAAGGGTCACAGCGGAGCAAGAAATACGATTTATCTCTTAAGCCGCCAGGAAAGCACCACGGCCTTGCGCAATCCCCATGAGCGCCTCATCACCCCGGCAACGGAATCACCCGCAACGGCCTGACCGACTTGTAGGAAAAGCTCGAGTAGATTTCCTTCACACACGGCAATGTCTGCAACACCTCACGGGCAAATTCGCCGAAGGACTCCAGGTCCCTGGCCACCACTTCCAGCAAAAAATCATAGCGGCCGGACACGTTATGGCAGGCGACGATTTCCGGGATGTCCAGCAACCGCTGTTCAAACGCCCGGGCGATTTCCTTGGAGTGGGTATCCATCATGATGCTGACAAAGGCCGTAACCCCGTAGCCCAAGGCTTTGGGCGAAAGGATCGCCTGGTAGCCGCTGATCACGCCGCTGTCTTCCAGGTTCTTGACCCTTCGCCAGCAGGGCGAGGTGGTCAGGGACACGCGCTCGGCCAGTTCGGCGACGGTCAGGCGAGCGTTGCCTTGCAGGGCGTTGAGCAGGGCTTTGTCGGTACGGTCCAGACTGCTGGGCATGTCTTGCCTCAAGTTGTTATTTTTATGGGATTTCATCCTTCGCCACAGGCTTTTCTCGGCAAAGTAGGCAACGTTCTGCCTCGGTTATGAGCATAGCATTGTAGGAAATAAGGAGTGTCCGACATGCACAATAAACACAACACATTCGGCTTTTCTACCCGTGCCATTCACTACGGCTACGATGCGCAAGACCATCACGGTGCCCTGGTGCCGCCGATCTATCTGTCGGCGACCTTTGCCTTCCCGACCGCCGAATACGGCGCAGGGTGTTTTGCCGGTGAAGAAAGCGGGCACTTCTACACGCGCATTTCAAACCCGACCCTGGCGCTGCTGGAATCACGCATGGCCACCCTGGAGGGCGGCGAGGCCGCAGTGGCGTTCAGTTCCGGCATGGGCGCGATTGCGGCGACCTTCTGGACCCTATTACGCCCCGGCGATGAGGTGATCGTCAGCCAGACCTTGTACGGCTGTACTTTCGCCCTGCTGCACCATGGCATTGGTGAGTTCGGCATCAAGGTGCGCCATGTCGACCTGGCAGACCTCGACGCCCTGCGTGCCGCACTCTCCCCCGCGACCCGCATGATCTACTGCGAAACCCCGGCCAACCCCAACCTGCAATTGATCGACATTGCCGCCGTGGCCAAGATCGCTCACCAGCAAGCCAACGTGACCATGGTGGTTGATAACACCTACTGCACTCCGTACCTGCAACGCCCGCTGGAACTGGGCGCGGATGTGGTGGTGCATTCGGCCACCAAGTACCTCAGCGGGCATGGCGATATCACTGCCGGGATCGCCGTCAGCCGCCATGACCTGGCGCAGCGCATTCGCCTGCAGGGCTTGAAGGACCTGACCGGGGCCGTACTGTCGCCCCAGGACGCCTTTCTATTGATGCGCGGCCTCAAGACCCTGGCCCTGCGCATGGATCGCCATTGCAGCAATGCCCAGGCCGTGGCCGAGGCCTTGCAGGCCAACCCGGCAGTCGAGTCGGTGACCTACCCCGGCCTGCGCTCCTTCCCGCAATACGAGTTGGCAGCACGTCAGATGAAACTGTCGGGCGGCATGATTGCCTTTGAACTCAAGGGCGGCATCGCCACCGGCAAACGCTTCATGAACGCGCTCAAGCTGTTCAGCCGCGCAGTGAGCCTGGGCGACGCCGAATCCCTGGCCCAGCACCCGGCCAGCATGACCCACTCCACCTACACCCCGGAGGAACGTGCCCAGCACGGGATTGCCGAAGGACTGGTGCGCTTATCGGTGGGGCTGGAGGATATCGCAGACCTGCTGGCGGATATCGAGCAGGCGCTGGCGCATTGCGTCAAGCGCGCACCGTCGAGCAAACCGGCGACGCATTCCGCGTAGAAATGGGGGGGTTACTTCACCAGCCGGGTTTCCTTTGAAGGCCGGTAGCCAAAGTAGGCGCTGTAGCATTTGCTGAAGTGGCTGGGCGACACAAACCCGCAGGCCACCAGCACTTCGACCTGGGACAGTTCGGTGTGCTGCAGCAGGCGCCGGGCCTCGGTGATGCGCAGCTCCATGTAGTAGCGCTGCGGTGTGGTGCCCAACTGCTCGCGGAACAAACGCTCCAGTTGGCGCCGCGAGCGCCCGGCATACACCGCCAGTTGCTCCAGGGCCAGGGGTTCTTCGAGGTTGGCATCCATCAGGCGCACCACCTCGCGCAGCGGCGCACTCACGCAGATATTTTCGGCGGGCTTGATCCGCCGGTAACGCGACTCCTCAAACGCCAGGATATCTTCAATGCCCTCCACCAGCGCCTTGTCGTGCAGGCTCTTGATCCAGTCCAGGGCCATATGGAACGCGCCCGAAGGGCTGGACGCGCTCAGTCGGTCGCGATCAATCACATAGGGCTCGCTGCTGACCTGGGTGGCCTTGGCGATTTCCGTCAGGGCCGGGCGATGTTCCGGGTGAATGGCGCAGCGATAGCCGTCCAACACCCCGGCCTTGCCCAGAAACCACGCGCCATTCCATAAGCCGGCGAGGACCACACCCTGTTGCGCCGCAGCCTTGAGCAGTTCGATAAAGCTTTCACCGGCCTTGAGCTGGGTGCGATAGCCGCCGCAAATCACCAACAGATCAAGGTCGCCCAGGGCGTTGTGGTCGAGGCGCGCGTCCGGGCGAATCACCAGGCCCAGGTCGCTGATCACCTCCTGCTCGTCCAGGCCGAAAGTGCGTGAAGTGAACAACCCCGGGCGCAGCAGGTTGGCGGTGATCAGGGTGTCCAGCGCCTGGGTGAAGGCCGGCAGGGAAAAGTGTTCCAGCAACACAAACCCTGCACGCACCTGGCGTTGGGCCTGGCCCGGGGTTTCGTTCAGGTAGCGCAGGTTCTTGCCTTTCATCCCGCCGCTGAATTGCCGTCTTTCCATGAGTGTTCAACCTGTGTGCGGCGCGGTATGAGGCGCCATCGCCGGCAACAGCTTAGGGCTTGATGTTTTTCAACTGGTTGAGCAAGTCGAGCAGTTGCTGCAATTGCTCTTCGCCGAACTGTTCCTGGATCTTCTGGTAGTTGCTTTCCATCCCCGCGCTCATCTCGACGAAGCACTGTTGCCCCTGCTCGGTGAGGGTCACGAACACCCGGCGCTGGTCTTCGCTGGACTTGCGCCGACGCACGATGCCGTCGCGTTCCAGGCGCGCCAACACGCCGGTCATGCTCGGTTTGAGGATGCAGGCCAGGTGCGCCAACTGATGACTCTCCAGTTCGCCCTGCTGGCGCAGGATCCGAATCACCCGCCACTGCTGCTCGGTCAATTGATGTTCATTGAGCAACGGCCGGAAAAACGCCATGGCGGCTTCGCGGGCCTGCAGCAGGGTCAGCGTCAGGGAAGGTCTGGGAGTGGACATGGCTCACGCACAAAAGAGATCGAAGCGTCGAAGCTTAGGGTCGGCTCCACGGGCATGCAAGCCGGCCGCCACACAAACTCGTTAACCTCGACACGAATTATTTTAAAGCAGCGCAAATTGTCTACCCATAATAAATATAACATGTTAACAATATGCCACTCCCTTCAGCGATCCGAAGGGCGATACCTACAAAAACAACAAAAGGAATCTGTCATGCATTTGCGCCTCCTTCCCCTGGCGGCCAGCGCTGGCCTGTGCGCTACGTTCAGCCCTTTGAGCGCCTACGCCGAGTTTATCCAGGACAGCAAGGCCAGCCTCGACCTGCGCAACTTCTATATGAACCGCGACTTTCGCCAAACCCACGCGCCGCAGAACAAGGCCGATGAGTGGGCCCAGGGCTTTGTGCTGCGCCTGGAGTCGGGCTACACCGAAGGCCGGGTGGGCTTTGGCGTGGATGCCCTGGGTGAGCTGGGGGTCAAGCTCGACTCCAGCCGCGACCGCCGTGGCACCGGGCTGCTGCCGTATGGCGCCAGCCAGCAGCCCGTCGACAATTACAGTGAACTGGGCCTGACGGCCAAGGTGCGGGTCTCGAAAACCGTGCTCAAGGCCGGCACCCTGCAGCCGCAGTTGCCGGTGGCCGCCTACAACGACACCCGGCTCCTGCCTTCGACCTATAGCGGCGAGTTGCTCACCTCCCAGGACATCGCCGGCCTGACCCTGAACCTGGGCCGCCTGGAAAAACAGAACCTGCGCGACTCTTCCAGCAACGACGCGATGAGCTACGCCGGCGTCGACAGCAACCACCTGGACCTGGCCGGCGGCACCTATGCAATCACCCCACAGCTGGCGACGACTTACTACTACGCACAGATGCAGGATATCTACCGCCAGCACTTCATCGGCCTGGTGCACGACCTGCCGCTGAGCAACGGCATGAGCCTGCGCAGCGACCTGCGCTACTTCGATACCCGCGAACAGGGCAACCATGAATTGCGCGGCGCTTCGCGGGTGGACGGCGGGCGCATCGACAACCGGTTCTTCAACGGCATGCTGAGCCTGTCGACAGGGGCGCACAAGTTCGGCCTGGGCTACCAGAACCTGTCAGGCCATGGCGATTTCGCTTACCCCGGCATGGACCCCTACTCGGTCAACCTGGTAACCATCAATGTGTTCACCAAGGCCGAGACCGATGCCTGGCAAGCGCGCTATGACTACAACTTCGCCGCCCTCGGCCTGCCGGGGCTGACCTTTATGACGCGCTATGTGGACGGCAGCCATGTGCAGACCGCCAGCGTGCGCAATGGCCGCGAATGGGAGCGCGATACCGACCTGACCTACACCGTGCAGAGCGGGCCGCTGAAAAACGTCAACGTCAGGCTGCGTAACGCGACCCTGCGGTCGAGCAACGGCCTGACCAGTGATATCGACGAAAACCGCATCATCGTCGGCTACAGCCTGGCGCTGTGGTGATCAACGCAGGCCCGATTGACGCAGGCGGTACTCCCCCGGCGTCATCTGTGCATAACGCTGGAAGAACCGGCTGAAATAGGCCGGGTCCTTGAACCCCAACTGGTAGCAGATTTCATTCGCGGAACTGCCGGTAAACAGCAGCAGGCGCCGGGCTTCCTGCATCAGCCGTTCCAGCACCAGGCGCTTGGACGGCAGGTCGGCAATACGCCGGCATACGTCGTTGAGCCGCGCCTCGGTCACGCCAATGTGCTCGGCGTACGCCGACAGCGGCCAATGCAGCAAATAGTGGTCTTCGATCAGTTCATTGAAGCGATGGAAGATGCGCAAGTCTTCGTGGCGCGCCGGGCGCGCTTCCAGGGAATTGGCGCACAGGCGCAGCAGGCTGATCATGATCAGGCGGGTCAGGCTTTCCAGGGCTGTCGCCCGCCCGGCGCCCGTGCTGTTGACCTCGTTGCACAGCTCGTCGAACAGCCACTCCAGCCGCTTGATCTCGGGCTGAAACGTGGGTGCCAGGCGTGCCAGCGCGACGCAGGCGGGCGGTATCTGCGGGCCGGGCGCAAGGCTCGGGTCGGCATCAATCAGCGCCCGCACCAGTTGCTGGCGCACGGTCAGGACATGGCCGTCGGCATCGGCTTCGGTGACAAAGGCATGGGCTACCGTGGGCGGCGTGAGAAAAAACATCGGCCCGGATTCCAGGTACTGCTGATCGTCGAGGTAGACCCGCACGGCGCCGCTCTTGACGTAATGCACCTGGAAAAACCGGTCATGCCGATGCACGGGCATATTGCGCCCGAAAAACCCCGCCAGGTTGCCGAGCCGGTCGTAATGCACGTCGGCATCGCTGTAGCGCTGGTCGTAGACCTGGCCGATGTTGATGTTGGGGATCGGTTTCACAGGCGCCTCTTTATTGTTTTTTGCACCCGATGATTTTGCCACGCTTGACGGTAGTTAACATATTAATTATAACGTTAACACATTAACGAACTGCCTCCAGAGCAGTCGCCATCGCCAGGAGAAATCCATGAGCCGTACCCTGCATGATGTTGCCAGCGGCACCCTGTTCGGCGTCGCGCTGAACTACCAGGGCTTGCTGAACCAGCGTCTCGCCGAATTCGAGCAGCCGCCGTACCAGAAGCCGCCGGTCAAGCCGGTGCTGTTTATCAAGACCCCCAACACCCGCAACAGCCATGACGGCATCGTGCTCCAGCCCCACGGCGAACGCCTGCAACCGGGCCCGGCCCTGGGCGTGGTGATCGGCAAAAGCGCCAGCCGCGTCAGCGTGGAAAATGCCCTGGAGCACGTGGCGGGCTACGTCATCGTCAATGAGTTCAGCCTGCCGGAAGACAGCTACTACCGCCCCGCCGTCAAAGCCAAGTGCCGCGACGGGTTCTGCGCCCTGGGCCCTGAGCTGGTGGCCCGCGAGCAGATCGCCAACCCCCATCAGTTGAGCCTCAAGCTGTTCGTCAACGGCGAGTTGCGCCAGCAGAACACCACGGCCAATTTTGTGCGCGACATTCCCCGCTTGATCGCCGAAATCAGCGAGTTCATGACCCTGCATGCGGGCGATGTGCTGATCACCGGCACGCCTGAAGGCCGGGTGGATGTGCAGCCCGGCGACACCGTCGAAGTCGAGATCAGCGGCCTGGGCCGCCTGGTCAACCACATCCAGGCCGAGGAGCACCCATGAAACACGCCCGTATCCGCTATGCAGGCCAGGTCCATCAGGTCCACGTCGAAGCCGATAACGCTGTGCGCCTGGCCGATGGCCGGCTGCTGGCCGAAGACCAGGTCGAGTGGCTGCCACCGGCCACCGGCAATATGTTCGCCCTGGGCCTGAACTACGCCGACCATGCCGCCGAGCTGGCCTTCGCCCCGCCGACCGAGCCGCTGGCCTTTATCAAGTCGCCAGGCACCTACACCGGGCACAACCAGATCACCTGGCGCCCGGACAACATCGCCTATATGCACTACGAGTGCGAGCTGGTGGCGGTGATCGGCAAGCCGGCGCGCAACGTCAAGCGCGAGGACGCCCTGGAGTACCTGGCCGGCTACACCGTGTGCAACGACTACGCGATCCGCGACTACCTGGAAAACTACTACCGCCCCAACCTGCGTGTGAAAAACCGCGACGCCACCACCCCGGTCGGCCCATGGATGGTCGACGTGGCCGATGTGCCGGACCCAGGCAACCTGACCCTGCGCACCTGGATCAACGGTGAGTTGCGCCAGGAAGGCAGCACCCGCGACATGATTTTCGATATCCCCTACCTGATCGAATACCTGTCCAGCTTCATGACCCTGCAACCCGGCGACATGATCGCCACCGGCACCCCCGAAGGCCTGGCCGATGTGGTGCCAGGGGATGAAGTGGTGGTGGAAGTGCAAGGCGTCGGCCGCCTGGTCAACCGAATTGTCAGCGAGGCGGACTTTTTCGCCGCCCGGAAAGAGGCTTGAACCCCATGATCAAACACTGGATCAACGGCCGCGAGGTCGAAAGCAAAGACACCTTCATCAACTACAACCCCGCCACCGGCGAGGCGATTGGTGAAGTGGCCAGCGGTGGCGCCGAAGAAGTCGCCCAGGCCGTGGCTGCGGCCAAGGAAGCCTTCCCGAAGTGGGCCAACACCCCGGCCAAGGAGCGCGCGCGCCTGATGCGCAAGCTCGGCGAACTGATCGAGCAGAACGTACCGCACCTGGCCGAACTGGAAACCCTGGACACCGGCCTGCCGATCCACCAGACCAAGAACGTGTTGATCCCTCGGGCCTCGCACAACTTTGATTTCTTCGCCGAAGTCTGCACGCGCATGGACGGCCACAGCTACCCGGTGGACGACCAGATGCTCAACTACACCCTGTACCAACCGGTGGGTGTGTGCGCGCTGGTGTCGCCATGGAACGTACCGTTCATGACCGCCACCTGGAAGACCGCCCCGTGCCTGGCCCTGGGCAACACGGCGGTACTGAAGATGTCCGAGCTGTCGCCGCTGACCGCCAACGAACTGGGACGCCTGGCGTTGGAAGCGGGGATCCCCAAGGGCGTGCTCAACGTGATCCAGGGCTACGGCGCCACCGCCGGTGATGCCCTGGTGCGTCACCCGGATGTGCGGGCGATTTCCTTTACCGGCGGCACCGCCACCGGCAAGAAGATCATGCAGACCGCCGGCCTGAAAAAGTACTCCATGGAGCTGGGCGGCAAGTCGCCAGTGCTGATTTTTGAAGACGCCGACCTCGAACGGGCCCTGGATGCCGCGCTGTTCACCATCTTCTCGCTCAACGGCGAGCGCTGCACCGCCGGCAGCCGGGTGTTTATCCAGGAGAGCGTGTACCCGCAGTTCGTCGCCGAGTTCGCCGCCCGCGCCAAACGCCTGATTGTCGGTGACCCGCAAGACCCGAACACCCAGGTGGGCTCGATGATCACGCAAGCCCACTATGACAAAGTCACCGCCTACATCAAGATTGGCCTAGAAGAAGGCGCCAACCTGGTTGCAGGCGGCCTGGAGCGGCCGGCCAACCTGCCGGCGCACCTGGCACGCGGGCAGTTTATCCAGCCAACCGTGTTCGCCGATGTCAACAACAACATGCGCATCGCCCAGGAAGAAATCTTCGGTCCGGTGGTGTGCCTGATTCCCTTCAAGGACGAAGCCGAGGCCCTGCAACTGGCCAACGAGACCGAGTATGGCCTGGCGTCCTATATCTGGACCCAGGACATCGGCAAGGCCCATCGCCTGGCCCGTGGCATCGAGGCCGGCATGGTGTTTATCAACAGCCAGAACGTGCGCGACCTGCGTCAGCCGTTCGGCGGGGTCAAGGGCTCGGGGACCGGTCGTGAAGGCGGCCAGTACAGCTTCGAAGTGTTCGCCGAGATCAAGAACGTGTGCATTTCCATGGGCAGCCACCACATCCCGCGCTGGGGCGTGTAACCCGCCGGGGCTGGCTCCTACAGGGTCCGTAGCGCACCAACAAGAATAATGAAATCAGGAGAATGATCATGGGTGAAGTAGTCCTGGCGGCGAAAATCTGCCACGTGCCTTCCATGTACCTGTCGGAACTGCCGGGCAAGCACCACGGTTGCCGCGAGGCGGCGATTGCCGGGCACAAGGAGATCGGGCGCCGCGCCCGTGAACTGGGGGCCGACACCGCTGTGGTATTCGATGTGCACTGGCTGGTCAACAGCGGTTACCACGTCAACGGTGGCGAGCGCTTCCAGGGCACCTACACCAGCAATGAGCTGCCGCACTTCATCAAGAACATGGAGTACGCCTACCCCGGCTGCCCGGAACTGGGTGAACTGATTGCCGCCGAAGCCAACCTGGCCGGGGTGCGCACCATGAACCACAACATCCCGAGCCTGGAGCTGGAATACGGCACCCTGGTGCCCATGCGCTACATGCACATGGACGTGCCCCAAGAGCAGAAATTCAAGGTGATCTCCATCGCCGCCTGGTGCGCCTGGCATCGCCTGGCAGACAGCTTCGCCTTCGGTGCCGCCGTGCGCCGGGCCATCGAGAAGAGTGATCGCAAGGTGCTGGTGCTGGCTTCCGGGTCACTGTCGCACCGCTTCTCCGACGACCGCGAAGCCGAAGCCAACATCCACAACTGGACCCGCGAGTTCGACAAGCAAGTGGATATGCACGTGGTGCAGATGTGGCGCGAAGGCCGCTTCAAGGAGTTCTGCGCGATGCTCCCGGACTACGCCGAACACTGCTTTGGCGAGGGCAAGATGCACGACACCGCGATGCTCCTGGGCTTGCTCGGCGGGCCTGAGTACAACCGCCCGGCCGAGATCATCACCGAGCCGTTCGGCAGCTCCGGCACCGGCCAGATCAACGCCATTTTCCCGCTCTGAATTCAACACCCGCAGATGTGGGCGCAGCCTCGCCCGGCGACACAGCGCCCACATTAAATCGCCTACAGAAGGAGGCTTTGCATGCCGCATTTCATCGCCGAATACACCGACAACCTCGAACCCCAGGCCGATCTGCCAGGGCTGTTTGAAAAGGTCCACCAGGTGCTGGGAGACAGTGGCGTGTTCCCCCTCGGCGGCATCCGCAGCCGCGCGGTGCGCCTGGACACCTGGCGCATGGCCGATGGCAAGCACGACTACGCCTTCGTCCATATGACCCTCAAGGTCGGCCACGGTCGCGACCTGCCTACCCGTCAGGCGGTGGCTGAAACCTTGTTCATGGTGATCACCGAGCACTTCGCCGCCCTGCAGGCACAACGGCTGCTGGCGCTGTCCTTCGAGATGGTCGAGCTGCACCCGCAGTTGAATTTCAAACAGAACAACGTCCACGCGTTTTTAAGCAACCAGGCGGGTTGACCCCCCGCCTCCCCCAACGGCCTCTCAGACAAAAAGTACAACATCATGAGCACAGCCAATACCGCCCACAGCGTCACCCTTGCCGAGCATGATCGCACCCACAGCACTGTCACCTGGCGCCTGATGCCGTTGTTGCTGATCTGTTACCTGTTTGCCCACCTGGACCGGATCAACATCGGGTTCGCCAAGATGCAGATGAGCAACGACCTGCATTTCAGCGACACGGTGTATGGCTTCGGGGCCGGTCTGTTTTTTATCGCCTACGCGCTGTTCGGCGTGCCCAGCAACATTGCCCTGGACCGCGTTGGGCCACGGCGCTGGATCGCCTGCCTGATGGTGGTGTGGGGCATCCTGTCCACCAGCATGCTGTGGATCGAAAGCTCCACCGGCTTCTACGTCCTGCGTTTTTTGCTGGGCGTGGCCGAGGCGGGTTTCTTCCCCGGGATCCTGGTGTTTCTCAACCGCTGGTACCCGGCGCGCCGACGTGCGCAGATCACCGCCCTGTTCGCCATCGCCGTGCCCATGGCCGGGGTGATTGGCGGGCCGCTCTCGGGGGCGATCCTGGAGAACTTCCACGACTTCGGCGGGATGCGCGGCTGGCAGTGGATGTTCCTGATCGAAGGCGCACCCGTGGTGCTGCTGGGCCTGGTGGTGCTCAAGTACCTGCCGGACAGTTTTGAAACGGTGAAATGGCTGGAGCCTGCGCAGAAACAACAATTGCGCGAACAGTTGAGCACCGAGGAAAAGCGCAAATCCATCACCTCCTTTGGCGGCATCCTGCGCGACCCGCAAGTGTGGCTGCTGGTAGCGATCTATTTTGCGGTGATGCTGGCGGTCAACACCCTGGCGTTCTGGATGCCCACCCTGATCCATGGCGCCGGCATCGGCCGCGACAGCCAGGTCGGCCTGCTGAGCGCCGTGCCGTACCTGGCCGGCTGCTTCTTCATGATCGGCTGCGGACGCTCCTCGGACCGCAACCGCGAACGCCGCTGGCATTTGTGTGTGCCATTGCTGATGGCGGCGGCGGGGATCGCGGTGGCCGGCCTGGCACCGGGCAACTCGCTGGTGGTGATGGGCGGCCTGATCGTCGCCGGCATGGGCGCCAGCGCCGCGCTGCCGATGTTCTGGCAACTGCCGCCGGCCTTCCTGTCCAACTGCACCCAGGCGGCCGGGATCGCCATGATCAGTTCGTTTGGCAGCATTGCCTCGTTCCTCGCGCCGTACCTGATCGGCTGGATGCGCGACACCACCCAGAGCGCCAGCCTCGCCCTGTACGTGCTGGCGCTGTTTATCGCCCTTGGCGGCCTGCTGGTGCTGCGCACCAACGCTGCCATCGTCAACCCTCAGTAAGAGACCCTTGTCATGCTTGATCCACAGCTCATCCTGCAAGCCGCCGCCCAGCTGGACCATGCCGAACGCAGCCGCGAACAGGTACGCCAGTTTTCCCTTGAGCATCCGGCGATCACGATCGAGGACGCCTACGCCATCCAGCGCGCCTGGGTCGCCCAGAAGATCAAGGGCGGCCGCAAGCTGGTCGGGCACAAGATCGGCCTGACCTCGCGGGCGATGCAGGTGTCGTCGAACATCACCGAACCGGACTACGGTGCGCTGCTCGATGACATGCTGTTTGAGGAAGGCACCGACATTCCGTTCGAGCGCTTTATCGTGCCGCGGGTCGAGGTCGAACTGGCCTTCATCCTCGGCAAACCTCTCAAGGGCCCCAACTGCACGATTTTCGATGTGCTCGACGCCACCGAGTGGGTGATCCCGGCCCTGGAAATCATCGACGCGCGTATCCAGCAGATCGACCCACACACCAAGGCCACGCGCAAAGTGTTCGACACCATCTCCGACAACGCCGCGAATGCAGGGGTGGTCATGGGCGGCCGCGCGGTGCGGCCAACCGAAATCGACCTGCGCAAAGTGCCGGCGGTGCTGTACCGCAACGGCGTGATCGAAGAGTCCGGGGTCTCGGCCGCCGTGCTCAACCATCCGGCCAAGGGCGTGGCCTGGCTGGCAAACAAGCTGGCGCCCTACGACGTCACCTTGCTGCCGGGGCAGATCATCCTCGGCGGCTCGTTTACCCGGCCGGTGGCGGCCAGCCCGGGCGATACCTTCCATGTCGACTACGACATGCTCGGTTCGATTTCCTGCCGCTTCGTCTGACCCCTGGAGGACTGATTCATGGACATGCCTGTCAACCGCTTCAAACAGCGGCTCGCCAGCGGTGAAACGCAGATCGGCCTGTGGCTGGGCCTGGCGGACGCGTACTGCGCGGAACTGGCGGCCAATGCCGGTTTCGACTGGCTGCTGATCGACGGCGAACACGCCCCCAACGACGTGCGCGGCATGCTCGGCCAATTGCAGGCCGTGGCGCCCTACCCCAGCGCGGCGGTGATTCGCCCGGTGATCGGCGATACCGCGCTGATCAAGCAGGTGCTGGATATCGGCGCGCAGACCCTGCTGGTGCCGATGGTCGAAAGCGCCGCCCAGGCCCGGGAGCTGGTGCGCGCCATGCGCTATCCGCCCCAGGGCATACGCGGTGTGGGCAGTGCGCTGGCGCGGGCTTCGCGCTGGAACAGCATCGACGGCTACCTGGACCAGGCCGATGCACAGATGTGCCTGCTGGTGCAGATCGAAAGCCTGCAAGGCCTGGCCAACCTCGACGCGATTGCCGCCGTCGAGGGAGTGGACGGCGTGTTTATCGGCCCGGCGGACTTGAGTGCCTCCATGGGCCACCGAGGCAATCCGGGACACCCAGAGGTGCAAGCGGCAATCGAAGATGCCATTGCGCGGATCCGCCAGGCGGGCAAGGCGGCGGGGATTCTCAGTGCCGATGAGAAACTGGCCCGGCGTTACATCGAACTGGGCGCGGGGTTTGTCGCGGTGGGGGTGGATACCACGGTGCTGATGCGTGGGTTGCAGGGGTTGGTGGGCAAGTTCAAAGACAAACCCGCGCCAGCGAGCACTGGCGGCGTCTACTAATCACCTTCAAACGCCGCAGGACCCGATGTGAGAGCGGGCTTGCTCGCGAAAGCGGTGTGTCAGTCAATATATTCGGTGACTGAACCACTGCTTTCGCGAGCAAGCCCGCTCCCACATTTTGGATGCGTGGTGTTTGAGAGATCGTGTTTCAGCGCTTGATGTTTTTCAGCTCATCCAACAGCCCCAGCAAAGTCTGCAACTTCTCCTCCCCCAGTTGCTCCTGCAAGCGCTGGTAGTTGGCCTCCATGCACTGGCTCATGGAGGCAAAACTCGCCCGCCCCTTATCCGCCAGGGTCACCAGTACCCGCCGCTGATCCTGCTCGGCCTTGCGCCGATGGATCATCCCCGCCGCTTCCATGCGCACCAGCACGCCAGTCATGCTCGGTTTGAGGATGCAGGCCAGTTCCGCCAGTTGGTAAATCTCCAGTTCATCGTGTTGATTGAGGATGCGGATCACCCGCCATTGCTGCTCGGTGAGGCCGTGCTCGTTCAGCGAGGGGCGGAAAAAACTCATGGCCGCTTCGCGGGCCTGTAGCAAAGTGAGGGTCAGGGACTGCCGGGGTTTGAGCATAGAGTCAGGGTCACGTGATATTTAGTTAATGTTTTAACGAAACTCTAACATCCCCACCCCGCGCAAGCGCTATAACTTAATGGTCGCGCACGTCCATGGCGCGCTGAATCAAAAGCCCCGGCACGCAGGATCAAGACATTGCTGCCGCCAAAGCCCCTAATGAAGACATCTGCTTTAGAGCCTTCCTTCACTTTTCAGGCTGCGCCATGATCACTATTGAAACCCCCACGTATTACACCGCGACCAAGAAGTACAACCTGAGCTTTCCCACCCTGGAGCAGGACATCGAGGCCGACGTCGTCGTGATCGGCGGCGGCTTTTCCGGGATCAACACGGCGCTGGAACTGGCAGAAAAGGGCATCACCAATATTGTCGTGCTGGAGGCGCGCTACCTGGGCTTTGGCGGCACCGGGCGCAATGGCGGGCAGATCATGGCCGGCATCGGCCACGACCTGGAGAAAATCAAGCAAGACGTCGGCGAAGACGGCCTGCGCCAAGTGTTCGAGATCAGTGACCTGGGCGCCGACATCATCAAAGACCGGATCGCCAAGTACAACATCGACGCCGATTTCTGCCATGGCTACGGCTATATGGGCTTCAACGCCCGTCAGGAAAAGACCCTGCGGGCCTGGGAAAAAGACTTCAAGTCGATCAACAGCAAGCATGAAATCCGCTTTCTCGGCGGCTCCGACGTCCAGCAGATCATCGGCTCCGACGCCTACAGCAGCGCCCTGTTGCATATGGGCGGCGGGCATGTGCATTCGCTGAACCTGCTGCTGGGCGAAGCCACCGCCCTGGCCGGCCTTGGCGTGCGGATCTTCGAGAACAGCCCGGCCCTGGAAGTCAGCTATGGCGAGCTCATCACCGTGCGCACCGGGCGCGGCTCGGTCAAGGCCAGCAAGCTGTTGTGGGCCTGTGACAGTTTTCTCAACAAGCTGGAGCCGGAGCTGCATCGCTCGACCATCAACACCTACGCATTCCAGATGATGACCGAGCCGTTGAGCGAAGAACTGATCCAGCGGATAAGCCCGATTCGCGGGGCCTACAGCGACATCCGCCCGGTGATCGACTACTACCGCGTGACCAACGAAAACCGCCTGCTGTTCGGCGCCGCCACGCCGCTGGTAGAGCACATTCCCGGCGATTTGAAAGCCTGGAACCGCAAGTTGATGCTGAAGATCTTCCCCTACCTCAAGGACGTGAAAATCGACCTGGCCTGGGGCGGCCCGATGGCCTGCAGCCCCAACCTGTTCCCCCAGATCGGCACCCTGCCGGGGCGCAGCAATGCGTTCTTCGTCCAGGGTTACTCGGGCTTTGGCGTCACCCCCAGCCACATCATCTGCAAGGTCCTGGCCGAAGGCATGAGCGAAGGCTCGGCGCGCTATGACCTGGTCAGCTCAATCCACCGCCCGACGATTATCGGCAAGGACGCAATCCGCCCCTTGCTGCTGACCGCCGGCAAATCCTGGCACCAACTGTCCGGTTACTGGAATGGTCGCCGCTAACTCCATTTTTATCCCTCAGGAGCAACTGTATGGCCCTCGTTACCCTCAAGAAAGATATCCAGCTGTCTGAACTCGACGCCTGGGGCACCGTTGCCGATCTCGGCTCCGAGATCCTCGCCGGCGAGCTCAAGGCTTTCGGCAAAATGACTTTTGGTGCGCCCACCGACAAAGTCAGCAGCGCCTATTTCGGCACCACCCAGGGCAAATTCCGCATGGTCTACCCGTTTCATGAACAAGCCACAGTGGTCACCGGCGAGGTGCGCCTGACCGACGAAAACACCGGCCAAACCACCCGCTACCAGGCCGGTGACAGCTGGTTCGTGACCCAGGGCACACCCGTGCTGTGGGAAGTGGTCAGCGAGAGTTTCGTCAAGCACTACTTCGCGGTCGCATAACTGCGTTGCTTGGTGTGGGAGCGGGCTTGCCCGCTCCCACACAAGCCCGCTCCCACATTGGGGGTGGGCTGATTGATAAGTCGCGGTCAGGCCATTCCTACCACCTGCTGCAACCGGCTACTGCGAAACGCCTTGGGCGACTGCTCAAACTGCTTCTTGAACGAACGGCTGAAATGCGCAGAATCGGTGAAGCCCCATTTGTAGGCAATCGAGGTGATCGACTCGCTGCGCAGGAACGGGTTGATCAAGTCATCGGCGCTGCGCTTGAGCCGCGCGCGCTGGATGTAGCGGCAGACGCTGTCGTCCTGTTCTTCGAACAGCCGGTACAAATGGCGCACCGAGATGTTCAAGCGGCTGGCCAGGCCCACCGGGCTCAAGCCAGGCTGGCTCAGAGACTCATCAATGATTTTCTGCACGTAGCTGCGCAGGTTGTTGCCCTGCAACGCGGCCACGTCCTCGCGCGGGTCATCGTCCTGCTCCAGGGCCGAGCCCAGCAGTGACACAAAGGCACACTGCAGCGCCTCAACCTCGTCCTCGGCACCCTCGCTGCCCTTGCACAACTGATCCATCAACACATGCAACATGCGCCCGCAGGCTTTGCTGGAGGAGATCTTGCCAAAGGTCTTTGATTGGCTGCCCATCTGCTTGCACACCTGGGTGCGCGGCAATGACAGCGAGACATGCTCGATCAAACCGAATGGGGTGATTTCAATTGAGCCCACCGAGTCCATCAGCAGCAGTTCGCCAGGGGCCAGTTGCACCCGCTGGCCGTTCTGCACGATCTGCGAATAGCCGCTGCGCTGGCTGACCAAAAAGCAATCCTGATCGTTATCGCGGTCGGGGTTGGTCGCCTGGCGCTTGATCAACCCGGCATTGGTACGCAGGCTGGCCAACGACAGGCCGTCGCTGGCGAGCAGGGAGAACTCGCCGATAAACAGCGAGCGGTTGAAGGCCAGTTCGGTGTCGAAGTGGCCGCACATGGCACGCAAGTCGCGGTTCCAGGTGTCGAGCCCCTGTTGTGCACTCTGTTGGATACCCATGGGTGTCTCCACAATGGCTTATTGTTTTTGTCGGGCAATAGTTAACATGTTATCTATATGCGCGCAACAAGTACCTGTCCACCATTGTGTTAGCACTAATGATGCCAATCAGAGCGTGCGCAATACGCGCTGCAAGCCGAGCAGCGCAGCCAGCAGTACATCCCGCTGTTCACGGCTCAGGGCAATGTAGCGTCGGAAGGCCGGCATGCGGTTGACCACCTCGCTGCCGCCCATGTGCTCCAGGCGTACGTGCCATTGCTGGGCATGCAGCTCGATGTGCAGGCGCTTGAAATCCAGGGGCATCAATGCCTCGTGCAGCGCGCTGTCCTGTTGCAAGCGCGCCTGCAATTGCCCCAGCAATGCCCCCTCGCCCGCGCGCTGCCGGCAGCAGATTCCAGTTCGTCGAATGGCCCCGCCATGGTGCAATTCAAAGCGTGCCGCGCCCTCTGCCGAGGCGGGTAGGCGCAGGCTGAATTCGGTCATGACCAGGTGCATCAACAACTGCGATTCGGTGCGCTCGCGGATTTCCAGGTGCAGGCTGTCGTCGTCCAGGACGGCGTGCGCCAAAGTCGGCGATACCTGCTCGAAACGCGCCAGCCCGAGGTTGCGCTGCAACTGCCCCAGGGTGCGCCCAGGCTGATAGCCGGCGGGCGCCCGTTGCGCACTGAACAGTTCAGACAGCTTTTGCCGCAGTGCTGACATAGCCGTGATGAGCGTGACCCGGTTCATTGGCAAACTCCTTGGCCAGCACGTCTTCCACCGACGCCGGCGTGAATGGATTGACCTTCTGCACCACCAGGGTCCAGAACAGCGCATACACCGCAGTACCGCCCAGCATCACGCCGAACGGGACATAGATATCCGCCGGGTTCATCCCCGGCGGCGTGATAAACCACATGCCCAACAGAATGCCGGCGCTGGACAGCAACTGCGGCAGCGGGAACCACGGCGAGCGATAAGCCCGTGGCAAATCGGGGCGACGAATGCGCAGGATCACCACCGACACCGTGACCAACAGGTAGGCGAAACTCCACGCACACACCGCCGCCAGTACCAGGTGCATGATGTTGTCGGTGTTGCCGCCCAGGTACAGCGCATGCAGGCACGGAATCAGCATCGCCACCAGGATGCACAGCACCGGGGTCTTGAAGCGTGGGTGCAGGTAGGTGAAGACCTTGGGCAACGCGCCATCCACCGCCATGCCATACAGAATGCGTGGCACACCGGCCATCAGGGTGTTGATGGTGGCGGCGCCGGCAAACAGAAAGCCAATGCCCAGCCACAGCGGCCCGATCTGCCCCATCACCTGTTCGGCAAAGCGTGGAATGGCCATGGGTGTGTCCAGCAGATGCACGCCGCTGGCCGCGTCCAGCACCACGTTTTCGACCTGGCGCTTCATCGCTGCGCCATAGATGAACATGCACGTTGCCACGCCCATCAGGCCGAGCATCATTGCCCGGGGCATGACCTTGGCCGACTGGCGCAAGTCCGGCGCCAGCGGGGTGACGAATTCACAGCCGACAAACATAAACATCGCCATGCCCACCAACGACAGCACCGTCACCAGGTCGGTGCCCACCAGGGACTCACCAAACCAGCCGTCCAGTTGCACTGCGGGCGCGGCGATCAGGCCCAGCACGCCAAACACCATCAAGGTGGTCCACATGCCGAAGGTGAGGATGATCTCGGCGCGGCCAAAGGCACTGACGCCAAACACATTGAGCACGCCGAACACCAGCACAAAACCGACACCCAGCAGCCACGAGCCACCGGCGGATTCGGCCAGGGTGTTGAGGTGTTCGAAGTTCACCAGGGCCATGACCCCGGCGAGAATGGTCTCGGCGGTGCCGGCAAACACATGCACGATCAAATACGCCGACAAGGTGCCGGTGATCGCAAAGAAACGGCCCATGCCGCAATTGATGTAGTCGTACACCGAGCCGGTGGTAGGCAGTATCGAGGCGGCCTCGGCGAAGGTCGTGGCCTGGGCCAGCATCATCACTACGGCCAGCAGCATGGCCAGCGCAAACGCGCTGCCGCCGATGCCAAAGCCCATGGTCGCGGTGAGAATCACCGGGCTGGCCATGATCAGGCCAATGGTGCTGGCCAACGCGGTGGGGAAACCCACCGTGCCCCGGTTCAGGTGCGCAGTAAGTCTGTCATTGCTCGACATGGTGCAGATCCTCGAAAGGGATTTTTTAGAAGTGTTTGCACTGTGCGCCCCGCCCCGCCTGATCGTCTTGCCCCTGGCTGCCGCCGGTTTTGTTGCTCCCTGCCAGGGCTTGCAGCCTGGCGGCCAGGATCAATTACCTGGCACGCAGGTGAAAGACTTGCGCCGCCGACGCTCGCCCTAATGCGCCCTCAACTTAACCCTTGGGGGACTATAACAATGGAGCACACACGCAAAACCCGCCACCTGCGCCCGGCTGTCGGCCTGGGTCTGGCGCTGTTGATTGGCCAACCTTCAGCCCAGGCAATCGAACTGTATGCCGACGACGACACCACCGTCACCGGCAACTTCCTGGCCGTGTACGGCATGTTCAACAGCCGCAAGAACTACGAGGGCAGCCAGGGCGGTTCGACCTGGCGTGAAGGCTTTATCAAGTACGGCTTGAGCGTCGAGCAGACCCTGGGCGGCAACGCCAGTGTGTATGGCACCGCCAACCTGGTGAGTTCCGGCACCTGGGGCGATGGCGATGCCTCCCGTGTGACCGACGGCAGCGAGCGCACCACCAAGTTCGACGAAGCCTTTGCCGGCTGGCGCTCGGGGGACCTGTTGCCGGCCCTGGGCAAGGATGGCCTGGACCTGTCGTACGGGCGCCAGATCATCACCGTGGGCGACGGCTTTATCATCAACGACGATGGCCCGAACCTGGGCAATGGCGTGGCCGACGGTGAGTTCGACCGCGGCGGCGCCTATTACATCGCGGCGCGGCATGCGTTCGACAAGGCGGCAGTGATGCGCCTGGGCGGCAAGGACGGCTTGCATGGCAGCCTGATGTGGATCGAGTCCGACAACCGCGCCCAGGCCCTGACCGAAATGGCCATCGGCACCCTGGAATACAGCGCAGCGCCAGGCACCCTGGGTCTGACCTACCTGCATGGCATCGACGTGGACGAGCGGTTTGCCAACGACCTGCAACGCCAACGCAAGGGCATGAACCTCTACAGCCTGCGCGGCACCGGGAATGCCGGGATCGACAACGCGCACTTCTCGTTTGAATACGCCTGGCAGGACAAAGACCCCGGCCCGGAAAAAGCCTGGTACGCCGAGGCCGGCTACACCTTCACCGACCTGCCCTGGTCGCCGGACCTGACCTACCGCTATGCGCGCTACTCGAAAAACTGGGATGCGCTATTCGCTGGTTTCAATCGAGGGTTGGGTACCTGGGTCCAGGGCGAAGTAGCGGGCAACTACTCCGGGCCCTACAACAGCAACACCTCGGTGCAGCACGTGGCACTCAAGGTCAAGCCGCTGGACAACCTGACCCTCGGCGCACTGTTCTTCGACTACCAGACTGTCAGCAAGCGCAACATGCTCGACCTGGATGGCCGCGAGCTGGACCTGTATGTCGAATGGGCGGTGAACGAACACCTGATCATCACGCCGTTGATTGGCCTGTACCAACCGGACAAGGACCAGGAGGCGGGCGGCAACCAGGTCGGTGGCAACGGCACCAACGTGTATAGCCAGTTGGTGGTGGCGGTGCCGTTCTAAGCCGTGGGTTGCACCTGAGCCACCGCACTTCCCCTGTGGGAGCGGGCTTGCCCGCGATAGCGGTAGTTCATCCGCCGAATGTATCGACTGACACTCAGCCATCGCGGGCAAGCCCGCTCCCACAGGGGCATGGCAGCCACAGACATACGCCCCGGCAGGCACAGTCAAGCTGTCGCCTGCAGCGTTGGTTAGCCTCGGGGTTTCCCTTTTGATCAGGAACCTCCCCATGAGCGATATCGCGCTGCTGCCCACCGTCGAAGCCTTCTTGCGTCGAGACCACGGCCTGTTTATCGACGGCGGCTACGTCCCCAGCCAGTCCAGCCAGACCCTGGCGGTGATCAACCCCGCCACCGGCCAGGTCATCGCCACGGTCGCCGACGCGCAAGCCAGTGATATCGAGCTGGCCGTGGCCTCCGCCAGGCACGGCTTTAAACAATGGTCCCTGACCGCCCCCGCAGTGCGCGGTAACGTGCTGCTCAAACTCGCCGACCTGCTGGAACGCCACCGTGAGGAGCTGGCACAGATCGAGACCTGTCAGTCGGGCAAGATCATCCAGATTTCCCGGGCGTTCGAGGTGGACCAGGCCGCGCATTTCCTGCGTTATTACGCAGGCTGGGCGACCAAGATCAGCGGCCAGACCCTCACCCCGTCACTGCCTTCGTTTGCCGGCGAGCGCTACACCGCCTTCACCCTGCGCGAACCGGTGGGCGTGGTGGTAGGCATCGTGCCGTGGAATTTCTCGACCATGATCGCCATCTGGAAACTCGCCTCGGCCCTGGTGACCGGGTGCAGCATCATCATCAAGCCCAGCGAGTTCACGCCGCTGACCCTGCTGCGCATTGCCGAACTGGCGGTGGAAGCCGGCCTGCCCGCTGGCGTGCTGAATGTGCTGACCGGCGGCGGCCAGGTGGGTAAGGGGCTGATCGAACACCCCGGCACCGACAAGGTGTCATTCACCGGTTCGGTGCCCACCGGCCTTGCGGTGGGCAGCGCGGCCATGGGTGCCGGCCTGACCCGCGCGACCCTGGAACTGGGTGGCAAAAACGCCGCGGCGTTCCTGCCCGATGTGAAGCTGGAAACCGCCGTCAACGGCATTATCGAAGCCGGGTTCCTGCACTCGGGGCAAATCTGCGCGGCGGCCGAGCGGTTCTTCGTCCACCGCTCGCAGATCAACCCGGTCATGCAAGCCCTGGCCCAGCGTTTGAGCCGACTGAATATCGGCTCGCCACTGGATGAGCGCACCGAGTTCGGCCCGGTCACCCACCGTCAGCACCAGCTGAAGCTGGAAGGTTTTTTTGCCACCGCCCGCGCCGAAAACAACACAATCATCCATGGCGGCCAGCCAATGGATCGGCCGGGTTGCTATGTCGAGCCCACGATCATTCTCGCCAACAGCATCAACGACACGCTGCTCACCGAAGAGACCTTCGGCCCCATCGCCACGTTCCTGCCCTACGACGACGAGGATGAGTTGCTGGCGTTGATAAACCACACCGCTGGCGGCCTCAGCGCCAGCCTGTGGACCAACGACCTGGGCAAGGCGCTGCGCATGGTCCCGGCGATCAACGCCGGCACGGTATGGGTGAATATGCACACCCTGCTCGACCCGGCCGTGCCGTTCGGTGGCAACAAATCCTCGGGAATTGGCCGGGAGTTTGGCAGCGCGTTTATCGAGGACTACACCGAACTCAAGTCGGTGATGATGCGTTATTGATCACCCCGGAATCAGCGCCTCCGCCTCGATCTCGATCAACCACTCGGGCAGCGACAGGCCGCTGACGATGATCCATGACGACGGCGGCGGATTGTCGGGGAAACGCTCGCGCAGCGCGGCAGCGATAGGCTCCTGCTGATCGCGGGCGGACTCGACGATATACAGGCGCAGCATGATCACATGGGACAGATCGCCCTCGGCCGCGGCCAGTACCTTTTCGATATTGTCCAGGGCGGTGGCGGTCTGCTCGGCGATGCCGGGGCCGACGGTGCGCTCGTCTGCATCCACCCCCACCTGGCCGGACAAGAGAATGCGCCGGCCCTCGCGCACTTCCATGGCCTGGCTGAAACCGTATTGCAGGGAGTTGAAGACTGTCGGGGGATTGATGGTTTTTCGTTGCATGACGACTCCTTGTTGTCTGTAGGAAATAAGGCTACCTCAAGTGTTTTTTCGGCTCTTGGAGAAGTTGCCGATTTCAACATCCAGAAACAGAACACCTTGCAATCCACCCTCCCCCTACCTATATTCGCGCCAGGCGCCATCTACGCCACCTTCCGCGGAAAGGGCTGCGCCCAGGACATGACTGCAGACCTCATCACTACGACTCCCAACCTTAAAGCGGACAAGGTTTGTGCAAGGAGATCGTATGTCGCAACGCCCCGCCTCATCGGCCACTGACGGTCGTATCAACCTTGAGCAGCAGCGCAAGCGCGCCAAGGAACTGTTGCAGCGCCTGAAACATGGCACCGCGCCAACCGAACTGGCGCTGCTGGCCAACCCGCACCCGACGCTTTCCGATGCCCAATGGCTGATTGCCCGGCAACTGGGTTTCAGCAGTTGGCCCAAGCTCAAGGCCCATGTGGATGCAGTGGATTTTGCCGCCAACCACCCCGGTTTCGAAGCCAGCGATGAAGCGCGCACCACCCATTGGCGCTGCGGCAATGATATTGCCCACAGCCTTGGCGTGGCGGGGTTCAAGGGGCGGTTTCGGATGCTCAGCGACCCGCTGTGCATGGGCCCGGTCCAGGCCTTGCCTGGCGAGGCCTACCGGGCGATGCGGGCGCGCTTCATCGGCCAGGCGTTTACCCTGGATGTGGCAGATGCCGCACGCCGCCTGGACGATGAGTACCGCCATCTTGAAGAGCTGGGCAGCGCCGACCACAGCGTGTTGTGGTGCGAAGCGGATGCCTATGACCAACTGTTCCTGATCCGTGCCCTGGCAGGTCTTCAGCACACGCCGGCCAGGCTGGAGTTGATCGCGGTCGACCGCATTCCCGGCGTGCAGCGCTTTATCGGCATCGGGCAATTGGCCCCGCAGGTGTTGGCCTGGCTGTGGCCCCAGCGCCGGCCAGTTGACGAGCCCATGCGCCAATTGGCGCGGCAGGCGTGGGCGGCCTATTGCGACAGCTCGCCCGTGGCCTTGGCACAGTTGGTCCGCAACCCCCACCCCGCCTTGCCCTTGCTGGCCCCGGCACTGCGCCGGCAGTTGCAGGAGTTGCCTGGCGCTCGCGATGGCTTGTCGCTGACCGAGCGCCTGGCCCTGCAATATCTGGCCGAAGTCGGCCCCACGCCGTTTGCCCGGGTGTTCGCCGAGCTGATGGCCAAGCGTGAACCCCTGCCCTACCTCGGCGACATGATGTTCCATGCCCTGATGCGGCCGCTGATCGACGGGGCCTCTCCTTTGCTGACTGAGTCCGACAGCCACCTACCCTGGCCTGGCCGCACACTGGCGCTGACGCCCCTGGGCCACCGGGTGTTGAGTGGCAGCGAGTACTGGCCCGATCATGCAAGCCACGAGCGCTGGGTCGGTGGCGTGCAGATCGTACCGGGGCAGCCGCACTGGACGATCGACGACAAGGGCGTGCCAGCCTGGCGGACCTAACGCCCCTGGCTGAGCATCTGCAGGTTCATCGCCACGAGCTTGCGCCGCTTGGACAAGGGCTTGCCGGCGTGTTTATGCAAGGGGCACAGCTCGAGGTCATCCTCGATGACCAGGATGCGTGCGGAAGAAAATGGCATAGGCGGCAGATGATAACCGTTCACAATTAGGCCAACTTCTCACCCGGGGAAACATTGCGCAACGAACGTGGCGTATTGGGCTGTGTGAACGCGGATTATCAATATTTTGAAGAAACTGATTGCATCGAACCTGGGCTTTTTCAGTTAAACGCCAGCAATCAAGCTATCTCCTCGTTAGGTCACGTCACCAGATGCAGGAGAATCATCATGTCGAAAGCCACCGTCAGCCAGTTCATGCACACCCTCCATCAACGCCTCACCGAGTTGTGGGATACCTGTGCCCGCGCTGGGGGAGCACGCTCATGACCCGTTTGCTGCTGGGC
The DNA here is from genome assembly GCF_012985615.1 of Pseudomonas sp. WS 5412. NCBI lineage: Bacteria > Pseudomonadati > Pseudomonadota > Gammaproteobacteria > Pseudomonadales > Pseudomonadaceae > Pseudomonas > Pseudomonas sp. WS 5412. The sequence continues at coordinate 60,137 of NZ_JAARMB010000003.1, forward strand.
GCCGCCATGCTGGCACTGCTTGCCGGGTGCGCCACCGTCAAACAGCCCGAGCTGGACGTTGCGGTCCAAAGCTCCGGGCAGATCTGGAACGCCGTAGCGCACTATAGCGGCCGCACGTTTCTCTCGGGGCCACGCTGGACCGGGACCCAGGGGCCACAACTGACGGCAATCGACCAAAATGGCCAGCGCGCTGCCTATCCAAGCGGTGCCTGGAACAGCTGGGCACCAGGGCGGGATGCTGCCAACGTCTTCGTGAATATCAATGCCCTGCGCCTGGAGGGCGACAAACTGTGGGTAGTGGACACCGGCTCGCCCGAATTCGGCGGCAACCCTGTCAGCCAAGGCGCAAAGCTGGTGTGTATCGACCTGCCTACAAACCAGGTGGTTCGCACCTACTTCTTCGGGCCGGATATCGCCATGGCCGGCAGCTACGTGGACGACGTCCGCTTCAGCGCCGGCAAGGCCTTCCTCACCGATGCGGGAAATGCCGGCATTATTGTCGTCGACCTGGAGACCGGCGAAGCCCGGCGCGTGCTGAACCAGCATGCCTCAGTGGTCGCCCGGCCTGACCGGGACTTGATCCTCAGCAACCAGGTGGTCAAGGCCCCCAACGGCCAACCCCTGCGCGTCAACGCCGACCCGCTGGAAGTCAGCATTGACGGCGTCTGGCTGTACTATGGCGCGCTGCAAGGCCCGTGGTTCAAGGTGCGGATCCAGGACCTTGCGAACCCGGCCCTGCCCCCGGAACAACTGGCCGCGCGGGTAGAATTCTTTGCCGATATACCGGCAACGGGAGGTTCGGTCATGGATGCACAGGGCAACCTGTACTTTTCCGATCTGGCCCACGACGCCATGCGCGTGCGCCGCCCTGACGGACAGATCGAAACCCTGATCGTGGACAAGCGCCTGCATTGGGTTGACGCGCCCTTCCTGGACAAGGACGGGACGTTGTGGCTGCCCACACCACAAATGGACCGCGTAGCCCTGTTCAACAAGGGTAAATCCCTGGTGCAGTGGCCGGTGGGGGTTTATCGCTTATCGACACAGCGCTGATCAGCGCGACTGCAGATTGCTTAACGCTTTCACATCCCTTTCACAGTCGGGCGCCTAAGGTGATCCCAGCTCCTAGTGAAAACCTTTAAGCCCGCACTCCCCATCGCGGGCTTTTCTTTGTGTGGGATTTGGCTGAAAGCGGGGTGCCCGGCATCTGCATGCCGGGCCAGAAAAGTGCAACTACAGCAATACCGTAGCCAGCATCCCCAGCGCCCCCAGGCAAAAGCCGATCAATGCGCCGCGCCCAGGTGCCTCATGGAACAGCGCCCAGACCACCACAGGCTCCAGTAGCAGCAAGGACGTGACCGAGACCACGGTGACGATCCAGATATCACCGACCGCCACATACCCCAGCCAATAGGCGCCCAACAGGCAAAGCCCGGCAAAGCACATCAGCACTACAGGCATGATGAATGCCTGCCATGAACCGTCGCCGGCATGGGCCAGCCTGGCGGTGACTACCTCGCTGTAGATTGCACAAAACTCACCGATCACCATCAACCCTAGAGCAAAAACTCCGAGTAGTTCTTTGGACATATCAAAAACTCCTTCGTATTCAGCGCAATGTTTTTCAGCTCCCAGCGCGCGATGCCGCTCACCAGGGAGTTGTTGCAGTGATACGAAGCAGCCTTGAACAGGCCTGAATTACCGAAGTGCTTTTGCATGCTCATGTCCTTCAACGGGTGTGAGTCGGCGCAGCCCCAACTAAGGAGGGCTGGCTCAGATCATACGTTCCGTTGAGCGGCGTGAACAACCAACACTAGAGTGCCGGTATAGATGAGGCCGCGATCGCCAGGGCCAGCTGTGCGTCAGACATCAGCGGCGGCTTGTAGGTCGAGCGGTAAAACCTGCTTGCCTGCTCGAACTGTGCACCCCGGATCTCGCCATCGGAGCCAATGAACGCCAGCGCGTCACTTTTGGAGGATTTGAAAAGCTCTGGAATGTAGGAAGTGCCTGCGGTGGCTCCCGAGGTAATCACAAAGGGCGCTACCGAGGTGAGCATGAGCGCCCCCTGGAACGGGTTATTGTTTTCGGCGGCCACAGCGGGGTTGCCAATCGACACCAAGAGGACGATTGCCAGGGGTTTGCAGAAATCCATGGGTGATTGCTTCCGTGCGTTCAGAGGGGCGCCACGATAACAGAGTTGGGCGGTCCATCACGCAGGTGTCGCAGGAGCGTGCCCGGGAACGTGTACCACACGCCCCCGGGCACGCTAGGTCACGGCTTGAGTTCAAACAACGCGGGCATTGGCGGCCATTCGGAAGGTACCTTGCGGAAGTGGCTGAACCCGGCGGCTTGCGCCATCTGCCGTGCGCGCTTCTCGCCCATGAACGCCCCCAGCCCTGCCCCACCGTGGGACAGCGAGCAGGTCATGCAATACAGGGTGCTCTGCGGATACATCACTCGACCGAACAGGTTCATGTTCTCGTGAAGCTCTTCGGACAGGTTGAGCTCGACCATCAGGTAGGTGCCGTCTTCGGCCGTCGCGGCGCGCAGGTCCTTGAGCATCTGCTGAGGATCGGTGGCATCGTGGATCACCACGAAGGTGGTCACGAAGTCGAATTGCTGGCCTCGCAAGGCATCCGAATCGTTCACCTCGAATTGCACCCGGTCACCGACCCCGGCTGCCTCGGCATTGGCCCGTGCCAGCTCGATGGAAGGCAGGTGAAAGTCGCAGCCGACAATCCGGGCCTCAGGGTACGCCTTGGCCATGGTGATCGCCGCAAGGCCGGCGCCGCAACCGAAATCCAGGACACTGCCGCCGGTCTTGAGCTTCTCTTCGACGCCGTCCAGGGAAGGAATCCAGTGCTGGACCAAGTAGTGCTTGTACCAAGGCATGGTCATGCGCTCCATGCCTTTCCAGGTTTCCAGCGGAAACGCCTCTTCGGCGCAACCACCACCGTGGCGAAAAGCTTCGATGACCTTGGGCGCCATGCTCACGAACGGCACACTCAGCTGAATGATCCCACCGGCAAAATAGGGCGAGTCTTCATCGGCGAGAACCGGCACAAATTCAGCGGGCATCTGGTAGCTACGGGTTTGCGCGTCATAGGTCACATAGCTGCCGGTGACCATGCTGCCCAGCCATTCGCGCAAATAGCGTGCGTTGTAGCCGGTCTTCTGCGCCAGCTGTTCCAGGGTCACGGCCTCTCCGTCGGCCAGTGCCTTGAACAGGCCAAGCTGGTCACCGATGTAGAGCATCGCACCGCGCAGTGTGTTGCCGTAATCCTCCATGATCCGCGCGGAAAACTGCTGGACCTTGGTTTTATCAACTTCCATAACCTTAGACATCTGTCTCTCCTTGATAAGTTTGCAAGCCTGCTCATTGAGCAAGGGTCAGCGGTCCGTCAGTTTGGACAGCACGTTATCGACAATGCGTTCGGACATGCCCAGATGGCTTCTGGGCTCGAACAGCCGCGCCAGGACGCCTGCATCCATGACAGCGACCACCCGGGTATCGGCCTCGATCGCCGTGCGGATCGACACGTGATCGCGCTGGCTCGCCTGGGACACTTCGAAGATGATTTGGTAGGCGCTGCTCTTGCCGAGCTTGCGTGCCATTTCGAACACCACGGCTTCGGTGCAGATCGCATCGCCATAGCCCTGAGCGGTGCATTCCATCTTCTTGACGTAACGGTCAGCCCGTCGATGGTCTCGGTCAGGATCGAGAGCGCCATCAGCGCATAGTGCGAAACGTCCGCCACCGCACACCACTCCAGGCGCGTGCCACGGTAATCGCGCTCGTGCTCGAGGATCATCGCGTCCAGCGCGAGCACGACCTGGGCCTTGGCCAACCGCGCCAGGACCACGACCTGCTCGCAGCCCTCGGGGTTGCGCTTGTGGGGCATGGTGCTGCTGCCGATCTGCTGATCGCTCCAGCCCACTTCCACCTCGCCGATTTCCCAGCGATTGAGCGTGCGGATTTCGTCGGCCACACGGGCCAGCGATGCCGTGACCATGGCCAAGGTACTGACGAACTCTGCGACACGGTCACGGGATACGTGCCATCCGGTCAGGGGTACTTGCAGCGACAAGCGCTGCGCAAAACGCTCCAGCATGGGCATCGCGTCCGGACCGAACGCCGCCATCGTGCCGACCCCGCCAAACAGCTGCACCACCAGCACTCGCTGGCGGGCCTCAGCCAGGCGCTGGCGGTGGCGCAGCAGTTCATCAATCCAGCCGGCGACCTTCAGCCCAAAGGTGGTTGGCAAGGCTGGGATCGAATGGGTCCTGGCGACCATCAGCGAATCACGGTGCGCATCGGCCAGCGTCGACAGTTTGCCCAGCAAGGTCTCCAGGGCCAGGTCCATCGCGTCGAGGACGTCGCGCATTTCCATGGACTGGGCGGTGTCCTGTATGTCCTGGGTGGTGGCGCCGTAGTGCACGAATTCACGGGCACTCGGGCTGCAGTTTTTTTGCAGGGCGCTCAGCAAGGGCATCAGCGAATGACCGGTGGCAGCCACGCCTTCGGCCAACTGGCGCACATTGATGCCCGACAGCAAGGCGGCTTTTTCGATCTCCAGGGCGGCCTCGAGCGGGATGATATTGACATCGGCCTGGGCCATGGCCAGCGCAGCTTCCACATCCAGCCAGCGCTGCAGGCGGCAGTGACTGCAGAAGATCTTGCGGCTCTGCGGGCCGGCATAGCCTGAACCGTGGGTTTTCGAGTCGAGGATGTGGCTGTGTTCGTGCCGGCACTGCTCGCCGTCATGACCCAGGCCGAGGTGTTCCGAACGAGCGGTGCAAGATGCACGGGCTACCTTTTCCAACGTTTGCGAATCCATCACATACCCTCCATCGCGTACTGGGACTGACCGACATTTCCTGGGGTTGCCATCACCGCTTCAAGGCCATCGCTTGAAGACCGGGGTATCGCTTTGTTCGCCACCAATTCGACCATCTGTGCCGCAAGCCCCGTGTAGGTGGTCGGGTCAAGCAGGTCGTCGAGCGCTTGGCGGGTGAAACAGCCGTGCAAACGCTGATCGTTGAGCAGGGCTTCGCGAAAAGAAACACCCGCGCCTTGGGCTTGCAGAGCTATTTCGTGAACCAACTGATGGGCCGTCTGCTTGCCCAGGCGAGGCGCCAGCGCGAGCATGACCCGCTCCGACAGGATCAGCCCGTCCAGCAAATCCAGGTTGCTGCGCATGCGCGCTTCGCGCACGTCCAACCCGGCCAGCAGCACACCCTCCATCCGTGCAAGCAAGGCACCGGCGTAGATGAACAGCTCCGGCAAGGCCGCCCATTCGATGCGCCAGGTGGTGCCGTCACGCTCGTGCAACTGGAACGCCGCATCGGTCAGCGCGAGCATTTGTGCGCGTACCAGCCGCGAAAGCGCGCTGATCAGATCCACCGTCGACGGGTTTTGCTTGTGGGGCATGGTGCTGCTCCCCACCTGCCCTGCCCGGCGGCCTTCACGCACTTCATCTATCTCGGTGCGTTGCAGGTGGTAGATCTCATTGGCGACCCGGCCCAAGGTCGCCGAGGCCTGGACCAGCAGCCAGGCCGCCTCCAGCACCCGGTCGCGGGCGCTGTGCCAACTGCTCAACGGTGCCGCCAGGCCAAGGCTTTCCAGGGTCCGGCGCTGCACCTCCAGGCCCTGTGTGCCCAAGGCCGCCAAGGTGCCCACGGCGCCGGTCAGGTTGCCCACCATTACCCGGGCATACGCCTCATCAAAGCGCTCAAGGTGTCGATCAATTTCATCGACCCACACCGCGACCTTGTAGCCAAACGTGGTGGGCAGCGCTTGCTGCCCGTGGGTCCTGGCGACCATCGGCGTGTGCTTATGCTGCAGGGCGAGCGTGAGCAAATGCCCACGAATCCCCCGCAAACGCTGCAAGACCAGGCCCCAGGCATCGCGAACCTGCAAGATGAGCCCGGTGTCGAGGATGTCCTGGGTGGTCACGCCGTAATGCACGTATTCACCCAACCCATCGGCGCACAAGGCCTCCAGTGCGCGAATGGTCGGCACTAGGATGTGCCCGGTTTCCATGCTCTCGCGCCCCAGTGCGTCGAGGTCGAGCAGCTCCACACTGGCCACCCGGGCGATTTCCCGCGCAGCTTCATGGGGGATGATGCCCATCTGCGCCTGGGTCGCCGCCAGCGCTGTTTCAACATCGAGCCACTTCTGCACCTGATTGGCATCAGAGAAGATCGCGGCAAATTCCGGGGACGAGTAAGCGCCCCCGTGGATACGGGATTCTGATATATGACTCGGCATGTCGGGTTACTCGCGTTGTCCAGGGAGGGCTACTTCACGCGCTGCACTTCTTCCCAGACAGCGTCGTAATAAGCCCTCTCCAGCCGGAAGTGCTGGGCCAGGGACGTCAGGAATGAATTCTGGAACGCGAGGTCCGGAATACGCCGTGAGATCAGCGCCCATTCACGCTTGGCCCGCGGCGGGACAAGGCTGATATGCACTTCGTAGTACTCCGCGTCGTCCTGGCTCAGGCCAGCGTTGCGCAAGGCGTTGTACAACTTGCCGTGGTTGCCGGGAACCACCAGTTCGGTGATGTAGAACACCGCCAGGCCCCAGCCGACATCCGGGTTGCGAAAGCACCGGGCCCGGTTGTTCAGGTAGGCGATCTCTTCAGGCATGGTCGAGATGGCGTCGAAATCAGCAGGCAGGCCCACGGCGCCGAGGAGCTTGGCCAACAGCCGTGGGTGGGAGCGCTGCTCGTCCTCTTCGCCCAGCTCGCCGTAGAGGTAACGGCCAAGCGCGGCTGCCTCGTCCACGTCGGTGAGGTTGACCAGCAGGTCCGCGGCGTCACGGTACAGGCGGAAGGTGCGGAACCACTGGTGATGCAGGAACACCTGCAGTTGCTCACGGGAGGCCTTGCCTTCAAATATGTACTGCGACATCGGATGGTTTTCCCGCGACTGCGCGGCGATTTCCTCTTCCAGGCGCTGTTGGAAGCCAGCTTCGGACAAGGGCGATGCCAGGTCCGCAGACGGCATGAAACGCTCTTGCACGCCATAGATGGCATTGGCCAGCCAGCGCCGGGTCGAGGCAGTGACGACGTCATCGCTCAGCGACAGGATGTACAACAATTGCTGACACTGCGCCGCGTTCGCGGCATCGCCCCGGTGGCCCGACTCGCACAAGGCGCGCAGCATATTGGCGGCAATTTCGATACGGTTGAATGTCGTGTCAGGTTTGAGCGCCTCAGCCAGCAGGCGGGCTTCAGCGGTGTGAATGCTCTGTAATTGCGGCAGCGAGAAATTACGTGGGCTCATCATGTGCTCCATTTTTTTGTTCTAGGGTCGCTGGGAGGATCAGGCGGGCAGGCGTTGTTCCTGCATCTGCTGCCACAGGCTGTCGAAGTAGGCCTTGTTGATTTCGAAGTGACGCTTGAGCGCCCGCATGAACATGCGCTGGAAGCCTTCATCACCGGCGAACTTGGCGATCAGTGCCCACATTTCCTCGGTGTCGATCTCATCCTGGGTGCCATGCAGGCGGTGGAACTCACTGGGCCCCTCTGGCACCTCGAGGCGCTGCAACAACTCGTAGATGCGCCGATGGTTGACGCAACTGACCGACTCGACGGCGTACAGCAACGCCAGGCCCCACGCCACATCGGTGTGCCGCACACAACGAATGCGATTGTTCAGGTAGGCCTTTTCCAGGGGGTGCAGTGCCGGGAAGTCAATCACCAGCGGAATATCGAAATACTCCATGAGGTGGGCCAGCATCGCCGGGTGGGAACGCTCCGGTGTCTCCGCCCCTGCCTCGCCGTAAAGGTTGCGGTAGAACACCGACGCGTCCTCAATGGCTTCGAAGCGAAAGGCCAGTTCGGCCAGCAGGCTGTAGAAGTTGTAAGAGCGGGTCCAGTGGTGTTCCAGAAAGAAGCGCACGTCTTGCACCGGCGGCGTGCCCTGGAACAGGTGCACCGACATGGGATGATTGACCCGGCTGCGTGCGGCGATTTCAGCATCGACCTGCTTGCGGAACTCATCCGCCGGCAGTGCGGTGAAACTCGGCAGGTCGGCGGCGAATTCATCTTCGACGCGGTAAACCTCACTGGCCATCCAGCGACGGGTCGGCTCGGTGCGCGGCTCGCCGGGAATGTGCAGTTGCAGCAGTGCTGACTGGTAGTGGGCGTAGGCGTCGGCGTCTCCCGACAGGCCTTGCCGGGTCAGCGCGAGCAGCGCTTCCAGCGCGCTGGTGACCTGGGTGTATGGCGCGCCGGGCTTCAAAGCATCAGCCATCAGCGCCGAAGCGATGGTGCACTGATGGGCGTCCGGGCGTTGTTGCAGGGCAGCAGTATCCATTGATAACCCCTTTGATCCTTATTTTTATGATGTTTGCGTACTCGAAAAAAATCCTAAAGGTTCCTCCAGTGGCAAGGTCAACACCTGTAGGAAAATTCTTTTCATTGAGTTGAAACAGCCCGTAACCAGGGCTGTTCGCCCCGCCGATGGCTGACCAACGGCGAGGCGAGGATGCCGGGGGGGAGGCTTCAGGACGCGGCGGGAACTGTCACTAGGAAAGGCACGGTACGAATTTTGTCGCCCCCCTTGAATTGAATCCACAAGGCATAAGGCCCCGCATGCGCGGGCTTGGCATGCAGCATCAACTGCGCCGAGACTGCGCCTGGGTCGCCATGGTCACCATGACCACCGTGGGCGGCCTGCGCCGCCATGGCGTGCGCATGCACATAGTCCAGCTCATCGGTACTGACGAAAACCGCATGGGCCGCCACACCCAGGTAGGTGTCCAGGTCCTGGGCCGGCTTGCCATCCTTGAGCACGGTCAGCGACATCATGCTTTCGCTGCCGGCACGCAGGGCCGACGTTTCCAACTTGACCGTGTACGGGCCATCGCTACCTTGCTCCGGTTTAGACGGCGCCTGGGCCACCGCATCGCTGCCGCCCTGTACTGGCACCTCGAAGCGCACCACCTGCTGGCCAAGCCCGCTCGGCACGGCATCGGCATAGACGTAATAGGTGCCCGGCCGGGGAAACTTCATCGCGACCTTGAAGCGACCATCAGCGCCCAGCTTGGCCGCGTGCTCATGGATAAAGCTGGTGAAATGGCTGTCGGTCGCCAGCACATGAAGGCGCTGGGTCAGTTCTTCGTCAAACTGCACGATCGGTTGCCCGGTGGCCTTGTCGGTAAAGGCAATCGACAACTCACGTGTCAGTGGGCCGGTTTCGTTGACGATCAGCGCGCCAACAGCCTTTTCGCTCTCGCCGGGCAGCGCGAACGTGCCTTTGATGCTTTCCTGGGCTGCCATCGACGGCATTGTCGCCGCGCCTAGCACTGCCAGGCCAACGGTTAGAACCTGCTTGGTATCCATCTGGGTGACTCCTCATTCGATAAATGGTGGCTTGCGACAGGAAATCTGCCACCTGGCCGTTCTTCGCCGAACACTGCAAGCAGCGCGCTTGCGTACAACAACGGTGTCTAACGCAGTGCCGCAGCACCGCTGCACACCTGCCCCGCCTGCTCGCAGATCTGCCAGCCACCGCCCAATGCCTTGTAGATGCCGACCACCGCCAAGCGCTGCTCGGTGCGCGCCACGGTCAGTGCGCGGCGGCTGCTGAAGTCCGCGCGCTCGGCCTCCAGGACGTCCAGATACACCCCCTCACCTTCCGTGAAACGCGTGCGGGCCAACCTCGCCGCCTCACGATTGGCCGCCGCTTCCAGCAGCCGCAAGCCCAGGGTGCTGCCGGCTGCACTGTTGGCCTGGAACGCGTCATCGGTTTCTTGCAGAGCGCGCAATACGGTCTGGTCGTAGCTGATCAATGCCGCCTGGGTGCGCGCCTCGCTGGCGGCGATCCGCGCGCGTACGCGCCCAGTGTCCAGCAGCGACCAGCGAATGACTGGTGCGATAAAGTTCGACTGCATGCCCGAGTCGCCCAAGGCGCCGAGGCTTCCGGCCAGCAGACCGATGGAACCCCGCACCTGGATATCCGGATACAAACCGGCTGTTGCCACGCCGATCTGCGCGGTCTCGGCTGCCAGCACCCGTTCGGCTGCGGCGATATCGGCGCGCCGGGCCAGCAAGCCGGCCGGGTCGCCCACCTGCAGGGTGCGCAGGTTCAAGGTCTCACGGCCGGGCCGGGCCTGCGGTGGCTTGAACCCTTGTGGCGCCTGCCCCAGTAATACCGCCAACGCGTTGGTGGTGGTTGCCCGACGCCGCTCCAGGCCAGGCGCTACCGCCTCGACATTGCGCAGCAAGGCCTCGGCACGTAGCCGATCGAATTCGGTGGCGGCGCCTACGCTGACCAAGTGCTCCACCAGGCCCAGGCTGTCGCGCTGGCTTTGACTGATGTCCGCCACCACCGCCTGCTCGGCTTCGACCCCTTGCAGCTCGAACCAGGTTGCCGCGACGGTGGCGGCGACGCTCGCCTGCACGCTGCGCAGCAACGCCTGGCGCGATCCCGCCTGGGCCTGCGCCGCCTCCACCGAGCGCCGGACGCGGCCAAACAAGTCGATTTCCCAGGCGGCATCCAGCGCCGCGCGCGTGGTTTCAAGGGAGCGCTGCTGGCCGAGGGGGGTCTCGACTTCGCTGCGCTGTCGGTGCTCATACCCTAACGCGGCACCGCCGCTGGGCAAGAAGCCCTGGCGGCTCTCGCGCAACATCGCCTTGGCTTCGTCGAGCCGCGCGGCGGCGATGCCGATATCGTGGTTGGCCGCCAGCGCCTGCTGGATCAATTGGCTGAGGGCCGGCTCATCGAACACACGCCACCACTGCACCTCGACATCGCCCGTACCAAGACCGGCAATGGGCGCGCCGAAGCTTGCTGGCCGTTGCGCAGCGGGCAGCACCGGCGCGGAATAATCGGGCCCGACTGCGGTGCAGCCAGCCAGCAGGAGCGACGACAACAGAAACGCTTGATAGGCCAATTTCATGACACGCGCTCCTCCAACTGCAGCTTCGGACTCGGGCCCTTGCGCTGCAAGCGCAGCGCAAGGCTGCGCATCACCACGTAGAACACCGGCGTCAGGAACAGACCGAACAGGGTCACCCCCAACATCCCGGCAAACACCGCAACCCCCATGGCATGGCGCATCTCGGCCCCGGCGCCGCTGGCAAACACCAGCGGCACCACACCGGCGATGAACGCCAGCGAGGTCATCAGAATCGGTCGCAAGCGCAACTGGCACGCGTGGATAACCGCTTCCAGCGGGTTGGCGCCTTCGGCTTCAAGGCTGCGAGCGAACTCGACAATCAGGATGGCGTTTTTCGCAGCCAGGCCGACCAGTACCACCAGCCCGATCTGTACAAACACGTTGTTATCGCCGTCCACCAACCAAACGCCGATGATCGCGCTGAGCAGACACATGGGCACAATCAGCAAGACCGCCAGGGGCAACAACCAACTGTTGTATTGCGCGGCCAGGATCAGATAGGCCAGCAACACACACAGCGGGAAAATGAACAGCGCCGATGACCCTGCGAGCTTTTGCTGGTAGGTCAAGTCCGTCCATTCATAGGTCACGCCCTCGGGCAGTACCTCCTGTGCCAGGCGCTCCATGAGTGCCACGGCCTGCCCGGAACTGACCCCGGGCATCGCTCCGCCGGAGATATCGGCCGAAGGATAGCCGTTGTAATGAATCACCCGATCGGGCCCGGAACTCGGTGTAACGGTGACAAACGCCGATAACGGCAGCATGTCCCCGGCCGCGTTGCGCACCTGCAGGCGGCCGATGGCTTCGGCCTGCATGCGGTGGTCCGCATCGGCCTGGGCAGTCACCTTGTAGGTGCGGCCGAACCGGTTGAAGTCGTTGACGTACAGCGAACCGAGGTAGACCTGCAAAGACTCGAACACATCCGCCAGTCGCACCCCCTGGCTCTTGACCTGGGTGCGGTCGATATCGACATTCAGTTGGGGCGCATTGACGTCCAGGCTGGTCATCAACCCGGCGACCTGACCCGACTCGGTGGCTTTTGTCATCAGCACCTGGGTCTGCTGCACCAGAGCCTGGAGCCCGACCCCACCCCGGTCCTCAACCTGCAGCTTGAAGCCTCCGGTCACTCCAAGGCCGGGCACTGGCGGCGGTGGGAATACACCGAGGAAACCGTCGGGAATGCTCGCGAACTTGGCTTGCAGGCGCCCGGCGATGGCGACCGCAGCCATGTCGGGAGAAGTACGCTCCTTGAACGGATCGAGCATAACGAACATTACGGCAGCATTCGGTACGTTAACGAAGCCGTTGACCGACAGCCCAGGGAACGCCACCACGCTTTCGACGCCCGGCTCATCCAGGGCGATTTTCGACATCTGCCGCACCACCGCATCGGTACGATCGAGGGAGGCCGCATTGGGCAACTGGGCGATACCGACCAGGTAGTACTTGTCTTGCATCGGCACGAAGCCCGCCGGTACAGCGCTGAAACCAAACCAGGTCAGCGCCAGCAAGCCGCCATACACCAACAGTGCCGCGCCGCGCCGACCCGCGACCTTGCGCACCGTGTTGCCATACGCCTGCGGTGCCCGCTGGAACGGCCGGCTCAGCACTTGCACCAGATGCGCGGCGCGACCGCGCAGGCTGCGCGGGTCATGCACCACCGCAGCGTCGCGCGGGCGCAGCAACAGGCCGGCGAGTGCCGGGCTGAGGGTCAAGGAGTTGACCGCCGACAGGATCGTGGAAATCGCGATGGTCAGCGCGAACTGCCGATAGAACTCACCTTGCAAGCCACTGAGGAAGGCGGTGGGGATGAACACCGCAGCGAGTACCGAGGTGATCGCAATGATCGGCCCGGTGACCTCGCCCATCGCTCGCCGCGCAGCCTGCGTCGGCTCCTCACCGTTCTCGATATGCCGCTCGACGTTCTCGACCACCACGATTGCATCGTCGACCACAATCCCGATGGACAGGACCAGGCCGAACAACGACAGGGTATTGAGGGAGAAACCCATCAGATGCATGACCGCAAAGGTGCCGATGATCGACACCGGCACGGCCATCAACGGGATCAGCGACGCACGCCAGTTACGCAGGAACACCACCACCACGAGGACCACCAGCAGGATCGCTTCCATCAGGGTGATGGCCACTGACTCCAGCGATGCACGCACAAACACTGTCGGGTCATAGGCAATCCGCGACACCATGCCCTCGGGGAAGTTAGCCTCCAGGCGCTGCATGGTATCGCGCACCGCTTGCGCCACATCCAGTGCGTTGGCGCCCGGGCTCTGGATGATCTGCAGGGCAACGGCCGGCTCGCCGTCCAACAGGCTGCGCAGCGCGTAGGCATCGGCGCCCATTTCGACACGGGCCACATCGCGCAGACGCGTCACCTGGCCGTTATCACCGGTGCGGATGATGATGTCGCCAAACTGCTCCTCGTCCGTCAGGCGTCCGAGGGTATTGACCGTGACCTGGAACGCCGCGCTGGAGTCAGGCGCCTGGCCGACCGAGCCGGCCGCCACTTGCACGTTTTGCTCACGCACTGCGGTAATTACATCGCCTGCGGTCAAGCCACGGGCGGCGATCAGGTCCGGATCGAGCCACAGACGCATGCTGTACTCGCCCGCCCCCCACACCAGCACGTCGTTGATCCCCGGAATCCGCGACAGCTCGTCGCGCACCTGGAGGTAGGCATAGTTGGAGATGTAGAGCGGGTCATAACGTTGGTCGGGCGACAGCAGGTGGACCACCATGAGGATGTCCGGGGAGGTCTTCTGCGTAACCACGCCGAGGCGCTGCACCTCTTCGGGCAAACGCGGCAGGGCCCGCGAGACGCGGTTTTGCACCTGGATCTGCGCCATGTCCGCGTTGGTGCCCTGGGCGAAGGTCGCGGTGAGGATCATGCGGCCATCGGTCGCCGATTGCGACGTCATATACAGCATGCCCTCGACGCCGGTGATCACCTGCTCAAGGGGCGCCGCCACCGTCTCGGCGATCACCTGGGGGTTGGCGCCCGGATAAGAAGCCGTCACTTGCACCGTGGGCGGCGTCACGGCGGGGTATTCGCTGAGCGGCAAATGAAAGAAGGCCACGATGCCGGCAATCATCATTAACACCGACAGCACGATGGCGAAGATCGGCCGGTCAATGAAAAAGCGTGGGAAGCTCATTGCACGCCCCCCAACACCAACGGCGCATCCAACGGCGCCCCATCCATCCTGGCGGCCAATGGCGTCACCTGCATGCCGGGGCGCACCAGCCCCTTGACGACAATGCGTTCACCCGGTTGCAGGCCCTGCTCAATCACGCGCAAGCCGTTGGCCATCGGCCCCAGTTCGACGGGACGGTATTCGGTCTTGTCGTCTGCGCCGACCACCAGCACATAGCGGCGGCCCTGGTCAGTGCCAATCGAGTGGTCGGCCACCAACACCCGGGGTTGCGGCGCGCCGGTGTCCAGCTTGACCTTGGCGAACAGCCCCGGCGTCAGGCGCCCATCCGGGTTGTCGACCACGGCACGCGCACGCACTGTGCCGGTCTTGCGGTCGGCCGCATTCGCCAGGAAGTCCACCCGCCCGGCGCGTGCGTAGCTTGCATCGTTAAGCATCGCCACCATGACCTTGGCGGCCTTTTCCCCTTTCGACGCAGCAACCTCCCGAGTCGCGGCAAGCGAGCGCAGATAGGTGCGCTCGTCGACATCGAAATACACATGCAGCGGGTCGATGGAAACGATCGTCGTCAGCGGCGTCACCCCACGGGTGACGTAGTTGCCCTCGGTGACAAGGGCACGGTCGACACGCCCGCTGATGGGCGCAGTGACGCGGGTGTAGCTCAAGTCCAGTTGTGCGGCATCCAGCGCTGCCTTGGCGGCGTCGACCTGAGCCCTGCCGGCATTCAACGAGGCGATGGCGCTGTCGAGACGATCCCGCGCCACCACCTTTTTAGCGAACAGTTGCTCAGCCCGACCATGCTCGGCCTGGGCCAGCAATGCATTGGCCTCAGCCTCACGCAAACGGCCCTTGGCAGCGTTCAGCGCCGCCTGGAACTCCCGTGGGTCGATCATAAACAAAAGGCTGCCCTTAGCCACGGATTGCCCTTCAGGCACGCTGACACTTTGCAGATAACCACTGACACGCGGGCGCAACTCAACCTGCTCAATCGCGGTCAAGGAACCGGTGTATTCAACAAACGGAGTCACCGGCTGCGCAACCACCTCGGCCACCGGCACACCAGGCGGCTTGGCGGCATCGGCCGCGGGCGCGCTCTCTTTACAGCCACCCAGCGTGAACACGACAGCTATCGCCACGGCGACCAGGGTTATGCGCTTGCCGTACATCGTGTACCTCCTTGTAATTTTCAGGACAAACCAACACTGGAGGTCTTATCCGGCTTGCCATGAGGGGAAGGTCAAGTGTTATGAAAATGGCAAGGAGAGGCTGGCAGTAGTCAGGGCGGGACGCAGCGTGAAGCGAGATGTTTGATGTGAGCGTTTAAGGAGGCCCGGGAGGCGGCAAGCTGTTACAAGGGATGGAAGGCCGAAGAGATGCCGGGGTTCCATGAGGTGCGAGCGATATCGCTTCACCTGTACCAGAAGGCCGGAAAGGTCCGGCAGATAGACCCAGGCCTACAGTCAACGGAAACATCTGGTGGGTGGGATGTTTGGATGTGGGGGGCAAGCCTGATTGGATTTGTTTGCTTCTGCACTGGCATGTGTTTCTTCACATATGCCGCGTGGGTCTATGTGACCCCTCATCTTGTGACTTCTTAGACTTTCCGGGGGGGGGTACCTGCCGGCCGAACACGAACTACCAAATTGCCCACGATTCGGGGCACTTGTCGTATGGCTGCGTTCGGCCAAAAGTGGCCGCTCATTACGTAGGAAATTCGGGCGATTCAGCAGATGACGTGTTGAGCTAATCAAACGTTACGACAAAACAATGTAGTCATTGCGCTGAATGATGCCGTCGTGTGGTCCCTCGACCAAATGAACGTATCGTCCTTCTATCGCATCAATCGGCAAACAGTCGTCCACATCCAGCACACCATCAGTATGGGCCTGGACCCAGTGCTTTAAAATCTCGCGTTTACCGAGGCTCATCGCCTCCCGCTTATCTTTCGCAACTATCAGGGAATAGTGATGCGCTTCACCAAAGGATTTAACTTCATACCCGCCTAAATTGATAAAGTACAAACGCATTGATCCAGGGCGGGGAGCTAATTCACTTAGTTCTAACTTCCAGCCTGCAACTCCATCAACTGCCATCCATGCATCAATATGAAGGCCTACAGGAGATCCAAACCAACTCTGTCTAAGCTGAGGATATGCATCCTCTAAGCTATCAGCTAATACGAAGGCTATATCATGGACTTCAATTTTCGCTCTAGGATGTTTTCCGCCTAACATTACAATAAAAAGCATTATTCGCCCTGCTATAAATTAAAAGTGGAACAGCTCAAATAATTGCGGACCATATTATCATATTTTAAACACCATTAACATCGCACCGACAATTGCACGCAACTCAAAAAATTAAAGCATCAACCCAATAAAACTCATATAAAAACACCTCCTACAAAGCCATGCGTAAATGCTGATGAAGGATCAAAGAATGTAATTATACAGGTGTCAGTCAGGCCTCTATAGGCATCGAGTAGGCGTTCGGGGGGGAACATTTTCGGGGGCTTCACCGCCTCCCGAACGCGTGCGCAAAGACCCGTGGTCGATTCAGAAAGTAGTAAAGTCCGGAGACGAGGACTCACAGGACCAGCCCTCCTGGTAAATATTCACACCCTAACTGAAGGTGCTGCAGCCCTTCGTGAAGGGCAGGTTAGCGTCGTTTGCCGCCAGTCAGGCGTAAACTCAACAGCGTTATCGGTGATGGGTTGGAACATCTAAGCCCGTAGTCCGCAAAACACAGGCAGTACAGCACCACGATTCATCCGTGGACTCGCTCAATGATCCGCATCGATTCCATCTGGATCGCCACCGAGCCGATGGACATGCGTGCCGGTACCGAGACCGCGTTGGCTAGAGTTATCGCGGTGTTCGGTGCGACGATTGAACCAAGACAAGTTTCACTGGCCAGGTATCCGGCACGGATCGGACGTCGAACTCGACAAGGAACAACTTCAGGCCTTGATACTGGGCTTGCCTTGGCAGCGGGTAGGCGCGGGCGGCTCGATCACAGTGCTTTAGCTGCCATTACCCAGAACGCTCAAGAATGACGAATAAGGATCTTAAACTTCAAAGAGCCGACGCACCTGCACGGAATCGGCGTTACCGCTTTGTTCAAGAGGAAGAAAGTAACGTAGTTGCCATTGCTGTGTCCTAACGGCCTCTTTGGCGACTGGTTTGACCCAAGGTGGATAAACGCGGATAGCGCGCTTACCGCCTTTACCGTTAATCGCCATGATGCCCTTTGATGCCAGTATCTTCTGGTCGAAAACAAACTGTCCGCGATGCGTTGCATCGAACACACTCACCACAACAAAGGCTACGCCATCATCGATATCGAGAGGTGCAATGATGCCGCCTGACGTCGGGCGCTTCCATATTGTGACGAACTGTCCAATCTTCGTCGGCGTTGTTTTAGCCACACGGAAGACAATGGTGTGTCCGTCGAGGCCAAAGCGGGAGGCACCATACTCGGCACTCTCAGCCTCGCGTATAGCAAAATCCGTCAATTGCATTCCCGCCGGCGTGTACACATCCTGGATAGCCGCTATCAGATCGTTTGGAATATAGCCGCGGCCAGGGTCTGCCGCGCACGCATATTTTGTGCCTTGTTCAGTTAAATCGAATTTCAAAGGGAACAACTCCTAAACCACTCATTGGCCATACGATCCAATCCAGAACATATGCTACGCCCTTCGACATACCGAGCGGACTGCGGGCGATTACATCGTGTGATTACGCAAGGTGGGATAGCCAGCCGCTTACGCTTTGGATAGGTCCTTCGTGACAGGAAGCTTCTGGCCGATTGCTGCCCGCTACGACAGGCAGAAATTGGCCAGAAGCGGTCATCTAGGACCTACACAATCTCGCGGCGACTCACATAGCGCTGATCAACAACAACTGACCACAACCACACTAATAGCTTCGCTCAAAGTAGAGACGTTTCGTTCGGAAAAGTGAGCAAAAACGCCGTGCCTAAATTGCTGCTGGTTACACCCACTTTTCCACTGTGGGCCTGCATGATCGATCGAACGATGGCCAATCCAAGCCCGCCCGAATCATCGGGCTGATTGCGAGAAGGATCACACCGGTAAAACCGCTCGAATAAATGCGGTAGGTGTTCGCCAGCAATCGCATCACCTTGGTTGTGCACGCTGATTTCGAGCCCATTCCCAGCGCTCATGGTGCTGATAGTCACCGGCGTATCAGGAGCGGCATAACGCAGTGCGTTTGCAATCAAATTGGCCAGTGCCCTGCGTAGCAACTGCGCGTCAGCGTACAACGTGCCACTGGCCTGATTTATCAGCTCAATACCGCGCTCTTCCCCCATCCCTTCGAAATATTCGCAGAGCTGTCCGGCAAGCTCCTGCAGGTCGATGCGTTCGCGGCTGATGGACGACTTTGGCTGCTCGGTACGCGCGAGGAAAAGCATGCTGTCAATCATCCGCGCCAGGCGCTCGTATTCTTCTTGATTGGACACCAACAGATTCTGGTATTCCTCAATCGAGCGAGTACGACCAAGCGTCTGCTGGGTCTGCCCCATCAGGTTGCTCAATGGCGTACGCATCTCGTGGGCAAGGTCTTCGGAGAAGCGTGACAGCTGAGCGAAGCCTTGCTCCAGGCGGCTAAGCATCTGATTGAGCGCATGGCTCAGGGCACTTAGCTCGCTGAGATCATTGAACGCTTCCAAGCGCACATGCAGGTGCTGCACATCGATGGTCGCTGCGCGTGTCGCCAGTTGACGTACCGGCTTGAGGCCGCGCTGACTGACCAGCCAGCCGAGCAGAAACGCCAGCAACGCACCAACCGTCACTGCTGTCAGCACTTCCCAACGATAGGCACTGAGCATCTGCTCACGCTCACCGAGGTACTTACCCGCAATTAGGGTAAGGCGACGCTCTGGACTCGAGATATCGACCCAGGCAAAACGCAAAGCTGGATCATCAGGACTATCGGCAAGCCTTGGCGCAGACGATTTCGGCAGACTCGGCAATGGCACAGCGAGCGGGTTGATTTCGATTAGCAACTGCCCATTGCTGTCGACAATCCAAAGCATGTTGTCGCGGTTGCCCAGCATGTTTTCGTACAGCTGCGGGCGTGTGCGCAGCGAATCTACACTCTTACTGTCGCCGATCAGTGCCTGCATATGCTGCAGCCGACCGAGCAGGGCCTGATCGTCACGCCAGGCTATTTCGCGTTGAAGAGAGTGATACAGATAGAACCCTACAGCACCTAAGAGCACCACACTGATCAAGGCAAACATCAAGGCCAGGCGAAGGCTGAGTTTACGTGGCCATAGGCTCATGGTTGAGCATCCATCATGTAGCCCATTCCGCGTACGGTGTGAATCAGCTTGATCGGATAAGGATCATCAACCTTCGCACGCAAACGTCGAATAGCGACGTCTACGACGTTGGTATCGCTATCGAAATTCATCTGCCAGACATGCGAAGCAATCAGCGTACGTGACAGAACCTCACCTTCGCGGCTGAGCAACAAATGCAGCAACGCGAACTCTTTGTTGGTAAGGGGCAAACGCTCGCCACCGCGAGTGACCTTGCGCTTGAGCAAATCGACATGCAGGTCGGCAATCTGAAACTGCTCTACTTCTCTCGCCGGACCGCGGCGAAGCAGCGTACGTACACGAGCCAGCAGTTCCGCGTAAGAGAAAGGCTTCACTAGGTAGTCATCCGCCCCCAGCTCAAGCCCTTTGACCCGATCTTCGATAGCATCGCGCGCCGTCAGAAATAGCACAGGCGTCTGCCACTTTCGTCGGATGATCTGCAGCAATTGCCAGCCGTCCAAGCCGGGCAACATGACATCGAGGATGATCAGATCAAACTCGCACTCCTGCACCAAGTGCTGACCGTCTAATCCATTCAGGGCGACTTCCACAAGATAGCCGGACTCACTCAGCCCCTTGTGCAGGTAGTCAGCTGTCTTCGCTTCATCTTCAACAACCAGGATACGCATCTAGTCCTCCAGCGCAGGTGCATAGCCTAGGCCAATAAACAGCTTCGTCCCATTACAAATTGGTAATCCTCACGCAATCAGTCTGAGCGCAACGCTTATGCATGATGGCCGCCAATGGCTCAACCGAGCTTTGAACGGGAGGATTTATGCTAATCGCAAGAAGCTGCACCACCTCACTCCTATCCCTGGCGATAGGTTCAAGTGCCGCATGGGCAGATACCTCACCGGTTGCCCAGCGTGCAGATGTCACCCTTGCCGTGGCCAACCAATTGCTAGACGCCACATTGGCAGCCTGCCATGCAGACGGCCGTACCGGGGTAGCAGCAGTCGTAGACCGCGGAGGCAATCTGGTAGCCGTACAGCGCGATGACAATGTCGGGCCACACAACACACTGGCAGCGCAGCGCAAGGCCTTTACCGCCCTATCAACAAAGACCGCTACAGGCCTGTTATCAGAGCGTGCACGCAGTAACCCCGAAGCTGAAAACCTAAACACACTTGATGAATTGTTGCTGTTAGGCGGTGGAGTACCGCTGAAGGTGGGCGATCAAGTCATCGGTGCCATCGGCGTTGCCGGGGCCGGCGGTGCGCAGATCGATGAAGGCTGTGCCCTCAAAGCTATCGCACAAGTTTTACCCACCCATAAATAAGAGACTCATCATGAATACATTAAAAACCCTTTTGGCCGGTGCCGTGTTGAGCGCACTTTCCTCCGCTGTTTTTGCGGCTGGTAACCCTCTGAGCGTCCATGTGCTGAACCTACAAGACGGCCTGCCATCACCTGGCGTGAATGTGACACTTGAAAAACAGAACGGCCAAGACTGGAGCAAACTGAACACCGGCATCACCAATGAACAGGGCCGTATTACTGCGCTTTATCCGGAAAACAAGGTGCTCGAGAAAGGGACCTATCGCGTAACGTTCAAAACGGGTGACTGGTTCAAAGAGCATCAGTCGGCAACATTCTTCCCGGAAGTACCTGTGATTTTCGAAGCAGACGGTAGTGTGCCTCACTACCATATTCCGCTGCTGCTCAGCCCCTATGGGTTCTCGACTTACCGCGGCAACTAAATTATTGATGTGGCTTTGCCCCGTTTTATGGGGCAAAGCCAGCTCTTGAGCAGAGTCGTTCAGGAGCACCTATTCATTGAGCCGCCCTAGATTCGTAGCCATATTTATGGCTGCTATTGGCCGAAAGCCGACGGTCGCGAACGGCAGCAATTGGCCAGAATCAGCCTTCTGAAGTGCCGACCAATCTGCGGGCGATTCACAGTTTCGACCCGCTGCATGCACGTTAATCACTGACTTTGCCCCCCCCGCGTACTCTTGGTTTTTTAAACGCCAACTGGTAGCGTTCGGCACCTCGCTGTATTGCCCGATCCCTTTCGTCATTCGTGACCTGCACGAGAACCGTTGCCCCACTCGAGGGCACCGACGCAGGACGCATCGGGCGATGCACAGTCATTCGCAAATGGAGTTCACAATGACGCAAAGCAGCACCGTGCTGTCGGGCATCCAGCTGGATCAATTCATGGACCGTCTTGAGGTCGAGCATCAGGAACATGGTGTCGACTACCTGTTGGGCCAGCTGCGCGGCCAACCGCTCAAGGCAACCTCGCTGGAGTCGATCGGACGGCTGCACGTGCTGTGGGTCAACGCGGGTGATGCAGACGCGGCCAGGGCGGTACTGGCTGACGACGGCCAGGCACTGATCGAGGCTACGCCTGATGATGAGCGCAACGAACTCAAGGTCAACCTGCTGATCTACCAACTGCGTCTGGGCAACTACTTCAAAGACGAGCAGGGCCTGCTTCAGGCGCTCGACAACCTTCAGCAATTGATCAACGAGCCGCTGCCGTTCGACATCGAGCAGTACCGGCGCTACCGCATTTTCGAAGATCTCCAACACGCCACCCTCGACGTCGCCCTGAAGACCATCGAAGTGCGTCACACCCTTGCCCTGATCAACCCCGACCGTCATGCACTGCGAGCCTGGGACGATGCCGATCAACACCAGCGACGGGCCCAGGCGCTGGCCGCCCATGAACGCGACGAAGAGGCTCGTGAAGCCGCGCTGGCGGCAATTGCCGCGTTACGCACCGCTGGCGAAGATCAGGATGTCGACGGTAACGACTGGCTGTGGCTGGGCGATGCGCTGATCGAAATCGTTCCATTGCGCCTGGCGATGTTCGAACAGCCGGTTGTGCGATTGATCGCCGAATTGTCGCTGCCCCAGCGCCGAGAATGGGAAGTGCGCCTGGCACGTCTGGCCGCCCGTTCATTGCAGGCCCAGGGCGACCTCGCCGGTGCTTTGAAAATCTGTGAAGTGGCGACCCTGAGCCTGGAGTCCGGCGGCGGTGACAACTTCGTTGACTTCCATTTGCCATGGCTGCTTGAAAACGGCCAAATCGACGACGCCGGGCAACGTGCATTCATGGAAATCTATGAAATGCGCGGCGAAATGTGGCCGGGCACGGCCTACTGGGTCCACGATCGCCTGCTCGATGCCGAGGACCAGTCAGCGTGGTGGCCGTTGTGCGTGATACGTGCCTGTGATGATCAGAGAGTGCTGGAGCGCTTCACTTCCGGCCTGCCATGGCGGGACGAGTCGACCCCGTCCATGGGCCCGCTGCTCGATGCACTGCATGACGCGCGCGATGACCTTGAGCAAATTGACAACGTCTTCAGCCTGGCCCTTGCAGAAGCCCGGCGACGCGCGCCGAATCACCCGTGGATCACTCGTCTGGTGGCGGTACGTGAACGTCAGGCCGGGCGCATCGACGCCAACACCGAACTGACGATGCTACGCGAGGCGGTTTCGGCCGGCGATCTGCAGGACCACCGCAGCGTCTACAGCCTGTTCAGCGCCCACGCCAGTGCGTTCGGCATATTCGATGCCTTGCGCCAACCCTTGCCGCTATTGGCCAGTGGCATGTACTACTACAATTTTGCGACTTCCCTTGAAAGCTTGGTCGAAACGCATGTCGAGAAGCTTTCCAGCGAGGAGGCAGATTCGGTCTGGTGGCGGCTGCGGGAAGTGCAAAAGGTTGCCTACGAACATGGCCAGGCCCGTATGGAGCAGTGCTTCGCCAGCGGCCGCGGACACCGCTACGATGCCTGCGCACACCTGTACTCAATGCTGTGCAACAACCTGGCGATCAATTACCGCTGCTACAACGACAAACTCATGGGTCAAGCACTTGAGTTGCATACCCGTGGCATCGCCGCCAGCCCGTTCGCCGAACATTATCAGGGCATCCTCGAAAATCGTATTCTGCTGAACGATAACCCAGGCATCGCCGAAGCCGCCGAGCAGCTATGGCACTACGCAGCCGACTATGGCTACGGCCGCCACGACCCGGAAGATTACATACAGGACGTCACCCGCGCCCTGTTTCGACTGGACCGCGAGCGCGAGATTCTGATCTGGCTGGAGCGCATTCTCAAATGGCAGGAAGAGCGCGAAATCAGCGACAAGGACCTGGAGTACTCGCCGCTGTTCGCACGGATGAAAATTGCCATGTACCTGTCATACAGCCTGCCGGAGGCGGCCACTAACCTGTGGTTACGTTACGCGCCGGTCATCGATGAACGCTCTGAATCCTCTCTGCTGGCTTGTGCCGGCGATGTGCTCAAGGGGCTCGAGCGCAAGGCAGAGGCCGTGGCCTATTATCAGCGCTCCATTCTGCGCAGTGATCCGAACAACGAAGTTGATCGGGGAAACAATGAAATGATCCGCCAGTGCATCGCCGAACTGCAGGCGCCGGCAAAACCGGCCGGCAAAGCCTGGTGGCAGATATGGAAGTGACACCGGAGCTGCGAACGTCCGGTTATGCCCCGCGCAACGCACTCAATGCCGATCAACTCAAGCGTGGCATTGCCGAGCGCAGCAAGGCCCGAGGTGATGCGCCAGAGGTGGGCAAATGGTTGCTCAACCATTTTTACCGTCATCTGGTCGGCAATTTCGAGCCTGCGCGGCGAATCCTGAGCATGGAGCAGGCTATCGAGGCATTGGGAGCCGAGCCGCCGTCCTGGGTGGTTGGGCATTTGAGCGATGCAAAAAAAGATTCACTTGCCCCGCTGGTCTGGGTCGATCCGCAGCAGGCGCCATTGCTGGCGCTGGAAGCCTTGCTGGTGGAGTTCCTGACCTCGCGTCAGGGCACAGCACTGGCGGGCAAGCTCGAACGCATCAACTGCCCCCAGGCGTTGATGCTGTGGCAAAAGGAACACGCGCAGATGGCGGCGCGTGTCGAACAAGGCTGGCGCCAGAGCCAGCCCGAGGCCTTGCTTGCGCGGGTGAACACCGCTGAGCACGTATTGCAGGAACTGCGTCCCGAAAGCTCCTTGCTGCGCGCGGAAATGGCCTTTGAAAGCTACGTGATGCGCCACTGTCTGGGCCAGTTCGCCGATCGCCGCGCCTTGACTGGCGGCTACGGCGAGCGCTATGCCGAAGCGGTCGAACAGCAGCGCATGCGCGTGTTCAGTTTGCGTGACAGTCAGGGCCAGCCACACATCACCATCAGCCTGATCGTCCAGGCCGACGGCACCTTGACGGTCGAGCAGGTAAAGGGTAAGCAAAACCGGCCTCCGGTGGAGCGCTATTACCAGGACCTGCTGCAGTGCCTGAATGCTCTGGACACCGACCAGCAGACACCCGCCGACTGTATCGCCATCGGCATCGTGCGTACCGAAGCCGGCTGGCTGCGTATCGAGGAGGTCAACGACCCGACCGCCCAGACTCGCCTGGTAGCCCGATATCCGCAACTTTATGAGCGCCTCGATGCGCCATCCGCCATGGTCGAATGGCTGGTCGCCGGGCGTCAGCCGCAGCAATTCCTGCAGGCTGCCCCGAAGGCGGTGTCGGTCAAGTACGCCATCCGGCACATTTTCAGCAAATACATTGAGCGTCAGCCCAAAGACCCGTTGTACCTCACCGAAGGTGTGCCGTGGCCTGAAATGACCTCGCCAATGGCCGAGGAAATCCTGGCCTGGCAGGCCCGGGCAAGGTAAGGAGAGCGGGATGTTTTTGCTTATCGCAGTTGTTGTTTCAGCCTGGATGTTGTGGCGAGCATTCAGACCGCGTGGCGCCCAGTTGTTCAGCCAACGCAGGCACTGGTCGCTGCTGCTGGCCAGGCCCATGGCTGATGCGATGGAAGTCGAGGGTTTCTACTCGTCGGCGTGCGATCACTTCACCGAGCAAGCACAGACGATTTTACGGGCAGCGTTGTTACACCAGGCCGGGATACGCAGCAATTGCAATGACGAAGCCGTGCGGTCGCACTTCAGTGCGACCCTCGAACAGCAGTGGTACAACCTCGACCTGCAGGCGCTGATAACCGGTGATGAGCCGCGTGCGGCCATGGCCTTTGCCTGCGTTCGGGTGGCGTTTCTGGTCCGTTGTGCGCTGCTGATGCGTTGGCTCGAGCCCGACCTCGCCTGGCGTGTGCTGCTGCTCAATGCACAGCGGGCGCAGGACTGTTTCGACAGTTGGGAGGAATTCGGCAAGGCCTATCAGCAAGGGCGCGAGCAGTGGGTGGCGGCGTTTCGCGTCGACTCGCTGGGCGAAGCATTCCATGAGCAGCATCTGCGCCAGTTGCTGACGCCCGGCAGCGGAGCTTGGGCCGATGCCCCCTGGAATACGCCTGCGGCGCTGACCCCGGCTCTGGCGGGAGCTGCGTAGCTATTGTCGCTGGAGCTCTCACCGCTGGAGGCGAGCTTGGTTGAAAAGCTCTTTCATTGCTAGATCAGCCGAGGCCTGGAGTCGCTGTTCATGAATGGCTTTTCTCGGCCATAAGCAGACGGTCCTGATCTGTTGCCTCTAACGATTGGCAGAGCTCGACCAATATCTACCGATGATCAGCGTTGGCGTTCATACCAATATGGGGGGCATTCCCGGAGTGCAAACGCGGTATCTGCCGAGCAGAATTCGGAGAGA
Organism: Pseudomonas sp. WS 5412; assembly: GCF_012985615.1. Taxonomy (NCBI): domain Bacteria; kingdom Pseudomonadati; phylum Pseudomonadota; class Gammaproteobacteria; order Pseudomonadales; family Pseudomonadaceae; genus Pseudomonas; species Pseudomonas sp. WS 5412. The sequence goes on from NZ_JAARMB010000003.1 coordinate 86,129, forward strand.
ACCGCCAACGGTCTATCCTTCAAGACTTGACTCCAATTGATCAGGGCGCTGATAAATGAACTCTCTCTGGATAGCACTGGCCATTTTTGGGTGCCTCGTTGCTGCCTCGCTTCTCATGATGCACTGGTACCCAAAGCTGGCATCCCGCCACAGGGATGACGACACTAACTCCGTAATTCGTCTAGTAGCCAACATTTTTGTGGTTATGACATCGCTGGTCTTTGGTTTGATGATCAATTCTGCCAAAAACACTTTCGAGTCCATTGATGCAAACTTCCATGGATATGCAACCAGCATGATCATTTTTGATCGGACACTGCGGGGCTATGGCGATGCGGCACAAGACACCCGAAACCGTCTGATCCTCTATCTTGAGCGTGCTATCGAGACCCCGTATCGGGGAGACGAGGCGCTGCAGCATCGTAACAGCGAGGCGGCTAAATACCTGGATGATATCGGCAAGTCTTTGGCTCTTATAATGCCCCCGGACCGCTACCATGAAACGATGCTTCAGGATATTCGTCAGCAATATCATTCGCTCATCGAGCAACGCTGGAGGATCGTAGAGCAGTCAGAGGGAGCGATTCCTGGCCCGCTGATTGGGATGCTTGTTGCCTGGTTGACGCTCATTTTCGCCAGTTTTGGATACCGCGCTCCCCGTAATTCGATGGTGATCGGAATGTTCATTATCTCGTCATTGCTCATTGCGGCTTCCGTTTACCTTGTTTTGGACATGGACGTGCCATTTCATGGTCCTATCCAGATATCCGACGAGCCCCTGCGCAGGGCGCTCGCAGTAATGCAACTTTAGGGGCGCGAAAAGCTCTGGCGTTCTGAGTCGTGGCCTCGAGGCGGACCAAGCCTAAGTCCGCTTCGGGCCGAATGCTGCCCCTCATGACAGGCAGAAATCGCCCATGAGCGGCCATCCGAACACATCACCTAACCGGCTGTTTTGTAGGATGACGCAGTCACCGATGTTCCGCTGCCAACATTGATCTGAATTGAGAAGTGGTCTCGGAAGATAGCCCGGCAGCTTCGAACACTGCGCAGGTGAAGCTAACGGGTGCAGGGCCTGGAGCAGTTATGATGCGGTCTGCAACCACAGCTACTGGGCTGCTTCGATAAAGCGTGCCCCCCTCATAACCCATGGCATTCTGCTGCAGGAAGTCAGCGCTGTTCGATGTATGAGGAACGGTGTCGAGAAGGCTGGCCCTGGCAAGTGCCAGCGTTCCCCCACAGATACCGGCAATTGTCGCTCCACTTGCACGACTAGCATGAAGAAACTCCCGAATATCAGGTGCTTCTGCACGTTCCCAGACCACTCCTCCAATCACGACTACAACGTCCGGTTTCCAGTCCAGACATTGTTGCAAACTGCTCTCGACCGTTACCGCCAATCCACCCTGCGAGCGAAACTGCCCCGTAGCAGAAGCGAAAAACCTGACATCGATCCCGTAAAACGGAGACGCAGTTCCAGCAATGAAAGCGTATTCCCAGTCCGCAAAACCGGGTGTCAGTATCAATCCCACACGTGCCATCAGTCAGAATCCTCCATGAATGCCAATAACATATGGCGACAACACACATACATCAAGGGCAGCTATGGGGCGAAAGGGGACACCCTTAACCGCGCGCACTACATCGGGCATATGCGCTCGATGTTACCAAGCAAGCGGAGCAGGCTGAACAGGACGTTGTCTTGGCAAATGGTGCGCGGCCAACCAGTTACAAGCATCACGGCGAAGGCCGCGTGCAGTAACGGGGCAAGCGCAAGATTCGCTACCGGTGCCTGGAGGAGAGTAGAGAACAGAATGCCGATGTTCAGCTGTTTGTATTGAACAACCTGATGCTAGGCCCAGCGGCTTTTGTAAAAGGCAAAGGGGTAAATACGTCTGAAAAGCAGGGTTGATCGGTGAGTCAGCAGAATGAGGGCAGAAATCGCCTCATGAAACGCCCAAACGAGTTGTCGCCTGGCCCTCCCGCACCACCTCTATGCATTTATTTTGTGAATAACGCGGCATTCCCCACGTTTTACGTAAAAAGTCCTGCCACTGATGTAACAAACAGTTTAATGATGGCTCAACTGTGCAAAATCCCTGAGTTCACCGTTTGGCTAATGGGTATGGATTGTACGTATTTCTACGTTAAGGATGTCGAGTGCCGAATCAGCCCTCAACCCAACGCCAGTATTGTATCCAGAGCCTGGGCGTCGCCCTGCTCTGCCTGTGCGCGCTGCCGGCCGCCGCCGATGGGCCGCAAGCGGGCCAGGAAGCGCTGCGCTTGCAGCAGCAACAGCAGCGCGACTTGCAGCAATTACACCTGGAGCAGCGCCAACGGCAACTGCAACGCGGTAGTTTCGGTACGCAAGCGGCCACGCCGGCCTTGCCAACAGACATCGCCAAAGATGAACGCTGCTGGCCGCTAAGTGGCACGCGCCTGGCCGGAATCACGCTGTTCAGCAAGGCTGAGCTGAACAAACGCATCGAACCCTACGTGGCGCCCTGCATGGGCGTCACCCAGATCAACCGCCTGCTGGCCGAGATCACCCAGCTGTATGTGCAAGCCGGCTATATCGCCAGCCGCCCGTACCTGATCAGCCCACCGGCGGCCGGACAGTCGCTGGATATTCACGTCGAAGAGGGCTACCTCGAAGCCATCGAACTGGCCGACCAGAGCCTGCCGGTGTCGTTAGGCGGCGCGTTCCCCGGGATGCTCGGCAAGCCGCTGAACCTGCGCGATTTGGAACAAGGCCTGGACCAGCTCAACCGCCTGCGTTCGGTGGACCTCACCGCCGACATCGCCCCTGGCAATGAAGCTGGCGCCTCGCGCATCATCCTGCGCTCGCGCAGCACGGCGTCACGCTGGGGGCTGGGGCTTGGAGTGGATAACCTCGGCAGTGCCGGCACGGGGCGTGATCGCAATGCCATCAACCTGAGCCTGGACAGCCCGCTCAAGCTCAACGATTCGCTCAACCTGAGCTTCAGCGACACGCTCAACCACGGGCCGCGCTACAGCCGCAGCAACAGCCTGTTTTATTCCATCCCTTACGGGTACTGGACCTACAGCCTGTTCGCCAGCCACAACGAATACCGCTCGCCGTTCAAGCTCAGCCGCGCCACGTTTTACAACAGCGGCCGTACTGACCAGGTCAGTTTGCGCACCGACCGCGTGCTGTGGCGCGACCAGGGCCATCAACTCAGCGCCAACCTGCAACTGGCCTACAAGGACGTCGACAGCTACCTGCAAAAGGTTCGCTTAGGTATCCAGAGCCCGACGCTGACAGTGGCCGAGGCTGGCCTGAATCTGTTCTGGCTCAACAGCGCAGTGTGGAACCTCGACGTCAATTACGCCCAAGGCCTGACATGGTTCGGCGCCGACCGTGATGCTGACCAAACGCAAAAAAACCTGCCCCAGGCGCAATTCCATAAGTACCGCGCCAACCTCACCCAATGGCGCAACGGCCAATGGCTGGGGCAACCGTGGCAGTGGCAGAGCCAGCTGTCGGCGCAATACAGCCCGGATGCGTTGCCTGCCATCGAACAACTGCTGGGCACCGACGATTCGGCGGTGCGTGGCTACCGCGAAAACATCGCGTCCGGGGCCATCGGCGCGGTATGGCGCAACACCTTGCGCCTGCCGCTCACCAGCGACCTGCCGGTAAAAATCACCCCGCGCCTGGGCCTGGACAACGGCTGGATCAAGCGCGAACACGGCGCTCAAAGCCTGCGCCTGAGCGGTGCCAGTGCCGGGCTCAACCTGAGCTGGAAAAACGTGCAACTGGACCTCGATTACCAACGCAACCTCAACACGCCCGCTGGGTTTGGCCAGGAGCCGGAGGTCTGGCTGACGCGCCTTAGCGTACAGATTTGAGCAACACCTGTTTAGCCTGAGTTAACCGCCGTACCTGACCACCACAGCAGCGTTGCAACGAACAACGCACGTCGCGGATCAGCCAACACAGAGCGAATTTATTTATGCCGACTGACACCCATACATTTCACCTTTCACCCCAGGGCAAACTGCGCTGGGCCATCGCCAGCCTGTTCCTGCTACCGCAGCTGGTCCTGGCCGGTGGCTTAACCGTCGTCGAAGGGCCTGGCGGTACGCCGCAGCTGCAAAACCAGGGCGGCGTGCCCATCGTCAACATCGTCGCGCCGAATGCCGGCGGTCTGTCCCATAACCAGTTCCTGGACTACAACGTCGACCGCCAGGGCGTGGTGTTGAATAACGCCTTGCAGGCTGGTCAATCGCAACTCGCCGGGCAGCTGGCTGCCAACCCGCAGTTCCAGGGCCAGGCGGCGAGCGTGATCCTCAACGAAGTGGTGAGCCGCAACGCCTCGGCCATCAACGGCGCTCAGGAGGTTTTTGGCCGGGCTGCCGATTATGTGCTGGCCAACCCCAATGGCATTTCCGTCAACGGCGGCAGTTTCATCAACACCCCAAATGCCAACCTCGTAGTGGGCCGCCCTGAGCTCAACGACGGCAAGCTGCAAGGCTTGAACACTCGCGATGCAAGCGGCCACCTGACGGTGCAGGGCCAGGGCCTGCAAAACGGCGCGGGTTCGATCAACCTGATCGCGCCGCGTATCGACAGCGAGGGGCGCCTCAGTGCGCGTGACCAATTGAACCTCACGGTCGGCCGCAATCAGGTCGACTACGCCAGCGGCCAGGTGCGCCAGGTCGACCCGGCGAGCAAAACCCAGGACCAGCGTATCGACGCCCGCCTGTTCGGGGCAATGCAGGCCGGCCGTATCAATATCATCAGCACCGCCGAAGGTGCCGGGGTGCGCGTGGGCGCGGTGCAAGTCGAGGGCCGTGATGGGGTGAAGGTCAGCTCGGCCGGCGACCTCGATATCAGCGGCCAGGTCCACGCCAACAGCCTCGACGCCACCCGCGCCGGTGTGCAGAGCCGCCAGGGCGATGTCGACTTGCACAGTGCCAAAGACTTGAGCCTCGCCGCCACCGACGTCGGCGGACGCAACGTCAAGCTCGACGCCGGCCGCAACCTCACTCTCAGCAGCCTGGAAAGCAAAAAGCTTCAGGAAAAACGTGAGCAGTGGAACAACAGCAACTTCCTGTTCACCTACGAAACCTATGACCGCACCACCACCGACAAGGACTCGCGTCAGCACGCCAACAACGTCGTCGCACAACAAAATGCCACGCTGTCGTCCGGCGCCAACACCGAGATCAAGGCCAGCAAGGTCGAAGCAGGCGACGCATTGCGCGTCGACAGCGGCGCCGACCTGCAACTGAGCGCCGCCACCGAGACCCACGAAACCCGCGACCAGGGCAACCACCGCAAGCACCTGTGGAAAGCCAACTGGGACAAGTCCAGCAGCGAACAGCGCAGCGTCACCAGCAGCCTCAAGGCCGGCAAAGCCCTGGAACTGACCAGCCAGCAAAAACTGCAACTGCAAGGCGCCGAACTGAAATCTGCGGGCGATATTCAATTGGCCGCTCGGCAAGTCGACATCACCAGCGCCAGCCGTACCCAGAGCAGCAGCGACAACGCTTACTCCGGCGACCTGACTGGCGGCAGTTTCTTCGGCAAGAACGGCGATGGCGATAAGGGCAAGACCCTGAACACCGGCAGCAAGGTCAATGCCGATGGCAAGCTGATCGTCAAGGCGGACGACGTGCGCATCAGCGGCAGCCAGGCGCGTGGTGGCCAACAGGCCAGCGTCATCAGCGACAAAGGCTCGCTGGTGATCGACGGCGTGCAAGACACCTCCCACGACAATAGCTACAGCAACGACAGCAAGTTCTTTGGTATCTCCAAGGATGAAAGCCGCAAGAACCTCAAGGACAGCACCGTCGTCGCCAGCAACCTGCGCTCGGACAGCAACCTCAAACTGCAAAGCGCCAAAAACATCAGCGTCAGCGGCTCCAAGGTCTCTGCGGCAGGCGAACTGCAAGCGAATGCCAAGGGTGACATCAAAGTCGCGTCGGCTGAAAACACCTCTCACACCACTACCAGCACTCACACGCGGGGTTTCGATGGCTACGCCAAGGAAACCGCCGACGGCACGCGCCAGTACCGCGCGGGTGTGAACTATGCAGACCAGCAGCACGCCAGCAAGACCGACACCACCCAGCAGCAAGCTTCCAGCCTCAGCGGCGGCAGCCTGGCCGTCACGGCCGGTGGCGACGTGAGCATCAAGGGTTCCGAGCTAAAGGCGACCCAGGGCGATGCGACCGTGAGCGGCAAAAACGTCGAGCTGTTGGCGACCGATGACAGCACCCGTAGCCAAACCGACACCACCACCACCGCTGGCGGCGTGTATTACACCGGCGGCCTGGACCGAGCCGGCAATGGTGCGCAGTTCAGCCACCAGAGCAGCAATGACACCAGCCACAAAACCACCGCGCAAACCAGCAGCGTGGCGTCGGCCGGCACGCTGACGATCAACGCCGGCAACACCCTGACCAGCCAGGGCGCGCAGGTGAAGGCCGGTTCTGAGTTGCAGGTCAACGCGGCGCAGGTCGATAACCAGGCGGCGCATAACACCGAGACCGGCACCCACAAAGAGAACGGTTGGACCGCCGACGTCGGCGCCAATGTTGAATACAAAGGCATCACCCGGCCGATCGAAAAAGCCGTCGACGGCGTGGCCCAGGCCAAATTCCATCAGCCCGGCCTGCTGGATGCCTTCGAGCAACCGAATGTCGGACTCGATGTGGAAGTCGGCCATACCAACAAGACCCGCACACAGCAGGACAGTACCGCCGTGGTCAGCCAGTTCAGCGGTAGCACGGTGCAGGTCAATGTCGCCAACACCGTGAAAGATGAAGGCACCCAGTACCGCGCCAGTGAGGGCGGGCTGAAGATCAACGCCGGCGAGCACCTCGCCACGACGGCCGCCAACACCCGCACCAGCAGCGAGCAAGGCGTTGACGCCAAAGTGGGCGTGCGCGTCTACACCACCACCGGTGAAGACTTGAACGTGCGCGGCAATGGCGCAGGCGGCAGCAGCGATGGGCGCGAATCCAGCAGCACGGCGGTAGTCGGCAGCTACGCCGGGGCCCAGGGTGTGAACATCGAGACCCAAGGCGACGCGCGTTATGAAGGCAGCCAATTCAACGGCGGCCAGGCGGGCGTCAACCTCAAAGCCGGTGGCGAATTGGCGCTGAACCAGGCCAACGATACCCAAAGCAACACCAATAACAGCCTGCGCGGCAGCGGTTCTATGACCGTGGGCACGGCCCCGGGCAGCAACGGTACGAACGCCAGCCTCGGTGCCGGCGTGCAACTGGACGACAAGCGCCTGAACACCCAGGACAGCCAGGCGCGTGTCGCGACGCTGCAGGGCAACGGCCCGATCCAACTCAGCAGCGGTGGCGACATGACCCTGCAGGGCACTCAGGCCGGCAGCAGCACCGCGAAGACCGGTGACATCAGCCTCAACGCTGGCGGCAAGCTGAATCTGCAAGCGGCCACCGCTACGCACGTGAGCAGCGGCAGCAACCTGGGCGGCGGCCTGACGGTCGGGGCCGGCAAGACCAGCAGCGCTGAAAGCAGCGGCACCACCGGCAGCCTGAGCGCCAATTTCAACATCGGCAAAGTCGCCGAAAACGACCAAGGCGTTAGCGTCGGGCAGTTGCACAGCAACGGCAAAGTGAGCCTCACCAGCGGCGCCAACGCGGCGGATGCGATCCACCTGCAAGGCACTCAGGTGGTGGCTGACAGCGTCAATCTGGATGCGCAAAACGGCGGCATCCTGCAAGAGTCGGCGCAATCGACCCAGGCGCATAACAGCTGGGGCGTGACCCTGGGCGCAGGCGGCAGCGGCGGCAAAACCACCCTGGCCGACGCCGGTGAACATGACACCCCCAAGACCCAGCACGGCATCAATGCGCGGGCCAAGGTCGACGTGGATCACCTGCAAGGCACCACCCAGCACGACAGCCTGATCAAGGCGAATAAGGTGGTGATCAACAGTGCCGGTGACACCCATCTGGCCGGCGCGCGAATTGAAGCCGATCAGGTCAGTGGCAATGTCGGCGGCGACCTCGTCGTCGAGAGCCGCAAAGATCAAGTCAGCAGCACCCAGGTCAACGTCGACGCCAAGCTTGATGTCGAGAAAAACCAGCCCGGCGTGGTCAACAAACTGGCCAAGGCCAGCGGCCCGCTCAAGGACAAGGTGCAAGCCAAGACCGAGGGCGCGTTTGACAAGCACCGCGAAAAGCTCGAGAACGCCGTGGACAAGGGCACCGAGCACCTGGCCTCGGCCAAGGACAGCGTGGTCAACAGCGTTGGCAACGCCAAGGAACGCCTGGGCGAAAAACTCACCCGCAGCGGTAGCTACGACGTGAACCCCGAGCCCCGCGGCGCCTTCGGTACGAGCGTGGACAAAGCCAAGGCTTACCTGGCGGACAAGAAGGATGCCGTGGGCACTCGCCTGTCCGACCTCAAGGAAAAGGCCTGGCCAAAAACCACTGACAGCTACGCCGTCAACGGCAAAAACACCACCGGCAGTTCGATGGCCAATACCACCGAAAACGTGCTGTTCGGCGACAAGAGCGGCAACACGTCCTACACCCCGACGTTGAACCTGGACGTCAGCCATGTGGTGAAAGACAGCGTCACTCAAGCGTCGGGCATCCGCACGCAAGGCGTCAACCTGCAGGTGAGTGGCGAAACCCACCTGACTGGCGCCCGGATCAGCGCGGACCAGGGCAAGGTCGACCTGGGTGGTTCCAAGGTCACGGCAACGACGTTGGCCGGCAGCGATTACCGAGCGGATGTCGGGCTGAACCTGTCGAAGTCACCGGTCAACCTGGTGCTGGGCGCCAAGGACGAATTGACCCAGAAACAGGACGACGCCATACGTAAGGATCAAGCCTTCAACCTTGGACCGCTGAGGGTCGGCGGGCACAGTGATAGCCAGGCGTTACAGGCCGGGATTGATCAGCAAACCCATTAACTAGCAATCCACTCGTGGAAGCAGGAGGCTATCCTGCTTCCACTACTGATCGCGTAAACACCAAAATCCGTATGCGTGAATTAGAGTTTTTCTATATTAACCAACGCTCGCTGAGATCCATCGACTTCCACGAAAAGCACATATCCGCCATCATCAGGCACCCGCGGAACCCAAAGAACGTGAAATCGAAAAAGCGTACGAAACAGTGCTCAAGAGTGCTTTAGCACGGACTGCAAAACTAACGCACCTATCGCAAAAGCAGCTGGCTGCAATCATTACGCGACCAAGCAACGAGCAGATCGCAATCAGTGTGGCCAATATTTTGGAGGGAGAACCTGCACAACCTTCCGCGTCAGAAATCGGACCTTCCAACTCTCTAGAGCTAGCCGCACAGGAAGTCGAGGCTCACAGGGCCATGACCCCTACCCCAGTACGACCAGAAGCCCAATTAGAAGAGGAACGCTCCATTGAGCTTGATCAGGGCTACCCTCCTGACACATCGAGCCCAGGCGATGCGATAGAGCTTCCCGGAGAACCCGAGGCGACTGACCTGCCCGAGCTTCGGCGCCAGATAAACTCCGTTGCTGGGGCGAGGCTCCAAAAGCGCAAGCACCCTCCCCGCGCTATGCTGAAGCTGCTTCCGCAACCTGGTTCTACGCCTCAAGTCGAAGGAGTCATCTCATTGGATATCAGGGAGGTCGATGATTGAATGTCACATCGCTCCGGATGTTCAGCACTCCCCATCCTAATCATCACCACTTCCTCAAATTCTCACACGACGGAAATGTAGGATTCTGAGTAGGGCCAAAAGTGGGGGCAAATTTTTCTTTCGCACAAAATCAGCAGACACAAAAAAATCCAACCACCGCTAAGTGATTGGATTTTTTAAAAAAATATGGTCGGGACGGAGTGATTCGAACACTCGACCCCTAGCACCCCATGCTAGTGCGCTACCGGACTGCGCTACGCCCCGACTAGGCGTGAAACTGGGTTCGCTTCGTAACGAAGCGATCAGGAATATACCGCAAGCATTTGAAATGTGGAAGTATTTTAAAGGCTTGTTTCACTTTTTCAAAACCACCAGCACATCTTCCAGTTCGGAGATCATCTGGCGGATCAATTGCTTGTATTGGGTGGTGTCGTCTTTGGCTTCATCACCGGACATACGCTGGCGTGCGCCGCTGATGGTGAACCCCTGGTCGTACAGCAACGCGCGGATCTGTCGGATCATCAGCACATCCTGGCGCTGATAATACCGACGGTTCCCGGTGCGTTTGACGGGGTTGAGTTGAGGAAACTCCTGCTCCCAATAGCGCAGCACGTGCGGTTTTACCGCACATAGCTCGCTGACTTCACCAATGGAGAAGTAGCGTTTGCCTGGGATGACGGGTAGCTCGTCGTTATGACTTGGTTCCAGCATAAGCCTCAACTCGGGCCTTCAACTTCTGCCCTGGACGAAAAGTGACCACACGGCGAGCCGTGATCGGGATTTCTTCTCCCGTTTTTGGATTGCGGCCAGGCCGCTGGCGTTTGTCCCGCAGGTCAAAATTGCCGAAACCGGACAATTTGACCTGTTCGTTGTCTTCCAGAGCGTGCCTGATTTCTTCAAAAAACAGCTCGACCAATTCCTTGGCCTCGCGCTTGTTCAGACCCAACTCTTCGTACAGACGTTCCGCCATCTCAGCTTTCGTCAAAGCCCCCATACGTCACTTCCTTAACGTGGCGTTCAACCTTTGTTCGAGCGAGGTGAGGATATTTTGCGTCGTGGTATTCACCTCATCGTCATTAAGAGTGCGCGATGGATGCTGCCAGGTCAAGCCAACTGCAAGGCTTTTTCTATGCGGATCAATGCCTTTACCCTGATAGACGTCAAATAGCCTGAGGTCCGTCAGCCATTCGCCTGCATTTTCTCGGATTACTTCCAGCACGGCACTGGCCGCCACATCACGATCCGCCACCAGGGCGAGGTCACGACGCACTTCCGGGAAACGCGACAGCTCGCTGAATTTAGGCATCTTGCCCGCAGCGACTTCAGCCAACACCAACTCGAAGACGAACACCGGACGGTCAAGACCGAGGGTTTTCGACAGTTCAGGGTGGATAGCGCCAACGAAACCGACCAGGCGGCCTTCACGCTCGATGCGCGCAGTCTGGCCTGGATGCAAGGCCGGGTGGCTGCCCGGAACAAATGCGAAGGCATCCAGCGCGCCGGCAAAGCCCAGCACCGCTTCCACGTCAGCCTTGACGTCGAAGAAGTCCACCGGATCGCGCCCCTGGGCCCAACCCTCAGGCAGACGGCTGCCGCAGACCACACCGGCCAGCATCGGCTCCTGCTTCAAGCCGTCCAATTGGCCGACAAAGCGCAGGCCGCTTTCGAACATGCGCACGCGATCCTGCTGACGATTCAGGTTATGGGAAAGTGCTTTCACCAGGCCTGGCCACAGGGACGAACGCATAGCCGCCATGTCGTTGGAGATCGGATTGGCCAGCAACAGCGGCTCGACACCCGGGCTGAACAGTTCGAACTGCTTGGGATCAATGAAGCTGTAGGTCACCGCTTCCTGATAACCGCGGGCGACCAGCAGACGACGCAGCTCCGGCAGGTGCGCACGGGCTTCGGTCTTGGGCTGTGGGGCCAGGCGCGCTTGCGGGTAACGAACCGGCAGACGGTTGTAGCCGTACAGGCGGGCCAGTTCTTCGATCAGGTCGACTTCAAGGCTGATATCGAACCGATGGCTCGGCACTTCTACGCGCCACTGCCCTGCCCCATCAGCGCTGATGCCCAGGCCGAGGCCGGTCAGCAGACTGACGATTTGCGCTTCTTCGATCACCAGGCCGAGCATCTGCTCGACGCGCTGGGCGCGCAGCGTCACTGGTGCAATCGAAGGCAAGTACTGCTCGTTGACAGTCTCGGTAATCGGGCCAGCTTCACCGCCGGTGATTTCCAGCAGCAGGCCGGTGGCACGCTCCATGGCTTCACGGGCCAGTTGCCAGTCCACGCCACGCTCGTAGCGGTGCGAGGCATCGGTGTGCAGGCCGTAGGAACGGGCCTTGCCTGCCACAGCGATCTGGTCGAAGAACGCGCTTTCAAGGAACACGTCACGGGTCGTCGCCGACACGCCACTGTGCTCACCCCCCATCACACCGGCAATGGCCAGGGCGCGGGAGTGGTCAGCAATCACCAAGGTATCGCTACGCAGGGTGACTTCCTGGCCATCGAGCAAGACCAGCTTTTCGCCTTCCTCGGCCATGCGCACGCGAATCCCGCCGTTGATCTCGGCCAGATCGAAGGCGTGCAGCGGTTGACCCAGCTCCAGCATCACGTAGTTGGTAATGTCGACGGCGGCATCGATGCTGCGCACGTCGGCGCGACGCAGGCGCTCAACCATCCACAGCGGGGTCGGCCGGGACAGGTCGACATTGCGAATGACACGGCCCAGGTAGCGCGGGCACGCGCTTGGCGCCAGCACTTCGATGGAACGCACTTCGTCGTGGACGGCCGGGACTGCGGTCACTGCTGGACGCGTGACAGGCACGCCGTACAGCGCACCGACTTCACGGGCCAGACCGGCCAGGGACAGGCAGTCGCCACGGTTCGGAGTCAGGTCGACTTCGATGCTGGCGTCTTCCAGGTCGAGGTAGGCACGGATGTCCTGGCCCACGGGCGCATCGGCCGGCAGCTCCATCAAGCCATCATTGCCTTCGCCCACCTGCAACTCCGCCTGGGAGCACAGCATGCCGTTGGACTCGACGCCACGCAGCTTGGCTTTCTTGATCTTGAAGTCACCGGGCAGTTCGGCACCGATCATCGCGAACGGGATTTTCAGGCCTGGGCGCACATTTGGCGCACCGCACACAACCTGGAAGGTTTCAGCGCCGTTGCTGACCTGGCACACACGCAACTTGTCGGCGTCCGGGTGCTGTTCGGTGCTGAGCACCTCGCCCACCACTACACCGCTGAAAACACCGGCGGCCGGCGTAACGCTATCGACCTCAAGACCGGCCATCGACAGACGAGCAACCAGCTCATCGCGATTTACCTGCGGGCTTACCCAGCCACGCAGCCATTGTTCACTGAATTTCATCCTGCTCTCCTAAAGGTTCGTTACGACTAGCGAAATTGCGCGAGGAACCGCAAGTCGTTGTCGAAGAACAGGCGCAAGTCGTTCACGCCGTAACGCAGCATGGCCAGACGCTCGACGCCCATGCCGAAGGCAAAGCCCGAGAACTCTTCCGGGTCGATCCCGGACATGCGCAGCACGTTGGGGTGAACCATCCCGCACCCCATGACTTCCAGCCAGCCGGTCTGTTTGCAGACACGGCAGCCTTTACCGCTGCACATCACGCACTCCATATCGACTTCGGCGGATGGCTCGGTGAACGGGAAGTAGGACGGACGGAAACGTACCGCCAGCTCTTTTTCGAAGAACACCCGCAGGAATTCTTCGATGGTGCCTTTGAGGTCGGCGAAATTGATGTCGCGATCAACCAGCAGGCCTTCGACCTGGTGGAACATCGGCGAGTGGGTGATATCGGAGTCGCTACGGTACACACGGCCTGGGCAGACGATGCGGATCGGCGGCTGCTGCGATTCCATGGTGCGGACCTGTACCGGCGAGGTATGGGTGCGCAACAGCATGTTCGCATTGAAATAGAAGGTGTCGTGCATCGACCGGGCCGGGTGATGGCCTGGGATGTTGAGCGCCTCGAAGTTGTGATAGTCGTCTTCGACCTCAGGGCCTTCGGCAATGCCGTAGCCGATGTGGGTAAAGAACTGCTCGATACGTTCCAGAGTCCGGGTCACCGGATGCAGACCGCCAGAGGTCTGGCCGCGGCCAGGCAGGGTCACGTCAATGGACTCGGCGGCGAGCTTGGCCGCAAGATCGGCCTCCTCGAACAACGCCTTGCGCGCATTGAGAACCTCTGTGACACGCTCCTTGGCAACGTTGATCAGCGCACCGACTTGCGGGCGCTCTTCGGCCGGCAGATTGCCCAGGGTCTTCATCACCTGAGTCAACTCACCTTTCTTGCCAAGGTATTGAACCCGGATTTGCTCCAGGGCATTGATATCTTCAGCGCTTTGCACAGCCTCAAGAGCTTGAGCGACCAGCGCGTCCAGGTTTTCCATGTACAGACTCCAGATACAAAATAGGGGAAGAGCTTGAAGGCTCTTCCCCTATTTATGACGTTTACCACCTTGGACTACGGAGTAGCCCAGGGTGACTGTCGGGGGTACTTAAGCCAAGGTGGCTTTAGCTTTCTCGACAATCGCAGCAAACACCGCTTTTTCGTTCACGGCCAGTTCAGCCAGAACCTTACGGTCGATTTCGATGGACGCTTTTTTCAGGCCAGCGATGAAACGGCTGTAGGACAGACCGTTAACACGAGCACCAGCATTGATACGAGCGATCCACAGAGCGCGGAACTGACGTTTTTTCTGACGACGGTCACGGTAGGCGTATTGGCCTGCCTTGATTACCGCTTGCTTGGCAACACGGAATACGCGTGAACGCGCGCCGTAGTAGCCTTTAGCGAGTTTCAGAATTTTTTTGTGACGCTTACGGGCAATGACGCCACGCTTTACACGAGCCATGAGTTACTTCCTCTATTCTTGATCCAAAATTAACGAAGGCGCAGCATGCGCTCGACTTTTGCCACGTCAGACGGATGCAGCAAGCTGCTACCGCGCAGTTGACGCTTACGCTTGGTCGACATTTTGGTCAGGATGTGGCTCTTGAAAGCGTGCTTGTGCTTGATACCGTTAGCAGTTTTCAGAAACCGCTTAGCAGCACCACTTTTAGTCTTCATCTTTGGCATGTTCGGATACTCCGCATTCAGTTGATAAACATAATCAGAAGGCCTGCCGTGCCCTATTGATTACTTCTTCTTTTTCGGGGCGATGACCATGATCAGCTGGCGTCCTTCCATCTTAGGATGCTGTTCGACGGAACCGTACTCCAGCAGGTCAGCTTCAACCCGCTTGAGGAGTTCCATACCCAGCTCCTGGTGGGCCATCTCACGGCCGCGGAATCGCAAGGATACCTTGGCCCTGTCCCCATCACTCAGGAAACGTACCAGGTTGCGCAGTTTTACCTGGTAATCCCCTTCCTCCGTCCCTGGACGAAACTTGATTTCTTTAACCTGGATCTGCTTCTGGTTTTTCTTGGCTGCGGCAATCTGCTTCTTCTTTTCGAAGATCGACTTGCCGTAATCCATCAGCTTGCAGACAGGAGGTACAGCATCGGCGGAAATTTCCACCAAATCGAGCTTGGCTTCTTCAGCCTTAAGAAGCGCGTCTTCAATTGACACAATCCCAAGCTGCTCACCCTCAGCCCCAATTAACCGAACCTCGCGTGCCGAGATATTCTCGTTGATCGGGGCTTTCGGTGCAGCTCGTTTATCTTGTCTCATTTCACGCTTAATAGTAATTACTCCGAATCTGGGCGACCACGCCGGGAAACCGCTTGCGCGAGGAACTCAGCGAACTGGGCGACGGGCATCGAGCCCAGGTCAGCACCTTCACGAGTACGCACAGCGACAGTCTGCATCTCGACTTCCCGATCTCCGATAACCAAAAGATAGGGAACCTTGAGCAAAGTATGCTCGCGGATTTTAAAGCCGATCTTTTCATTTCTCAAGTCGGACTTGGCACGAAATCCGCTTTCGTTGAGTGTTTTTTCAACTTCAGCAGCAAAATCGGCCTGTTTATCAGTGATATTCATGATCACTGCCTGTGTCGGAGCCAGCCACGCAGGGAACGCGCCCTCGTAGTGCTCGATCAGGATCCCGACGAACCGTTCGAATGAGCCGAGGATCGCCCGGTGCAGCATAACCGGGTGTTTACGGCTGTTGTCTTCGGAGACGTATTCGGCTCCCAGACGGATCGGCAGGTTAAAATCGAGCTGCAAGGTACCACATTGCCAGACACGGCCAAGGCAATCTTTCAGCGAGAACTCGATTTTAGGACCGTAGAAGGCGCCCTCACCCGGCTGCAGATCGTACGCAAGGCCCGCACTATCTAGCGCAGCGGCCAGTGCAGCTTCGGCGCGATCCCACAACTCGTCGGAACCGACGCGTTTTTCCGGACGAGTGGACAGCTTCATTTCGACGTCGGTAAAGCCGAAATCGCGATAAACGTCCATGGTCAGCTTGATGAACGCGGCGGATTCGGCCTGCATCTGCTCTTCGGTGCAGAAGATGTGGGCGTCGTCCTGAGTGAAACCGCGCACACGCATGATGCCGTGCAGTGCACCCGATGGCTCGTTACGGTGGCACGCACCGAACTCGGCCAGGCGCATCGGCAGCTCGCGGTAGCTCTTCAAGCCCTGATTGAACACTTGCACGTGGCAAGGGCAGTTCATCGGCTTGATGGCGTAGTCGCGGCTTTCCGACTCGGTGGTGAACATGTTGTCGGCGTAGTTGGCCCAGTGCCCGGATTTCTCCCACAGGCTACGGTCAACCACTTGCGGCGTCTTGATCTCCAGATAGCCGTTTTCACGCTGCACCTTGCGCATGTACTGCTCAAGCACCTGATACAGGGTCCAGCCGTTCGGGTGCCAGAACACCATGCCCGGCGCTTCTTCCTGGAGGTGGAACAGGTTCAGGCGCTTACCGATTTTACGGTGATCGCGCTTCTCGGCTTCTTCGATGCGCTGGATGTAGGCCGCCAGCTGCTTCTTGTCAGCCCAGGCGGTGCCATAGACCCGCTGCAGTTGCTCGTTTTTCGCATCGCCGCGCCAGTAGGCACCGGACAGCTTGGTCAGCTTGAACGATTTGAGGAAGCGCGTATTCGGCACGTGCGGGCCACGGCACATGTCGACATATTCTTCGTGGTAATACAGGCCCATGGCCTGTTCGTCCGGCATGTCTTCCACCAGACGCAGCTTGTAGTCCTCACCACGGGCAGTGAACACGTCGATCACTTCGGCGCGTGGCGTGACTTTCTTGATGACGTCGTAATCTTTCTCGATCAGCGCGTGCATGCGCGCTTCGATGGCGGCCATATCGTCCGGCGTAAAAGGACGCTCGTAGGCGATATCGTAATAGAAGCCTTCGTCGATGACCGGGCCGATCACCATCTTCGCGGTGGGGTACAGCTGTTTGACCGCATGGCCAATCAGGTGCGCGCAAGAGTGGCGAATGATCTCCAGCCCCTCTTGATCCTTGGGCGTGATGATTTGCAGGCTGACGTCGCTGGTGATCAGGTCGCTGGCGTCAACCAGCTTGCCGTCGACCTTGCCGGCCACGGTGGCCTTGGCCAGGCCTGCACCAATGGATGCGGCGACCTCGGCTACGGAAACCGGATGATCGAATGAACGTTGACTGCCGTCGGGAAGAGTAATAGTTGGCATGGCGCCTCCTCTCCTAGTGGTGACCCCTACCAAAGGTCACGTGGGTTGGGATGAGCCAGTACAAGATCCAACACCAGGCCGTTCATTGCTGAACGCCTGCCTTACAGCGGCAGGAGCCTTTCGGCCAACCGATAATCGAACCAGAGTGACTGGAGTTAAACAAAAAAACCCGGCACGAAAAAAGCCAGGTCGCTGATGCTAGCACAGATGAACGGTCATAGCGCCGCCCCACCGCCGCGCAAAGGCAAACTCCAGGCTTTTACAGGCAAAAGTGAACTTGGGCTGTACGTCAGGCCTCAAACACACTGAAAATCGCCGTCCGTCATCTCGACTCAAGGAGCATCTAACCATGCGCAGCACCTCGATCTTCGCCCTTGCCGCTTCCCTGGCCCTGTTCTCCATTGGCGCTCAAGCCGCCGCCCCGTCCAACTGGCCTGCAGGCGCCCGGGATAGCTTTGTCCAGGACTGCAGCGCCGCCGCCAGCCAGAACGTTGATGCCAAAACCGCCAAAGCCCATTGCGAATGTGGCGCGGATAAAATCAACGCTGAATTGAGCACTGCGGAAATCAAGGAACTGATGACCAACCAGAACGCCAGCGCGGAGCTGAAAAACAAAGCCGTCGCAGCTATTTCGTCCTGCAAGGTCGTGAAGAAAAAGTAAGCGTGGCGAGAAATCAGACCGAAAAAATGGCCTGAAAACCCGCTGAAAACTGCTATTTCTCACAATTTACATTGCTTTTACGGCTTTTTTTACTAGCTGATATTTCTCGCTAAAGCCCCGTAAACCGGGGCTTACAGCCATCCAGGGCACTGCAGAAAACGCGTTTGATTGGCAAACAGTGCCTTGGGGGGGCTCCCAAGCCGGACATTTCGACTATGATAGCCCAGTGTGCCCAGTTGGCCTGAGCAGCACAGTACTACTGAAAATATATGTTTCTTGGAGATACACCATGTCTAATCGCCAAACCGGCACCGTTAAATGGTTCAACGATGAAAAAGGCTTCGGCTTCATCACTCCTCAAGGTGGCGGTGACGACCTGTTCGTACACTTCAAAGCTATCGAAAGCGACGGTTTCAAAAGCCTGAAAGAAGGCCAAACCGTTTCCTTCGTGGCTGAGAAAGGCCAAAAGGGTATGCAAGCTGCACAGGTTCGCGCAGAGTAATCTCTACGCCGATCTAAAAAACCCCGTCCATGTGACGGGGTTTTTTATGAGCGACACAAAAGCGTTGTGTTATCAGCCGCAGTTGACGCGGGTGATCACTAGATTGTCATCGGTGTTGAGGTTCAGGCGATCGGAACGGTATTCGAGGGTGATCATGTCGTTGGGCTTGAGAATACGGGCATTCTGCGCACCGGCACGGGTACGGGCCTGCTCCAGCAATTGCGGCGAGGCCTTCTGGCCGATGGCGAACTGCGCAGCCTGCGATTCACAGCGCGTGTGAACAGGCTCAGCCGCGGCCGTGTCTTTGGCCGGCTCGGAGGTACCCGAAGTACTGCAACCCGCGAGGACGGCTGCCGCCAACAAGGTACCGAATGATGCGAGCTTCCAAGGCATGAAGCCTCCTTTGATAAAAATGGACAGAGATCGTGCGACCGTGATTTGGCCAATTGGTTTCAGAATTGTCACAATTGGCTGTAGGCGAGTCTGCCTGACTCTACGCCACGGCCTGATGAATCAATCGTCACCAGATATGAATAAATCTCAGTAGATGTCGATGTAGTCAAACGGCGGCTTTGGCCAGTTCTGCTTCAGCGCATTGAAAATCTGCATCACCCACACCTCATCACTGGCCGCCACCTTGCCGACATAGCCAGACCCAGCTGCCCAGGTCTCCAGGCGAAACAACAACCCATCAATCTGCATCCCTCCCACCACACAGGAAGAGATATAGGCGATACCGGCCTTGGTAACCCGTAGCTGGGTGTGCTGATCGTCGCTGGCACTGGCAATCATTTGGCGAACAGCCTCCAATGTGAGGCTCTTGGGGTTGGTCAAGTCGATGTGCACGTGGCGTGTCCTGGTAATTAAACAGGGGGCCAGTGTCGCACAGCGTCCCCCTCATGCCTAAGTAGCAGTGCCAAACGCAGCGCAAAATGGTTAACTCTGCAGGCCTGTCCAGCCTTTGCGAGCCGCGAGAACCCGATGACCATCGTTACCATCAATGCCGACATCAAAGCCAAGTGGCCCCAAGGGCAAAGCTCCTACAGCCCCGGCAGCCCGGAAGAGTTGGCGATCATCGGCATCGACCTGTTGGTCAAGGAGCTGGGCACCCAGGCAGCGCAGGCCTTTATCGGCCAGATATTCGAGAAATACCCGGCCGACCATATGGGGGTCGAAGACCCTCTGCGCGAATAGTTACCGGTCGACGAGCGCCGACCGGCAGGCAGCTTACTTCAGGCGCGCAAGGCGCTCGGTGAGCAAGTCGAAAAAGCCCTGGGCGTCGCCGTTTTCCACCCAGAACACGTTTTTATCGTGCTTGAGGCCATCGTACCAATCGACGATGGTCTGGCCGAACGTCGGGCCTTCGCGGCTATCGACCACCATGTTGGCCTGGCGTCCGGTGAACAGCTCGGGCTTGAGCAGATAGCCGATCACGGTGGCGTCATGCACCGGGCCACCCGTCATACCGTAGTGCTCCATATCCCCTTTGACGTATTCGTTGAGAATACTGCCCACTATCTTGCTGGCGTTGTTGTTCAAGTCGGCAATCTGCTTCAGGCGCGCTTCGCTGGTGAGGATCTTGTGGGTCACGTCCAGCGGCAGGTAAGTCAGCTTGACGCCACTTTTGAGGACGATTTCAGCAGCCACCGGATCGGCAAACAGGTTGAACTCGGCCACCGGCGTAATGTTGCCGCCGTTGAAGTGCGCGCCGCCCATGACCACCACTTCCTTGATGCCCTGGGTGATTTCCGGTGCCTGGGTCAACGCCAGGGCCAGGTTGGTTTGTGGGCCTAGCATGGCAATGGTGATGCTATGGGGCTTGGCGGTGCTCAGGGTCTTGATCAGGTAGTCGACCGCATTGCCTTCGGCCAGGCCTTTTTTCGGCTCGTGCACGGTGACACCGGAAATACCTTCCTTGCCATGGATATTCTCGGCATAAATTGGCGTGCGCAGCAGCGGCTGTGGCGCGCCGGCATACACCGGAATCTCTTCACGCCCTGCCCACTCACGGGCCAACCGTGCATTGCGCGAGGTCTTGTCCAGCCGCACGTTGCCGGCCACGGTGGTCAACGCCCGGATATTCAGCTCCTGCGGGGACGCCATCGCAAACAGCAGCGCGACCACATCGTCAGCGCCCGGGTCGGTATCAATGATCAGGTCGATTTTTTCCGCCGCCTGGGCGCTTGCAGCAGTTAGCACGGACAAAAGCAGCACACTCCGAAACAGGTGTCGCAGGGTTGGGGTTCTACGTTGCATGACGCACTCCTTGTCATTGTGGGAAACGCTAGAAAGTCACGCCAGACACCAGCGCGATATTACAGTAGGGCTGGCACTCGCCTGTGCGCACCACCGCGCGCGCCTTGTGGCTGAGCAGCTTGAACGCGTCATGACTCAGCAAGCGACGCTCGCCCAGTTCGCCCTGGTCCAGGGCATTGAGGTCAGCCAGCGCCGGTGGCTGCTTGTGCAAGAGTTCCTCGGCCAGTACGTGGCTTTCCACCTGCATCTCGCTGAGCACCACGCGCAAGGTGCTGATGAAGTCAGGAATACCCTGGGTCAGCGCCAGGTCGATCAACTCCACACCCGGCGGCACTGGCAGGCCGGCATCGCCGATCACCAGGATGTCGCCATGACCAAGGGAGGCGATCAGCCGCGACAGGGCAATATTGAGCAATGGGGTCTTTTTCATGGGCGAACAAAGCCTTGGACGTCATGCAGCGTAGGAATAGAGGGTTGGGCTCCGGCGCGGGTGACCGACAGGGCCGCCGCGACCTGGCCAAACCGGATGGCCTCGGCCTCGCTCTGGCCGCTGGCCAGCGCTGCCGCAAAGCCACCGACAAAGGTGTCGCCTGCCGCCGTGGTATCCACGGCCTGCACTTTGGGCGCCAACAGGTGCTCGAACCCTTGGCCGTCGGCGAACAGCGCCCCCTGCGAACCCAGGGTCACGATGACCTTGCCCACCCCGGCTTTGAGCAGATGGGTCGCCGCAACCTTGGCGGAGTCCAGGGAGTCGACCGGCACCCCGCTCAAGGCCGATGCTTCACTTTCGTTGGGGATCAGGTAGTCAATGCAGGCGTACCAGTCTGCCGGCAGCGGGCCGCTGGCGGGCGCCGGGTTGAGGATCACCGTCTTGCCCAACTCACGGCCACGCTTGAGGGCATACCCCACGGTGTCCATGGGCACTTCGAGCTGGCAGACAATCACCTCGGCCGCCTGCAGCACGGCGTCGAACGCCAACAGCGACGCGGGGGTCAGTTGGCCGTTGCTGCCGGCCACAATCACGATCGCATTCTGACTGCTGTCATCCACCACAATCAGCGCGACACCACTGGAACCCGGCACCTCACTGACGGCCTGACAGTCGATCCCTTCCACCAGCAATGCATCGCGCAATTGAGTGCCGTAGGCATCGCTGCCTATGCAGCCGATCATCGCAACCTCAGCCCCCAGGCGCGCCGCAGCGACCGCCTGATTGGCGCCCTTGCCGCCCGGGACAGTGGCAAACGACTGGCCAACCAGGGTCTCACCGCCGCGAGGCAGCCGGCTGGCCCGGGTCACCAGGTCCATGTTTAAACTGCCTACTACCACTACTGTTGCTGGCATACGTCAATACTCATCAATTCGTTCAGCGGTTTGAGGCAAACACAGCAGCCAACGGCGCCGTTGACTCACGCAAGACAATGCTCGGCGTGACAATGCGCTGGTCAACCGGCAATTGCGGTGTCGCAATCCGTCGCAGTAACAACTCCGCCGCCGTTTCCCCCAATTGCAGGATCGACTGACCCACAGTGGTCAACGCGGGGTACACATAGCGGCTCATTTGAATGTCATCAAAACCAATCACCGACAGCTCGGCGGGTACCCGCAGGTTGCGCTCGGCGGCCGCCCGCAATACGCCGAAACCGATCATGTCGTTGCCGGCAAATATCGCGCTGGGCGGGTTGTCTGCCAGCAACTGCACCGCCGCCCCATAGCCACCGGTGCTGGTGAAATCGCTTTCCAGCACGCGACTGGCGGGCACCGCGATCCCGGCCTCCTGCAACGCACGCTGGTAGCCGGCCAGGCGCATCTGCGCCACACGGGTATGGGCGGGCCCGCCAATACAGGCGATATCCCGGTGCCCCAGCGCCACTAAATGCCGGGTCGCCAGGTAGGCGCCCTGCTCGTGGTCAATGCGCACCAGGTCCACATCCACGCCTTCCAGGCCCCGGTCGACAATGACCATGGGCGTGCGCACGCCTTTCAAGCCAGCGGCCAGGCCATCGTCATCACCACCGACGGAGGTGACGATCAAGCCGTCGACACGCTTCTCCAGCAACACCCGCAAATAGTTGCGCTGTTTCTCGGCGTTATCGTCGGAGTTGCACAGGATCACGCAGTAGCCATTGCGCTCGCAGTAATCCTCGATGCCCCTGGCCAGCTCCGCGAAATACGGGTTGAGGCTGTTGGGCACCAGCAGGCCGATGGTCGCCGTGGTCTTGGCCTTCAGCGAACGGGCGACCGCGCTGGGCACATAGTCCAACTGCTTGATCGCGGCTTCGACCTTGAGTCGCACGGGCTCGCTGACCGGGCGTGTCCTGTTCACCACATGGGACACTGTGGTGTAGGAAATCCCCGCAAGCGCCGCCACATCCTTGATGGTTGCCATGGCTTAGCCCCGCCGACTGGCGCGTTGACTGCGGTAGGTGTCGAGCACCACGGCAATCACGATAACGGCGCCGGTAATGATGCGCTTGGTCGGCTCGGTCGCACCGATCTGCGCCAGACCGGCCGCCAATACAGAAATAATCAGCACCCCAAAGAATGTACTGATCACCGAGCCACGCCCGCCCATAAGGCTGGTGCCGCCGATCACCACTGCGGCAATCACCTGCAGCTCCAGGCCGGAGCCAGCGTTCGGGTCGGCCGCTTCCAGGCGCGAAATCTGGAACAGCGCCGCCACCCCGGCCAACAGCCCCATCAGGCTGAACACCAGGATTTTGTAGGGTTTTGGATTGATACCCGCCAGGCGCACCGCCTCTTCATTGGTACCGATGCCGATCAGGTAGCGACCAAACACGGTACGCGTCAGTACCGCGTGGGCCACGATAATCACCAGCAACGCAATGATGAACGACGGCGAGATACCAAAGGCCACCGGGTTGGACAGCCAGGCAAAGGAGTCACCGATATAGGCAGTGCGCGACCCGGTCATCTGGTAGGCCGCGCCACGGGCCATTTCCAGCACCCCCAGGGACACAATGAACGACGGAATCCGCCAGGCCACGGTGATCGAGCCGGTGATGGTGCCGGCCAGTGCCGCGCAGCCCATGCCGAGCAAGGCTGCGGGTATCACGCTCCAGCCCCAGCCGAGGATCGCCACGCTGACCGCAGACGCGGCCAGGGCCAATACCGAGCCCACCGACAGGTCAATGCCGCCGATGATCAGGATGAACGTCATGCCCACCGCCAATACCATCAGGTCGGGAATCTGGTTGGCAATGGTGCTGAAGGTGCCATAGGACCAAAAGTGGCTGCTCAGCGCCGAGAACAGCGCAATCATCGCCAGCAATGCACCAGCCAGACCCAGATAGGTGCCCAGGCCGTAGAAATTACCGCCGGCTTTTGCGGTTGGAGTTGCTGTTTTCATGGGTTTGTCCTGGGCGCGGCTTCGTTGAGCAACGCATCACGTTTCTGATAGCCGGCAAATGCGGCAGCAAGCAATTCATCCTGGGTCCAGCTGGCACGCTCGAAGGTCTCGATCAAGCGCCCGGCAGACAGCACACCGATGCGGTCACAGATCAGCATCAGCTCCCGCAGGTCGCTGGACACCACCACCAGCGCCTTGCCCTGACGAGTCAAGTCACCCAGCAGCGCATAGATATCAAACTTGGCGCCCACGTCGATGCCACGGGTGGGCTCATCAAACAGCATCACTGCGCAATCACGCTCCAGCCAGCGGCCGATCACCACTTTCTGCTGATTGCCGCCCGACAACTCGGACACCAATTGCGCCGGGCTGGAGCTGCGGATACGCATGGCGTCAATCTGCCGCTTGGCCAGGGCCGTTTCGTCGCGCCCATTGACCAGGCCGGCGCTGGACACCTTGGCCATATTGCCCAGGGCCGTGTTGGCGCTGATGGACTGGCTCAACAACAGGCCCTCGCCCTTGCGATCCTCGGTAATCAAGGCAATGCCATGGCCTACTGCATCCACCGGCGAACGAATGCTCACCACCCGGGCCGGCGAGCCGAGGGCTACCGTGCCACTGTCGGCCAGGTCGGCACCAAAGATCAGACGCAGCAACTCCGTACGGCCGGCGCCGATCAAACCCGAGATGCCGTAGATTTCACCGGCTCGCACTTCAAAGGACACGTCGTGAACCTTGTCCGCTCGGGTCAGGCCCTTGACCGTCAAGGCCGGCGCGCCGATGGTGCGCGGACCTAGGTCGATGTGCTCACCCAGCTCACGACCGACCATCAACGTGACCAGTTGTTCGCTGTTGTAATTGGCCATCGGTTCGACACACACCAACTGGCCGTCACGCAGCACTGCAATGCGTTGAGCTACCCGTGCCAGCTCTTCCAGCCGATGGGAAATATAGATAATTGCCACGCCCCGGGCCTGCAGGCGGGTGATTTGCTCGAACAGCATCTCGACTTCACGGGCGGTGAGCATCGCCGTCGGTTCGTCGAGGATCAGCACATGGCAATCGCCGATCAGGTTGCGGGCGATCTCGACCATCTGCTGATGGCCAATGCCCAGGCTGCCGACCAGGGTGTCCGGGTCAATGGCATCCAGGCCCACGTGTGCCATGGCCTCAATCGCGGCCTGGCGCAACTGCTTGCGGCTGATCCAGCCACCGCGGTTGGGCAGGTTATCGAGGAACAGGTTTTCGGCAACGGTCAGGGTCGGCAGCAGGTTGAGCTCCTGCATCACCATACGGATCCCCTGCTTTTCCGCCTGGGTCCGGCTGGCAGGGGTGTATGCCTGACCATTGAACTGCATCTGGCCAGTGGTTGGCGTGACCAGACCGCCGATGATCTTCGACAAGGTGCTTTTGCCCGCGCCATTCTCACCCGTCAACGCCAGCACCTCGCCGCGATTAAGCGTCAGGGTGATGTCGGACAGGACAGGCTGGGCATAGGTCTTACCGATACCACTGACCGAGAGGACAGGGGTCGGTGCGGAAGATGACATAAGAAAATCTCCAGGCGCCCGCTCCATGTGAGCGGGCGCTGTAGTGCGCGGCCAGGGGTTATTGCTTGAGGACGAGCTCTACCGGCGTTTCGATCACGCCGTCCACGGACTCGACTTTTTCGCCCTTGACCAGCTTCAGCGCATTCTGGATACCAAATACGGCTTGCTGGGCAGCCGCCTGGTCGGCGGTGGCCAGGACGCGACCGTCGTTGAGCATTGGCTTGATCGCAGCGATGTTGTCGTAGCCAACCACTTGGACCTTGCCCGCCATGCCCGCTGCGCGCACCGCTGAAACGGCGCCCAGGGCCATGTTGTCGTTACCGGCCAGCAGCGCCTTGAGGTCCGGGTATTCGCTCAACATGGCCGCCGCCACCTTGTTGCCCTGGTCGATTTCCCAGTTACCGGACTGCACGGACACAATCTTCATACCGGCCGCACCCATGGCGTCCTTGAACCCGGCGGTGCGTTGCTGGGCATTGGTGGTGGTCGGGACGCCTTCGATAATGCCGACTTTATCGCCACTCGCCAGCTGTTTGGCCAGGTACTCGCCGACCAGACGCGAACCCTTGCGGTTATCCGGGCCTACAAAGGGAACCTCGAGGTTTTTGCTTTTCAACACTTCAGGGTCCAGGCGGTTATCAATGTTGACCACCTTGATCCCGGCATCGGAGGCTTTCTTCAGCACGTTGACCAACGCCTTGGAGTCGGCGGGCGCGATGACGATCGCGTTGACTTTGGCGAGGATCATCTGATTGACGATATCAATCTGCGCCGAGGTATCGGTTTCGTTCTTGATCCCGTTGGTGATCATGTCGAAATCGGCGGCATGGGCTTTCTGATAGTCCTTGGCACCGTCTTGCATGGTGACGAAAAACTCATTGGCCAGGGATTTCATCACCAGGCCGACCTTGGGTTTGGCGGCGGTGTCATCAGCGAATGCAGAGGAGAGAGGCAGGGCAGCGGATGCGGCAGCCAGCACGGCGGCAGCAAGCAAACGTCCAGCGAATGGAAGCTTCATGGGTTCACTCCGATCTTATGATTATTGTGAGCAACGCCTGCACCTTCACTTCACTCACCGAGTGCCGTGAAACACCTCGCAAACGTTTGCGCTAAACAAACTATGCGAATGCTGCCGAATTTTGTCAACGAAAGAAAAGGGCTTTTTCTTCGTTGGCTCTACCTCCTGCCCTACAGCTCGACCAGCTCCTGGCTAAACATCCGGGCGGGGTGATCGTTCTCTAAAAACGACAGATCGGCAGGCACACCTCAGAAGGATGCTGCTGATTTTCCCAGGGTGATTTTCGGACAACCGAACACCACAGCCCCCTGCGTTCGGATATTCGGACACGAGCTGAAGCCAAGAGATCACGCAACATCAAAAAATATGATTTAAATCAACAAGTTAAAATCAAATCCCAAACAAAATCCCGCTGGTACAAATCCTGCTCTTAATCAGCACCTTGTGGCGCTCAGCGCAGCCCGGGGTGTTCTGGATGAACCTGCACAAGCACTCATCAAAACTAGAGAGAAAAATAATGAAATCTGCACTCAAGAACTTTGTTCCGGGCGCTTTAGCCCTGCTGCTGCTCTTCCCCGTGGCCGCCCAGGCCAAGGAAGTTGAATCCAAGACCAAACTGTCCAACGTAGTCGTGCTGGCCACTGGCGGCACCATTGCCGGCGCTGGCGCCAGCGCGGCCAATAGCGCCACCTACCAGGCGGCCAAGGTGGGTATCGAACAACTGATCGCCGGCATTCCGGAGCTCAGCCAGATCGCCAACGTGCGCGGCGAGCAAGTGATGCAAATTGCTTCCGAGAGCATCACCAACGAAAACCTGCTGCAACTGGGTCGTCGTGTCGCAGAACTTGCCGACAGCAAAGACGTGGACGGCATCGTGATCACCCACGGCACCGACACCCTCGAAGAAACCGCCTACTTCCTCAACCTGGTGGAAAACACCGACAAGCCAATCGTGGTCGTGGGCTCCATGCGTCCAGGCACTGCCATGTCGGCCGACGGCATGCTCAATCTGTACAACGCCGTGGCTGTTGCCGGTAGCAAAGACGCACGCGGCAAAGGCGTCCTGGTGACCATGAACGACGAGATCCAATCGGGTCGCGATGTCAGCAAGATGATCAACATCAAGACCGAGGCCTTCAAAAGCGCCTGGGGCCCACTGGGCATGGTCGTAGAAGGCAAATCCTACTGGTTCCGCCAGCCGGCCAAGCGTCACACCATGAACTCAGAGTTCGATATCAAGAACATCAAGAGCCTGCCCGACGTTGAAATTGCCTACGGTTATGGCAACGTCAGCGACACCGCCTACAAAGCCCTGGCCCAGGCTGGCGCCAAAGCCATCATCCATGCCGGCACCGGCAATGGCTCGGTACCGGCCAAGGTAGTACCTGCCCTGCAGGAACTGCGTAAGGAAGGCGTGCAAATCATTCGTTCTTCCCACGTCAATGCCGGCGGTTTCGTTCTGCGCAATGCCGAGCAGCCTGACGACAAATACGACTGGGTTGTGGCCCACGACCTGAACCCGCAGAAAGCCCGCATCCTGGCCATGGTCGCCCTGACCAAGACCCAGGACAGCAAGGAACTGCAGCGGATGTTCTGGGAATACTAAGTTACTGACACACCGCTAACACCCTTGTAGGCGCCGACAGGGACAACAGGTCGTTGTCGGCTCCTGCAAAAAATCCTCGCTGTACACCAATCCGCGTAAACCGTTGTCACACGGACTTCTTGAATTTTAAGCAGTTGCGAATTTACTCACAGTTAAATACTGTATTTTCGTACAGCTCATTAAGGACTCCTCCGTGGCCAAGCCCTCCTCTGCAGCACCGACACCGCCCGACGCCTATCAACGCCTGGCGATCCGTGTGCAAAAAATCATCAATTCCACCAACGCCCAAAAAAACAAGGCCGCGTTGATTTTCCGTTTGCCGGAGGAACCCGAGGACGAGTGGGCACGACTACTGGAGGAAATCGCAGAAAACGACAACGTCACCCTCGCTTATCGCGATGATGGCGGCGTGCAGATTTTCTGGGTCGTACCGAAGGAAGATTGAGTCAATGAGTGTCCGTTTTATCGCCCTGTTCTGTGTTTTTTTTGCTACCGCCGCCCACGCCCAAGCCCCACGTACCTTCAGTGAAGCCAAGAAAATCGCCTGGAAACTCTACGCCCCGCAATCCACTGAGTTCTATTGCGGCTGCAAGTACACGGGTAACCGGGTCGACCTGAAAGCCTGCGGCTACGTTCCGCGTAAAAACGCCAACCGGGCGGCGCGCATCGAGTGGGAGCACATTGTCCCGGCCTGGCAGATCGGCCATCAACGCCAGTGCTGGCAAGACGGCGGACGCAAGAACTGCACGCGCACCGACACCGTCTTCAAACGCGCTGAAGCTGACCTGCACAACCTGGTACCGAGCATCGGCGAGGTCAATGGCGATCGCAACAACTTCAGTTTTGGCTGGTTGCCGGTGCAGAGCGGGCAATATGGTTCATGCCTGACCCAGGTGGACTTCAAGGCCAAGAAAGTCATGCCCAGGCCATCCATCCGCGGCATGATCGCCCGTACTTATTTCTACATGAGTAAACAATACGGCCTGCGCCTGTCGAAACAGGACCGCCAACTGTATGAAGCCTGGAACCGTACCTATCCCGTGCAGCCCTGGGAGCGCCAGCGCAATCAAACCGTAGCCTGCGTGATGGGGCGTGGTAATGAGTTCGTCGGCCCGGTGAACCTGAAAGCCTGCGGATAAACATGAGCGGGATCCACGGATCCCGCCAACCACCGTATTACGGGCGGGCCTTGTGCTCGATCACCAGCGACTCGGCGTCGGTCTTCTTCTTTTTCACCAGTCTTTCCTGCAACTGAACCTGGCGGGCCTCAGCCTCGGCCTTGCTGGCGAACGGCCCCAGCAGCACCAGATCCTTGCCGTCTTCCTTGGCCAGATAGAATGTGAAGCCGTTTTCCAGCAACCAGGCGGTCAGGTCGGTCAGCGCCTGTAATTTATTGTCGGGCGAGCGTACCAGGATATCCCACTGCACAGCGGCAACCGCAGGAGCCTGGGCCTTGGCGGCTTCAGCCTTGTCTCGGGGGGTGTCGAGATTGGGCCCGTCACCACATCCGGCCAACGCCAATACCACAATTGCCATCGCTACTTTACGCACTGCCCTGCCCCTTTAAGGTTCAAAGAGGCAACTTTATCATTCACTGTCTATTCTGGCCGTCATAAACGTTGGCTTAAACATTGCGAAGGATGTTTCCCAGACCTGTATGATGGCGCCATGGGAATTAATGCCGCCTCCATGCGTCCTAAAAGAGGCAGCCACAGGGAAGCGCTTCACAGTAAGCTACACATAACCGACATCCGCCCTGTTAGAAACATGCGTCCTTCAAAGCAATCAAGGAGAAGTCCATGCTGATACTCACCCGCAAAGTCGGTGAAAGCATAAACATCGGTGATGACATTACGATCACCATTCTGGGCGTTAGCGGCCAGCAAGTAAGAATCGGCATCAATGCTCCCAAGGATGTTGCCGTGCATCGCGAAGAGATTTACCAGCGCATCCAGGCAGGCCTGACTGCACCGGACAAACGCGAAACACCTTGAAGCCTCCCCAGTAGCCAGCCCGCTCGTCCCCTGTAACGGCTGGCGAAAGCCCCCTTGGCCTGTCTACGGTATCCCGTGATCAGCGCAGCTCGCGCCAGGCCCTGCCACCGGTTGTCAGCATGCAGGTTCAGCCACGGAACTTGCTGACCGTATCGCAGACAAACCCCTCCAGGAACGTAACAAAACCTTACAGTGCCTTCGGAGCGCGTTGATGAGGCGATCCCGCAAAGAGCCCTACACCTGCAAATCCTGGATGATCGCCCTACTGATTGCCCTGGGTTTTGTGACAATCGGATACGGCCTCAGGCTGTACATGGAAGGCAGCACCACCGCGCAGGATGCCGATACATGGCCTGACCTGGCGCTATTTCTCGGTGGTTATCTGTTCTGCTTCTGCCTCAAGCCCATTCAGTCTGCGATCCAGCGAAAACTCAACCGCCGTGCGTTTCGTCACGCTCGTCAGAAATCCCCCTCCTGACGCACCGATTGGATCCTCTACTTGAAATATGAGGAACTATCCGCCCCGGTAGCACCCATACCCTTACACTTCATAAAAAACGTTATCGATATGGACATAGAACATAACGCTAAAAACCTACAGTCCTTGATCGAACAACTTTCAATAGATAAGCCGAAATCTTCCAGCGAACTGCTGGGCAAGCCCGAGGAAATCCTCGCCGGCCTGCGCGAGCTTTACCTGTTGAAACTGATCACGGGCACTGTCATCCATGGACACATTAGGGATCCACTGGGCTACCAATGGATTGGCGCCGAGAACATCCTGCTGACCCGGCGCGGCGCGGCATTCAAGCCGGTGTAGAAGGCCGCAGACGCAACAGGCCGGCCGCATCACACTGCACGCGCACGCCGTCATAACTGGCAATCGTCGGATGTTCCGTCGCCATCGGCTCCCAATGCGTCGATGTCACCACCACCACATCCGCGCCCGCCGCCTCCCCGGCACGGATCCCCACCGACGCGTCCTCAAACACCAGGCACTCGCCTATTGGCACCCCCAAACGCTTGGCCCCCAGCAGGTAACCGGCCGGATCCGGCTTGCCATTGGTTACATCCTCAGCCGTTACCATGACGGCCGGCGGCACCAGCCCTGCCGCCTGCATACGGCGCAGCGCCAGGGCCTTGGGCGCGGACGTGACCACCGCCCAGCAATGCGCGGGCAAGCTCTGTAGAAACGTCACGGCTCCAGGGATCGCCACCACGCCCGCCACGTCCTCGATTTCTGCCTCGGTAATACCCCGCGCCTCGGCCTGCGCATCTACCCCTGGCAAAGCCTGACGAGTGATGGTGTCGATGGCGCGCACGCCATGGATGGTGGTCAAGAACGCCTCGACGTCCAGGCCATGGCGCTGCGCCCAGGCGGCCCAGACCCGCTCTGCGGCGGCGATGGAGTTAAGGAGAGTGCCGTCCATATCAAACAGGAATGCACGGTACTGACGATCAAATACGGCCGATTCTTTGGCGGACACTGCAGGGTTTCCTCTTGCATTCGTCGCCCGTTGTCGGGCCCTGATGCAATCTACGGATCGGCCCCGAGCTTGTAAACGAACGATGACGCATCAGCGCATCAGCACACCTGGCCGCCACTCTCGGCAATATCACGCGGCGTATTCCAGGCCGCCAGGACCGCAACTCTCAGCCCTTCAACCGTTGTCGCCAACGCCATCGAAGGCTGAGGCTCAGCCGCCTGCCCTGGCAGATACGGAACATGGATAAACCCACTGCGCACACCCGATCCTACCAAGGCATGCTGCAAGCGGTAGAACACCTGGTTACATACAAAGGTGCCCGCCGTTTGCGAAACCGAGGCTGCGATTCCGGCCTCGCGCACCGCCCTGACCATGGCCTTGACCGGCAAGGTGCTGAAGTACGCAGCAGGCCCCTCGGGGGTCACCGCCGTATCCACGGGCTGGGCACCGAGGTTGTCCGGGATCCGTGCATCAATCAGATTGATCGCAACCCGCTCGATGGAAATATCACTGCGCCCAGGCCCCAGCCCCGTGGCAATCACCAGTTGTGGCTGATGCTCGGCCAGCAACTGGTTCAAACAGCTGCCGGCAGTGGCGAAGGCACAGGGCAATTGACGGGCGACGATGGTCACGCCTTCTTGCAATTGCACCCCATCCAGCAGGCGCACCGCCTCCCAGGACGGGTTGATCAGGTCTCGATCGAATGGCTCGAACCCCAACAGCAACACAGTTTCCATCTCGACCTCACATCAACAGATAAAGCAGTACGATATTGACCAGCAACATCATCAATGCCGTGGGTATCTGCGCCTTGATCACCGCGTTTTTGTCCGGTAATTCCAGGAGCGCTGCAGGCACAATATTGAAGTTTGCCGCCATCGGGGTCATCAGCGTACCGCAGTAGCCGGAGAACATGCCGATGGCCGCCATCACCGCCGGGTTGCCGCCATAGATCCCCACCAACACCGGCACGCCCACACCACCGGTCATCACCGGGAAGGCGGCAAAACCGTTACCCATGATCACCGTAAACAGCGCCATGCCCAACACATAGACCATCACCGCGACCAGCTTGTAATCCAGGTTGATGTAGGTGGTGGTGACGTGAGCCACGGCCGTGCCAACGCCGGCTTCGTTGAACAACAGACCAAGCATTGCCAGCATCTGCGGCAGCACCATGGCCCAGCCCAGGGCTTCGGTCAGGCGTCGCGATTCACGCAGGGCCTGCACCGGGGTATCGCGGGTCAGCCAGCAGGCCAAGCCCAGGGCAATCAGGCAGCCGAGACCAAGAGACACGAACGTGGTGTTTTTCGGGTCCAGCAGCGGCACGCCGCCAATCTCGGTGTGCTTGAGCAGCACCGAGCCGATCACCGTGGTCAACGGAATGGCTAGGGCCGGAATAAACAGTTTATGACCCAGCCGACCAGCACTGGCGCGGGACTCCTTGTCATGCAACTCGACATGGGTACCACGCCCTACCCCGCCGAGCCCGGCGATCAGCGCCATCAGCACCACGCCAACACCCACCACCACCGACGGCAGGTGCTCACCCACCAGGAACGGAATGGCGAACAGTAACCAGAAAAACGCTGTTGACCAACGCTTGGGGTGGGTGCGGTCAGACAGGATCATGCCTGCAGTAATCAGCAACAAAACGCCGGCAAGCCAGTACAAGTATTGAATGGAAATGATCATTGCGCGGCCTCCGACTGAGCGTTGGCGGGCGCAGTGGCCGTCAGTTCACGCGTCAGTCTTCGGTCAAACCGGTGTAAACGGATGGCGTGCACAATGAACGCACAAATCGCCGTGGGGATGCCCCAGACCGCGATGTGCAGCGGCTCGACATCAATACCAGAGCCCAGCAGGAAGGTGTGCATCAGGGCAATCGCACCAAAGGCCACGAAGATATCTTCACCAAAAAACAGCCCCACGTTGTCCGTGGCGGCACACATCGCCAGGACCTTGTGCCGCACCTTGTCCGGCAGCTTGCCGAAACGCTTCTCGGCAGCCCCTTCCGCCATCGGCGCCAGCAACGGGCGCACCATCTGCGGGTGCCCGCCAAGACTGGTCAGGCCCATCGCCGCCGTGGACTCGCGAACAAACAGATAAATGATCAACAGACGCCCGACGGTGGCCCGCTCGAAACGTGCAATCCAGTTCTGTGCGTGCAGACGCAAGCCATGGCGCTCCAGCAGGCCGATAACGGCCAGGGGCAGCAGCAGGATCAATTGCAAGGCGCGAGTCTGCAGGAAGCCATCGCCCATGGTGGCGAGGATTTTTTCCAGGGGGAAATGCGCGGCAAACCCGGTGGCAATCGCCGCCGCCGTCACCACCAGTAATGGATTGAAGCGCAACACAAAGCCGACCACGATGACGAGCACGCCAATCAGCGGCCAAAGGTTCACAACAGTTTGCATGGCGTTGAGTCCTTGATTGCGTGCTACGACGCCTGCATCGCTGATAAGCGATAACGGGCAGCCCGACGCGGATTTTTATTATTGACCGAGTAGGTCGAGGGTCACTGGCGGGCATCTTTGCTGCTTGGGGCGGAGGGTGTCCAACAAGAAAAATTGTTGCTGCAAATCAATAAAGTTTGTGAGGGGATGTAAGCCAACCAGGGTCACGTCAGGATTTGCGGGCTCAAATCCTGGCGTGGCCTTTTGGGTAAACCTGCTAGATCAGGGCTGCCAAGCCTTGGAGTTGGCTGCGGCCTTGAATTGGGCGCTGTGTTTAGGGGTGGCCGGGGCCCGAAGTCGCCGAAAATACAGTACGAGCAATAGAGGCTCCCGAAGGAAGACACTTAAGGCGCGACGAAAAGAAAATCAGAGTATCTGGAGACGGGTACGGAACTGGCGTTTTGAGTGAGGCCTTTGCAAATCGCAACAAAAAAGGGCCCACCTTTCGGTGAGCCCTTCTAGACCGCCCAGCAGAGCGGATTTTGTTTGGTAGGCGCGATTGGACTCGAACCAACGACCCCCACCATGTCAAGGTGGTGCTCTAACCAACTGAGCTACGTGCCTGCTGTGAGGCGGCATTCTACGGAATTCCCGAGGGGTGTCAACACCTTTTTTGCAGCTAAGCCTATGAATATGCGAATTTTTTATTTTTTATCAGCAGCGCTGCTTTTTCGAGTGGCTGGCAGGGCATTTTCAACTCAGGTAGGATCGGCGCACTCGTAAAAAATATAAAACAGAGGTTCCAGTATGGCGAACACCCCCTATCCCCAGTCGTATTACGCCGCGTCCGCCAATGCGGCTCCTCCGCGGCCAGTGCTGCAAGGTGAGGTTGAAACCGATGTGTGCGTGATCGGTGCTGGCTATACCGGGTTGTCGAGCGCGCTGTTTCTGCTGGAAAACGGCTTTCGCGTAACGGTACTGGAAGCCGCCAAGGTGGGTTTCGGTGCGTCCGGGCGCAATGGTGGCCAGATCGTCAACAGTTATAGCCGCGATATCGACGTGATCGAACGCAGCGTCGGCCCCCAGCAGGCGCAACTGCTGGGGCAAATGGCGTTCGAGGGCGGCAGGATCATCCGTGAGCGGGTTGCCAAGTACCAGATCCAGTGCGACTTGAAGGACGGCGGTGTATTCGCCGCGCTCAATAGCAAGCACATGGGCCATCTGGAGTCGCAGAAGCGCTTGTGGGAACGCTATGGCCATACCCAGCTGGAGCTGCTCGACGAGCGGCGCATCCGCGAGGTGGTGGCCTGCGAGAACTACGTGGGCGGCCTGCTGGACATGAGTGGCGGGCATATCCATCCGCTCAACCTGGCATTGGGTGAAGCGGCAGCCGTGGAGTCCCTGGGCGGCACCATCTACGAACAGTCCGCCGCCGTGCGTATCGAACGTGGCGCCAACCCTGTCGTCCACACGGCGCAAGGCAAGGTGAAAGCTAAATTCATCATCGTCGCCGGCAACGCCTACCTGGGCAACCTGGTGCCCGAGTTGGCGGCCAAGTCGATGCCTTGCGGCACCCAAGTGATTACCACGGCGCCACTGGGCGATGAACTGGCCAACAGCCTGCTCCCCCAGGATTTCTGCGTCGAAGATTGCAACTACCTGCTCGACTACTACCGACTGACCAGCGACAAGCGCCTGATCTTCGGCGGTGGCGTGGTGTATGGCGCGCGGGATCCAGCGAACATCGAAGCGATCATCCGGCCGAAGATGCTCAAGGCTTTTCCGCAATTGAAGGATGTAAAAATCGACTACGCCTGGACCGGCAACTTCCTACTGACCCTTTCGCGCCTGCCCCAGGTCGGTCGCATCGGCGACAACATCTACTACTCCCAAGGCTGTAGCGGCCATGGCGTGACGTACACCCACCTGGCAGGCAAGGTACTGGCTGAAGCCCTCAGAGGCCAGGCAGAGCGTTTTGATGCGTTTGCCGACCTGCCGCACTATCCGTTCCCGGGCGGCCAACTGCTGCGCACGCCATTTGCGGCACTGGGCGCGTGGTACTACGGGCTGCGGGACAAGCTAGGTTTCTGATCAACACCCTGTAGGAGCCGGCTTGCTGGCTCCTGCAGGTCGAATCATCAAATCGCAGACACAAAAAACCCCGATCTTTCGACCAGGGTCTTTGCTATCGATCCAATCAAGCATAACGCTTTTCTTGGCGCTCTCAGGGTGTTCAGTGGACCCTGGAACAGATATGGCGCAGCGGACGGGACTCGAACCCGCGACCCCCGGCGTGACAGGCCGGTATTCTAACCGACTGAACTACCGCTGCGTATCGCTCAGACTGCTGAAGTGTCACCTTCAACCGCCTTCAAACATCTGACTGAGCAGCCTTGGCTGTTCAATCTCAAATCCGAAACATCGGACCTGGAAAATATGGCGCAGCGGACGGGACTCGAACCCGCGACCCCCGGCGTGACAGGCCGGTATTCTAACCGACTGAACTACCGCTGCGCGTCGGTGCAACCTTTAACGTTGCGTCTTGCCCTAAGGCAAAACTCTCAAGAAGTGGTGGGTGATGACGGGATCGAACCGCCGACCCTCTGCTTGTAAGGCAGATGCTCTCCCAGCTGAGCTAATCACCCTTTGCTTCGTTGAGGCCGCGAAATTTACGCAGATGGCGGACCTAAGTCAAGAGCCTGCTTGAAGTTTTTCTGAAAAAGACAAAATAACGTCAAGCGCAGGACCCGCCCTACTCGCTGTAAATCATCTTCTTGCTCATCCCACCGTCCACCACGAACTCTTGCCCAGTGACGAACCCGGCGCTGCGCGACAGCAGCCACGCCACCATGGCTGCCACGTCCTCAACCGTGCCTACCCGGCCCGCAGGATGCTGCGCATGATTGGCGTCACTCAAAGGCTCTGCACGGCGCGCCGCGGGATCACGGGCGTCGATCCAGCCCGGGCTGACAGCGTTGACCCGCACCTCCGGCCCCAGGCTGATAGCCAGCGCGTGAGTCAGGGCCAACAGGCCACCCTTGCTCGCCGCGTAAGCCTCGGTATCCGCTTCCGACTGCCGCGCCCGGGTCGAGGCCAGGTTGACGATCGAACCACCATGGGCACGCAGATAGGGCGCACAGTGCTTGGCCAGCAGCATCGGCCCACTGAGGTTCACCGCCAGCACCCGATTCCAGTAAGCCAGGTCCAGGCTATCCAATGTGATATTGCGCGGATCGGCCACCGCGGCATTACACACCAGGGCATCCAGGCGCCCGAACTGACCAAGCACCTCAGCCACCCCAAGGGCCACCTGCTGCTCATCGGCCACGTCCATGGTGATAAACCAGGCGTTGTCGCCCAGCACCCTGGACACCTTGGCGCCCCGCTCGCGGTCCAGGTCAGCCAACACCACCTGCCAGCCTTCGCTGACCAGCCAGGCCGCGATCCCCAGGCCGATACCGCGTGCCGCACCCGTCACCAACGCGACCCGGCCATTACTGACGCCAGCCGCCTCCAGGGACCACTCGATCACAAGGCAGCCAGCCCGCGAGCCAGGTCGGCCTGCAAGTCAGTCACATCTTCCAGGCCAACGGCAACGCGGATCAGGCTGTCGCGGATACCCGCGGCTTCACGCTCCTGCGGTGCCAGGCGACCATGGGAAGTGGTGCTTGGATGGGTAATGGTGGTTTTGCTATCACCCAGGTTGGCGGTGATGGAGATCAGGCGTGTCGCGTCGATAAAGCGCCATGCGCCCTCTTTGCCGCCCTTGACCTCGAAACTGACCACAGCCCCGAAGCCACGCTGCTGACGCTGGGCCAGCTCGTGTTGCGGGTGGCTCTTCAAGCCGGCGTAGTGGACTTTCTCGATGCCGTCCTGCTGCTCCAGCCACTCGGCCAGGGCCTGGGCGTTAGCGCAATGGGCCTTCATCCGCAGGCTGAGGGTTTCCAGGCCCTTGAGGAAAATCCACGCATTGAACGGGCTCAGGGTCGGGCCAGCGGTGCGCAAGAAGCCCACCACTTCCTTCATCTGCTCGCCGCGGCCGGCCACCACGCCGCCCATGCAACGACCCTGGCCGTCGATGAACTTGGTGGCCGAATGCACCACGATATCTGCGCCGAGCTTCAGTGGCTGCTGCAGGGCTGGCGTGCAGAAGCAGTTATCCACTACCAGCATCGCGCCCTTGGCGTGGGCCACTTCGGCGAGAGCGGCGATGTCCACCAGCTCTGCCAGCGGGTTGGACGGCGACTCGACAAATAGCAATTTGGTATTGGCCTTGATGGCCGCATTCCAGCCAGAAAGGTCCGCCAGCGGCACGTAGTCGACTTCAATGCCAAAGCGCTTGAAGTACTTTTCGAACAGGCTGATGGTCGAACCAAACACACTGCGCGACACCAATACGTGATCACCGGCGCTGCACAGGCTCATCACCACGGCGAGGATCGCCGCCATGCCGGTAGCTGTGGCGACGGCCTGCTCTGCCCCTTCAAGCGCCGCGATACGCTCTTCGAAGGCGCGCACCGTCGGGTTTGTATAGCGGGAGTAAACGTTACCCGGCACTTCGCCAGCAAAGCGCGCCGCCGCGTCCGCCGCGGTGCGGAACACGTAGCTGGAGGTGAAGAACATCGGGTCACCGTGTTCACCTTCCGGCGTGCGGTGCTGGCCGGCGCGCACAGCCAGGGTATCGAAAGCCACACCATCGAGGTCGCTGTCCAACCGACCGGCATCCCATTCCTGACTCATGCTGCCACTCCTTCACTCAAATTCTTTATTTAACATACAAAACCGGCCCCTCAGGGCCGGTAGTTACTCAGTTGTTGTACAGATCGATGATCGCGCTGACCGCCTGGGTCTTGATCTTCGAGGAGTCGTTACGCGCCTGCTCAATCTTGTTCAGGTACGCCTCGTCGACATCACCTGTCACGTACTTGCCATCGAAGACCGCGCAATCGAACTGCTCGATCTTGATCTTGCCGCCGCCAACCGCTTCGATCAGGTCAGGAAGGTCCTGGTAAATCAGCCAATCGGCACCGATCAGGTCGGCTACATCCTGGGTCGAACGATTGTGCGCAATCAGTTCGTGGGCGCTCGGCATGTCGATACCGTACACGTTCGGGTACCGCACGGCAGGCGCAGCAGAACAGAAGTACACGTTCTTCGCCCCGGCTTCGCGAGCCATCTGGATGATCTGCTTGCACGTGGTGCCACGCACAATGGAGTCATCCACCAGCATCACGTTCTTGCCGCGGAATTCCAGCTCGATGGCATTGAGCTTCTGGCGTACCGACTTCTTGCGAGCCGCCTGGCCCGGCATGATGAAGGTGCGGCCGATGTAGCGGTTCTTGACGAAACCTTCGCGGAACTTGACGCCCAGGCGGGTAGCCAGCTCCAGCGCGGCGGTGCGGCTGGTGTCCGGGATCGGGATCACCACGTCGATGTCATGCTCAGGGCGTTCGCGCAGGATCTTCTCGGCGAGCTTCTCACCCATGCGCAGACGCGCCTTGTACACCGAAACACCATCAATGATCGAATCCGGACGCGCCAGGTAGACGTGTTCGAAGATGCATGGGGTGAGTTTCGGGTTGATCGCGCACTGACGGGTATGCAGCTTGCCGTCTTCGGTGATGTACACCGCTTCGCCCGGCGCCAGGTCGCGCACCAGGGTGAAGCCCAGTACATCCAGGGATACGCTTTCGGAGGCGATCATGTACTCGACGCCTTCGTCGGTGTGACGCTGGCCGAACACGATAGGACGAATGCCGTGCGGGTCGCGGAAACCGACAATACCGTAGCCGGTGATCATTGCCACGACCGCGTAGCCGCCAACGCAGCGGTTATGCACGTCAGTCACGGCAGCGAACACATCTTCTTCGGTCGGCTGCAACTTGCCGCGTTGGGCCAGTTCGTGGGCGAACACGTTGAGCAGCACTTCCGAGTCGGAGTTGGTGTTGACATGGCGCAGGTCAGATTCGTAAATCTCCTTGGCCAGTTGCTCAACGTTGGTCAGGTTGCCGTTGTGCGCCAAGGTAATGCCGTACGGCGAGTTGACGTAAAACGGTTGAGCTTCGGCCGAAGTAGAGCTACCGGCAGTCGGATAACGCACATGGCCAATGCCCATATGCCCGACCAGGCGCTGCATGTGACGCTGATGGAACACGTCACGTACCAGGCCATTGTCCTTGCGCAGGAATAACCGGCCGTCATGGCTGGTCACAATACCGGCAGCGTCCTGGCCGCGGTGCTGGAGGACGGTTAGCGCGTCATACAGCGCCTGATTGACGTTCGACTTACC
Organism: Pseudomonas sp. WS 5412; assembly: GCF_012985615.1. Classification (NCBI taxonomy): domain Bacteria; kingdom Pseudomonadati; phylum Pseudomonadota; class Gammaproteobacteria; order Pseudomonadales; family Pseudomonadaceae; genus Pseudomonas; species Pseudomonas sp. WS 5412. Next base: position 126,536 of record NZ_JAARMB010000003.1, read on the forward strand.
GACGATACCGACGATGCCACACATGCGACGCAACCCCTACTTAATGAATCTTGACTGAACACTACTTACTGCGGCGCGTTGCCGGGCAAGAGATGTTCCTTGAACGGAAGATCAGCGGGTACGCTGATACCGCTGGCCAGCCACTGACTGCTCCACCCCAATATGAGGTTCTTGGACCAATCTGCAACCAATAGAAATTTTGGCACGAGACTCGACTCCTGCCACCATGCATCCTGCTGTACCGGACCCAGGCTCAACAGCCCGACCGCAACGACCACCAGCAACGCGCCACGCGCGGCACCGAAGGCCATGCCGAGAAATCGATCGGTCCCGGAGAGGCCGGTGACACGTATCAATTCGCCGATAAGATAATTGACCATTGCTCCCACCAGCAGCGTGGCGATGAACATGATGGCGCAGCCCGCGATGACGCGAGCCGAAGGTGTTTCGATATAACCGGCCAGATAAACGGCCAGGGATCCGCCGAACATCCAGGCGACGACTCCTGCAACGATCCAGGTCAGCAGCGACAATGCTTCTTTGACGAAGCCGCGGCTTAGACTGATCAATGCGGAGATGGCGATGATGGCTACGATCGCCCAATCAACCCAGGTAAATGGCACAGTGCAGCCTACAGACGGATAAGGCGGCGCATTTTAGCAGAGCGCTGGGCTATCGGTAAGCGGTGTTTGGCAGTCCATTGCAAATCAATGGGTTGTGGCAAGCCATGGCCATCTCAAGTCAGGCAAAAACCAATGTGGGAGCGGGCTTGCCCGCGATAGCGGTGTGCCAGCCGACTAGACTATCGACTGGTCCACCGTCATCGCGGGCAAGCCCGCTCCCACGCAAGCCTGCATAAACATTTGGATGTTTCAGCCGCGCTCTGGCTGGAAGCGCACCACAAAGCCCTTCAGGTTCTGCTGGCGACCCAGCAAGTCCCGCAGGCGGTCAGCCTCGGCACGCTCGATCAGCGGGCCGACAAATACCCGATTCTTGCCATTGGCAGTTCGGATATACGCGTTATAACCCTGGCTACGCAGGGTTTTCTGCAAGGCTTCGGCGCTTTCGCGATTGGACAGGCTGGCGAGTTGCACCGACCAACTGATCGGCAGGCCATTCGGATCAATACGGCTTTGCCCCACATCAGGCTTGCCCGGGGCTGCGGGCTGCGGTGCGACCGGTTTCGGCGCAGGAGCAGGTGCAGCCGGCTTGGCGGCAACCACAGGCGCAGGAGCAGGAGCAGGAGCAGGAGCAGGAGCAGGTTTTACCACCGGCACACTCGGCTGGATCGGCGCCGAAGGTGCTTGCTGTTCGGCAATTTCCGCATCGGTCGGCACCGGCTCTTCCTCGGGCAGCGCCTGCGGCTCAGGCACCACTACCGGCTCGACCTGGACCTGCGGCATCACCGGCGCCTGGGGCGCCGCCGGTGCTTCGACCGTAACCTGGCGCTGCTCGTCCTGGCGAGAAAACAGCATCGGCAGGAAAATCACCGCCAATGCCACCAGCACCAGGGCTCCGACCATTCGCTGCTTGTATGCGCTATCCAGTAATGCCATGTGCAGCTTCCTCCGTGGAGCGCCGGGCCAACCACTCAAGCGCCTCGGCAACACAATAAAATGATCCGAACAACAGAATCTCGTCCTCGGCCGTTGCCACCGCGCATTGAGCCTCCAATGCAGCGGTTACGCTCGCATGGGACGTCACCGTCGCGCCAAGGTTCTGCAACACCGCCTGCACATCATCCGCCGTACGGGTGCGCGGCGTATCCAGCGGGGCGACGGCCCAGGACTGCACACTACCCAGCAAAGGCGCGACCACACCGTCCAGATCCTTGTCCGCCAGCAGGCCGAACACCGCCAGACGCCGACCCGCCGGCGCCTGGAGCGACAAACGACGCGCCAGGTACTGCGCAGCATGGGGGTTATGCCCGACATCCAGCAACAGGTTCAAGCGCTTGCCTTGCCACTCGAACGAGCGACGATCCAGGCGCCCGACCACCTGCGTACGCTGCAAGGTATCGGCAATCTGCCCGGCATTCCACGGCAGATCCAGCAACAGGTAGGCCTGCAGGGCGAGCGCGGCGTTTTCCATGGGCAGGTTCAGCAGCGGCAGGTCGTGCAGCTCGACCCCCTGGCCCCGCGCATCGACACCGTGCCACGACCAGCGATCGCCTGCCACTTCCAGGCCGAAGTCCCGGCCCCGCAGGAAAAACGGGCAATCCAGCTCGCGCACCTTATCCAGCAAGGTATGGGGCGGGTCCATATCACCGCACAGCGCCGGCTTGCCCTGGCGGAAGATCCCGGCCTTTTCATAGGCCACGGATTCGCGGGTATCGCCCAGGTAGTCAGCATGATCCACGCCAATGCTGGTCACCAATGCGAGGTCGGCATCCACCACATTGACGGTATCCAGACGACCGCCCAGACCGACTTCCAGCACCACCGCATCCAGTTGTTCACGCTCGAACAGCCAGAACGCGGCCAGGGTGCCCATCTCGAAATAGGTCAGGGAGGTTTCGCCACGTCCGGCATCCAGCGCCGCAAAGGCTTCGCATAACTGCTCGTCAGTGGCTTCGACGCCATTGAGCTGCACACGCTCGTTGTAACGCAGCAAGTGCGGCGAGCTGTAGACGCCCACCTTCAGACCCTGGGCCCGCAGCAACGCGGCGACGAAAGCGCAGGTAGACCCCTTGCCGTTGGTGCCAGTGACCGTGATCACCCGTGGCGCCGGCCGCCCCAACCCAAGGCGGGCCGCTACCTGTTGCGAGCGCTCCAGCCCCATGTCGATGGCTGACGGATGCAACTGCTCGAGGTAGGCGAGCCATTCGCCCAGGGTTCGTTGGGTCATAGGTTTGCAGGCACCGGCGGCACAACGATGGGCTCGACCTTAGGCGCGACGTACACCGGGGTCGGCAAACCCATCATCTGTGCCAGCAGGTTGCCCAGGCGCGGACGCAGTTCGGAACGGGCAATGATCATGTCAATGGCGCCGTGCTCCAGCAGGAACTCGCTGCGCTGGAAGCCTTCCGGCAGTTTTTCACGTACGGTCTGCTCGATCACGCGTGGGCCGGCAAAGCCGATCAGCGCCTTGGGCTCGCCGACAATCACGTCGCCCAGCATCGCCAGGCTGGCGGAAACGCCGCCGTAGACCGGGTCGGTCAGGACCGAGATGAACGGGATACCTTCTTCACGCAGACGCGCCAGTACCGCAGAGGTCTTGGCCATTTGCATCAGCGAAATCAGTGCTTCCTGCATCCGCGCACCACCGGAGGCGGCGAAGCAGATCATCGGGCAACGGTTTTCCAGGGCGTAGTTGGCGGCGCGTACAAAACGCTCACCGACAATGGCGCCCATCGAGCCACCCATGAAGGAGAACTCAAACGCCGACACCACCACTGGCATACCCAGCAGCTTGCCGCTGACGGAGATCAGCGCGTCTTTCTCGCCCGTCTGCTTTTGCGCAGCGGTCAGGCGGTCTTTGTACTTCTTGCCGTCGCGGAACTTGAGGCGGTCCACCGGTTCCAGGTCAGCGCCCAGCTCGGCACGGCCATCGGCGTCGAGGAAAATGTCGATACGGGCGCGGGCGCCGATACGCATGTGGTGATTGCACTTGGGGCAAACGTCCAGGGTCTTTTCCAGCTCCGGGCGGTACAACACCGCGTCGCAGGAGGGGCACTTGTGCCACAGACCTTCAGGGACCGAGCTTTTCTTCACCTCGGAACGCATGATCGAGGGGATCAGTTTGTCTACTAACCAGTTGCTCATGCTTTCTTTCTCCAGTACCGGTGGCTTGAACACAGCCCCGCGTATGCCCTTGAGCTAAATTCATTGATGTGGCGATAACAACTGCAGGACGGGGTCAGACGTTCGACCAGCCATTTCCTGCACCTGCCCTCAGCCTTCCAGACAACCCGCCAGTGCGTGGTTGCCACTTCATTGGCGCCGCCCGAGGGCAACGCCGGCCTGTTTTACACAGTGGTAGTTACTGACGGCGGCAGACTGCCAGCCGTCACATCGCGCCACTGCTGCTGCGCACTGCCTGCATGAATGCGTGAATCTTGCCAGAGTCTTTGATGCCCTTGGCCTGCTCCACCCCGCCACTGACGTCGACGGCATACGGGCGAACCTGGGCAATGGCCTGCGCCACATTGTCAGCGCACAAGCCACCCGCCAGGATGATCGGCTTGCTCAAGCCCTGGGGGATCAGCGACCAATCGAAGGCCTCGCCGGTACCGCCAGGAATGCCCTCGACATAGGCATCGAGCAAAATCCCGCTGGCCCCGGCGTAGGCGGCGCAACTGGCGGCGATATCGTCCCCGGCCTTGACCCGCAGCGCCTTGATATACGGGCGATGGTAGCCGGCGCACTCCTCCGGGGTTTCGTCGCCATGGAACTGCAACAGGTCCAGGGGCACCGCATCCAGGGTTTCATTGAGCTCGCAGGCGCTGGCGTTGACGAACAGCCCCACAGTGGTCACGAACGGCGGCAAGCCGGCAATGATCGCCCGGGCCTGTTGCACCGTTACCGCCCGCGGGCTCTTGGCATAAAACACAAAGCCAATGGCGTCAGCCCCCGCCTCGACTGCCGCCAGCGCGTCTTCCATGCGGGTAATCCCGCAAATCTTGCTGCGAACGCCTGACATATCGTCGGAACCTCAGGGGGCTGTCCAGGAAAGTCCCGGATGGTAACAAATGCTTTTCCGGGCGTCAGCCGCCAAGTTCAGTGAAACCAGTGAGGAAGTGTGGCCCGATGAAACGCTGCGGCAGCTCGAACTCATCGCGGTACTCCACCTCCACCAGGTACAGGCCGAACGGGTGCGCCGTGACCCCGCCGGTACGCCGCACCCGGCTCTCCAGCACCTCCCTGGCCCACTCCACCGGGCGCTCGCCGGTGCCGATGGTCATCAGCACCCCGGCGATATTGCGCACCATATGGTGCAGGAACGCCCCGGCGCGGATATCCAGGACAATCATCTTGCCGTGACGGGTCACCCGCAGGTGGTGGACTTCCTTGATCGGCGACTTGGCCTGGCACTGGCCGGCGCGAAAGGCGCTGAAATCGTGGATCCCCACCAAATGCTGGGCCGCTTCAGCCATGCGCTCGGCGTCCAGCGGACGGTGGTTCCAGGTGATCTCTTCGTTCAAGTGCGCCGGACGGATCTGATCGTTGTAGATCACATAGCGGTAACGCCGGGCAATCGCCTTGAACCGCGCATGGAAGTGCGCCGGCATAACCTTGGCCCAACTGACGCTGACATCGTGGGGCAGATTGATATTGGCGCCCATGACCCACGCCTTCATCGAGCGCTCGGCCTGGGTGTCAAAATGCACCACTTGCCCGCAGGCATGTACGCCCGCGTCGGTGCGCCCGGCGCACATCAATGAAACCGGCGAGTCGGCGACCTTCGACAGGGCCTTCTCCAGGGTTTCCTGCACGGTCGGCACGCCAGAGGCCTGGCGCTGCCAGCCGCGATAGCGCGAGCCTTTGTATTCCACGCCCAGGGCGATTCTGAAAAAGCCGGCGGCCGCCATTTCGGCGGCCGCGTTATCTATATTTGCCAAGAGCTGAGAGCCTGATAGTTGCGCAAAGGCGGCCATTATAAAGTGCCAGGCCTGGGCCTGGGGCATTTTGTGGGCGCTGGCTTGCCTGCGATAGCCGCGCCTCGTTTTTACTGACGGACCGAGTCGCCTCTATCGCGGGCAAGCCCGACTCCCCCATTTAAATGCAAAACGGCGACCCGAAGGCCGCCGCTGCGTTAATTGCCGGTAATCACACCAGGCGGCTGAGCATTTCCTTGGCTTCGCTACGCTGGCCGTCGTCACCCTCAGTGAGGACTTCGGCCAGGATGTCACGCGCACCGCCCTCATCGCCCATGTCGATGTAGGCCTGGGCCAGGTCGAGTTTGGTGGCGACTTCGTCGGTACCCGACAGGAAGTCGAATTCCGGCTCATCGTCGCCCTTTGCCGCATCTTCAGCGGTGAAGCTCGGTTCGATCGACGGGCTTTCCAGGCTCTGCGACAGACGTTCCAGCTCGGCGTTGACGTCGTCAAGCTCCGAGGCGAATGCGTCCGGCTTGCTCGATGATGCAGGCTCGTCGGCCAGGGACAGGTCGAAGTCTTCCGGCAGGTCAAAGTCATCCAGCGCAGCTGGCGTCAGGGTGGGCGGCTCGACCGGCGGCAGGTCCTTCATCTCTTCTTCCAGGCCCGAGAGGAAGTCATCGTCGGACTGGGAGGCTGGCGCATCCAGCTGCAAGTCGAGGTCAAAGTCGGACAGATCGTCCGGGCTGGCCTTGGCCTCGGTTTGCTGCTGCAGCACCGACTCAAAGCTCAGGTCATCGACCTCGGGCTCCGGCGCGACCACTGCCGGCGACGCGGCTTCCAGGTCATCCAGGCTCAGGTCGAAATCATTGTCGAAAGCATCGGTTTCAGGCGCGGGAGCAGGCGCCGGCTCTTCCTGGAGCAGATCCTTGACGTACTGCGCATCAAGCGCGGCGGCGGCGACCGCAGCACTGACGCCCGCCGCGAGCACGGCCATGGCCGGGTAGCGATTTTTCAACAGCTCGACCTGGGCGTGGTTCTCGCCATTGGCGACCAACTGGCGCTCCTGGGTCACGAAACCGTCCTTGTCGCCCTGCTGGCCGTAGACTTCCAGGAGCTTGAGGCGCAGGTCACTGCGCGCGGGCTCCAGCTTGATCGCCTCTTCCAGCACGGCCGCCGCCTGGTTCAAGTGACCACGGTCCAGATGGGACTGGGCCTGGGCCAGGGCATCGGAGGAACCGGGTTCGATGATCAGTTTGCTTGGCGGCGCCATGCTGGTCGCCGGGGCAGGCACTGGCACCGGCGCCACGGCAACCGGAGCTGGAGCTGGAGCTGGAGCTGGAGCCAGCTTGACGCTTGCCGCCGGGACTTCAAGGCCCTCGAAACTGTCCAGAGACAGGTCCTGCTCAATATTCGAGGAAAATTCCGGCTCTTCGGCCAGCGCCCGCGCCATGCGCAGGTGTTTTTCCTCTTCCAGGCGCGCATTGCGATGGCGCGCCCATAGCAGCAGGAGCAACAACACCAGGAGGCCGGCGGCACCACCGATCACCCCAAGGACGATAGGGTTGGTCAGCAGGTCATTGAACTTGCCTTCGGTGCTGGCCACTGGCGCAGGCTCAGCCGGGGTTTCCACTGGCGCGACCACCGGCGCTTCGGCAGCCGGAGCAGGGGCAGCAGGCGCGGTCGGCGCCGCAGCCAGTTCGGCAGGGATTACAGCCGGCTGCGCCGGGGCGCCGCCTTCAGCCTGCAACTTGGCCAGTTGGTTGTTTTTCAACTCAATCAGCCGCTGCAGCTTGTCCAACTGACTTTGCAGGTCAGTCATGCGGCTTTTCAGTTCTTCATTTTCGCGGCGGGTCGAATCCAGGCTTTCCTGGGTCACCGCCAGCTTGTTGTTCAAAGCCTTGCTATCACCCGCCGCGCCCTTGACGCCCGCCTTGGCGGCTTCGGCCGAGACCAGGCTCAGGTTGTCCTTCGCTGCCGTCTGCGACGGCGCTGCGCCGGCCTGGGTACGTTTGGTCGCATCCAGTTGCTGGCGCCCCGCTGCCTGATTGTTAGCGCCACGACGCCCCTGGCGCCAGGCCGCATTCTGCGCGGTCACTTCGGCGATCGCCTCGGGCTGCGGCAGACTGGTGCTTTGTACCGGGTCCGGCATGCGCAATACCTGGCCGGTCTTCATGCGGTTGATGTTGCCGTCGACAAAGGCTCCCGGGTTCAATGCCTGGATCGCCAGCATGGTCTGTTGGATCGAGCCGCCATTGCGATTTTTTGCGGCGATTTCCCACAGGGTGTCGCGAGAAGTCGTGGTGTATTCCGCCGCCTTGGTCACACTGGCAGCAGCAGGCGGGGCAAGACGGGGTGCCGGGGCGCTGGCCTCAGGGGCTTTTTGCTCGAACTTGGCCGGGTCCAGCAAGACGCTGTAGTCACGCATCAACCGACCATTCGGCCATTGCACCTGCAACAGGAAGCGTACATAGGAATCGGGCAATGGCTTGCTCGAGGTGACACGAACCACGCTGCGACCGCTGGGGTTGAGCACCGGGGTAAAGGTCAGCTCATCGAGGAACGCCTGGCGATCGACCCCCGCATCCACAAAGGCCTGGGAAGACGCGAGGCTGGGCACGATATCGGAGGCTGTCAGCCCGCCCACGTCGAGCAGCTCGATCTCCACCGACAGAGGCTGGTTCAACTTCGACTTGAGGGTCATCTCCCCAAGTTGCAGCGCTTGCGCCATACCGGAGGACAGCGCCGAGGCGGCCGCTATTGCTAACACCAGTTTGCGAACTTGAACCATAGCCTCATCCTTTGTTTGAACACTCCTCGGCCGGCGAGAAGGTTGGGTACCGCTGCCATTCGGCATGGCGAGCCGATAGTTCACCGACGCGCAACTTTTCCTGCATGGGGCCAAGCATAGCGCTTGGCTAGAATCAATCTACAAATTGCCGCCAAGTATCTTTTACACAAGGTGTTTTATCAACAACTGTGCCAGTTGCACGGCGTTAAGCGCCGCGCCTTTGCGTACGTTATCTGACGTCAGCCACAAGTTTAGTTCCGCCGGGTCGTCGATGCCGGCACGCACCCGCCCCACGTAGACCACGTCCTGACCGACCGCATCCCCAACGGCTGTAGGGTAATCGCCCTCTTCCACCAGTTCGATGCCCGGCGCCGCTTCCAACGCGCGATTCACTGCGCCCAGGTCCACAGCGCCCGCCAGTTGCAGGGACACGCTCAGGCTATCGCCAAAAAACACCGGAGCTTGAACGCAGGTCGCGGAAATTTTCAGTAACGGTAGTTCAAGCAGGGCGCGCAGTTCGTGGACCAGGCGCTTTTCCAGGGCAGTGTGGCCCTGCGCATCCGGCGTGCCGACCTGAGCCAACAGGTTGAAAGCCATCTGCCGGTCAAAGAATTTGGGTTCCAGGGGCCGTACATTCAGCAGCTCGGCGGTTTGCCGGGCCAGTTCGCTGACGGCTTCACGGCCCTGGGCGGACACCGCCAGGTTAGCGGTGACGCTGACGCGCTGGATATCCAACAGACCCCGCAGCGGCGCGAGGACCACTGCCAGATGGGTGGCACAAGGGCTTGGGCTACCGAGCTGGAATGGTTTTTTCAAACCGTCCAGCATCTGGGCATTGGCTTCCGGCACCACCTGGGGCGCCTGTTCGGCCGGCAAGGCGCCGGACAGGTCGATCAACGAGCAACCCGCCGCAGTGGCGCGGGGGGCGAAACTCAAGGTGACCGCCGGGCCTGCGGCGAAGAAAGCCAGTTGCACCTTGCTGAAATCAAATTCATCGACTTCCCGCACCCGCACATTTTTGCCGCGAAACGGCACCGACGCGCCGGCCGACTCGCTACTGGCCAGCAGGTGCAAGGTGCCTACCGGGAAGTCCAGCTCTTCGAGGATCTGCACCAGGGTTTCGCCAACCGTACCGGTGGCGCCGATCACGGCGATATCAAAGGTCTGGGTCATGGAGGCTGCCTCGGGCATTGCGGGGGGAGCGGCACTTTACCGGGTGGTGGGGAGTGAGGCAATTGGCCTGGGGTTTGTGGTGTGGCGCAGGCCGTCATCGCGGGCAAGCCCGCTCCCACATTTCGATCTGTGAACACATTCAAGTGTGGGAGCGGGCTTGCCCGCGATGACGGCCTCAGGCGCAACAAAAAACCCGCGCCTGTCACCAGAACGCGGGTTTCTTCAACACCACAAAACGATCAACGCTCCAGCAGGATCCGCAACATCCGGCGCAGCGGCTCGGCCGCGCCCCACAGCAGCTGGTCACCTACAGTGAAGGCGCCCAGGTACTGGGTGCCCATGTTCAGCTTGCGCAGACGGCCCACCGGTACATTCAGGGTGCCGGTGACCTTGGTCGGGCTCAGCTCCTGCATGCTGATTTCGCGGCTGTTCGGCACCAGCTTGACCCATGGGTTGTGCTGGCTGATCAGCCCTTCGATGTCGGCGATCGGCACGTCTTTGTTGAGCTTGATGGTCAGCGCCTGGCTATGGCAGCGCATGGCGCCGATCCGCACACAGATACCGTCCACCGGGATCGGGTTCTTGAAGCGCCCGAGGATCTTGTTGGTCTCGGCCTGGGCCTTCCACTCTTCGCGGCTCTGGCCGTTCGGCAGTTCCTTGTCGATCCACGGGATCAGGCTGCCGGCCAAGGGCACGCCGAAGTTCTCGGTCGGGTAGGCGTCGCTGCGCATGGCCTCGGCCACACGGCGGTCGATATCGAGGATCGCGCTGGCCGGGTCGGCCAGTTGATCGGCGACGGCCGCGTGGGTCGCGCCCATCTGCTTGATCAGCTCACGCATGTTCTGCGCGCCGGCACCGGAGGCCGCCTGATAGGTCATGGCGCTCATCCACTCCACCAGCCCGGCTTCGAACAGGCCACCCAGGCCCATCAGCATCAGGCTGACGGTGCAGTTGCCGCCGACATAGTTCTTGGTGCCGGCGTCGAGCTGCTGGTCGATGACCTTGCGGTTGACCGGGTCGAGGATGATCACCGCGTCGTCCTGCATACGCAGGCTGGACGCGGCGTCGATCCAGTAGCCCTGCCAGCCGGCTTCGCGCAGCTTGGGGAAGACTTCACTGGTGTAGTCGCCACCCTGGCAGGTCAGAATGACGTCGAGGGTCTTCAGCTCTTCAATGTTGTAGGCGTCCTTGAGCGGGGCGATATCCTTGCCCACGGACGGCCCTTGGCCACCGACATTCGAAGTGGTGAAAAACACCGGCTCAATAAGATCGAAATCCTGCTCTTCCAGCATCCGCTGCATGAGCACGGAACCGACCATACCGCGCCAACCGATCAGACCTACACGTTTCATCGCAACTACACCTTGTTAAAAAGTGGGCCGCCTTGCAGCAACAACTGCAAGCGGGCCAGAGAGATTACAGATTCCGCAGCGCGGCGACTACTGCGTCGCCCATTTCCTGCGTCCCGACCTTGGTGCAACCCTGTGACCAGATGTCGCCGGTACGCAGGCCCTGGTCCAGCACCAGGCTCACCGCCTGCTCGATGGCATCCGCCGCTGCGCTCAGGTTGAAGCTGTAGCGCAACATCATCGACACCGACAAAATGGTCGCCAACGGGTTGGCAATGCCCTGGCCCGCGATGTCCGGCGCCGAACCGTGGCACGGCTCGTACATGCCCTTGTTGTTGGTGTCCAGGGACGCCGACGGCAGCATGCCGATGGAACCGGTGAGCATCGAAGCCTGGTCGGACAGGATGTCGCCAAACAGGTTGTCGGTGACGATCACGTCGAACTGCTTGGGCGCACGCACCAGTTGCATGGCGGCGTTATCCACATACATGTGGCTCAGCTCGACGTCCGGGTAATCCTTGGCCACTTCTTCGACGATTTCGCGCCACAGTTGGCTGGACGCCAGGACATTGGCCTTGTCCACCGAGCAGACCTTCTTGCCACGCACACGGGCCATGTCGAAACCGACACGGGCGATGCGGCGGATTTCGCTCTCGCTGTACGGCAGGGTGTCGTAGGCCTGGCGCTCGCCATTCTCCAGCTCACGCACGCCCCGTGGCGAGCCGAAGTAGATGCCACCGGTCAGCTCACGCACGATCAGGATATCCAGGCCCGCCACCACTTCCGGCTTGAGGCTCGACGCGTCGGCCAGTTGCGGATAGAGGATCGCCGGGCGCAGGTTACCGAACAGGCCCAGTTGCGCACGGATCTTCAGCAGGCCGCGTTCTGGGCGGATGTCGCGTTCGATCTTGTCCCATTTCGGCCCGCCCACGGCGCCGAGCAGCACGGCGTCGGCAGCTCGGGCGCGGTCGAGGGTTTCATCGGCCAGGGGCACGCCGTGCTTGTCGATGGCAGCGCCACCGATCACGTCGTGGCTCAATTCAAAGCCCAGGCTGTACTTGCTGTTGGCCAATTCCAGGACCTTGACCGCTTCGGCCATGATTTCCGGGCCAATACCGTCGCCAGGGAGAATCAGAATCTGCTTGCTCATGAGTTCCTCATTTCATCAAGCGACCCGCCCGTGGGCAGGTCGGGAAAAATTAATCAGCGCTCAGCGAACACCACCAGCACGTCGGTGCTGAAGGTGCCGTCGGCTTGAATTTCATAGTAATCGCGCACTTCCTGGCCCATCGCCTGCTGCAACGCCAGGATTGCTGCGCGCAACACGGGCGGGGTGCGCATGCGTTCGACCCACGAGGTGTATTCCAGGCGCAGGCGCTGGCGACTGCTGTTGCGCACATGCAGGCCGGCTTCGTTGAGCTGGCGCATCCACTCGCCGGCGCAATAATCGCGCACATGGCTGGTGTCGCGCAGCACTTCGACGGTTTGCAGGTAAGTGTCCAACAGCGGGCTGCCCGGTGACAAGACATCGACAAACGCCGCCACGCCGCCCGGCTTGAGCACCCGGCGCACTTCGCGCAGGGCCAGGCCGAGGTCGCTCCAGTGATGGGCCGAGTAGCGGCTGAACACGAAGTCGAACTCGCCATCGGCGAATGGCAGGCGCTCGGCGGCGCCGTGCAGGGTGCGGATGTTGTCCAGGCCGCGCTCCACTGCCGCCGCGGCGACCACGTCGAGCATCTGCTGGGACAGGTCGTAGGCCACCACTTCCTTGACCAGCGGTGCTACATGGAAACTCACGTGACCGGCGCCACAGCCCAGGTCCAGCAGGCGTGCCGCGCCCTGCCCGGCCAGTTCGGCCTGCAGCAGTGCGAACTCGGTGCCCTGGGCGTGCACGGCACTGCTCAGGTAGGCCGAGGCCTGTTCGCCGAATTGTTTTTGCACGACTTGGGTGTGGGCGGTGCTGGTCATGGTGATGTTCCTGGCTTTTGTGGTGTTCATACAGGCCCTTTCGCGAGCAAGCCCGCTCCCACATTTGAGCGCATTTCAACTGAAGGAACTCGGTCGAATGTGGGAGCGGGCTTGCTCGCGAAGGGGCCAGTCCAGCCTACATAGAATTACGCATCACGAAACAACCAAGGCTGGCTGGCCCGGTGCTTGGCTTCAAACGCGGCAATCGCCTCGCCGTCCTGCAAGGTCAGGCCGATATCGTCCAGGCCATTGATCAGGCAGTGTTTGCGGAAGGCATCCACTTCAAAGTGATACACCTTGCCATCCGGACGGGTCACGGTCTGTGCGGCGAGGTCGACGGTCAACTGGTAGCCGACATTGGCTTCCACTTGCTGGAACAACTCGTCCACTTCGGCATCGCTCAAGATGATCGGCAGCAAGCCGTTCTTGAAGCTGTTGTTGAAGAAGATGTCGGCGTAGCTCGGCGCGATAATGCTGCGAAAGCCATATTCTTCCAGGGCCCACGGCGCGTGTTCACGGCTGGAGCCGCAACCGAAGTTTTCCCGGGCCAACAACACGCTGGCGCCCTGATAGCGCTCGGCGTTGAGCACAAAATCCTTGTTCAACGGGCGCTTGGAGTTGTCCTGGTAGGCGTAGCCCACGTCCAGGTAGCGCCACTCATCGAACAGGTTCGGGCCGAAACCGGTGCGCTTGATCGACTTCAAGAACTGCTTGGGGATGATCTGGTCGGTGTCCACGTTGGCACGGTCCAACGGCGCGACAAGACCGGTGTGTTGGGTAAAAGCTCTCATCGGGTATTCCTCAGATCAATTCGCGAACGTCGATGAAACGACCGTTGACGGCAGCGGCGGCGGCCATGGCCGGGCTGACCAGGTGGGTACGGCCACCGGCGCCCTGACGCCCTTCGAAGTTACGGTTGGAGGTGGACGCGCAATGCTCCCCCGACTCCAAACGGTCCGGGTTCATCGCCAGGCACATCGAGCAGCCCGGCTCACGCCATTCAAAACCGGCTTCGAGGAAGATCTTGTCCAGCCCTTCGGCCTCAGCCTGGGCCTTCACCAGGCCCGAACCTGGCACCACAATGGCTTGCTTGATGGTCGAGGCCACTTTGCGGCCCTTGGCGATCACCGCCGCGGCGCGCAAGTCTTCGATCCGCGAGTTGGTGCAGGAACCGATAAACACGCGGTCCAACTGGATGTCGGTGATCGCCTGGTTGGCTTTCAAGCCCATGTACTTCAAGGCGCGCTCGATGGAGCCGCGCTTGACCAGATCGGCTTCCTGGGCCGGGTCCGGCACGTTCTGATCAACGGCCAGGACCATTTCCGGCGAGGTGCCCCAGCTGACCTGTGGCTTGATCTGGGCCGCGTCGAGCTCGACCACGGTATCGAACACCGCGTCGGCGTCGGACACCAGGTCTTTCCAGGCCTCGACGGCAGCCTCCCACTCGGCGCCAGCCGGTGCGAAAGGTCGGCCTTTGACGTATTCCACGGTTTTTTCATCCGCCGCGACCATGCCCACCCGGGCACCGGCTTCGATGGACATGTTGCAGATGGTCATGCGGCCTTCGATGGACAGGTCGCGAATCGCGCTGCCGGCAAACTCGATGGCATGCCCATTACCGCCAGCGGTACCGATCTTGCCGATCACGGCCAGCACGATGTCCTTGGCGGTCACACCGAACGGCAACTTGCCTTCGACGCGCACCAGCATGTTCTTCATTTTTTTGGCGACCAGGCACTGGGTCGCGAACACGTGTTCTACCTCGGAGGTGCCAATGCCGTGGGCCAGGGCGCCGAATGCACCGTGGGTCGAGGTGTGGGAGTCGCCGCAGACCACGGTCATGCCCGGCAAGGTCGCGCCCTGCTCCGGGCCGATCACGTGGACGATGCCCTGGCGCACGTCGTTCATCTTGAATTCGGTGATGCCGTACTCGTCGCAATAGTCGTCGAGAGTCTGGACCTGCAAGCGCGAGACCTGGTCGGCAATGGCTTCGATGCCGCCCTTGCGCTCCGGGGTGGTTGGCACGTTGTGGTCCGGGGTGGCGATGATCGAGTCGACGCGCCAAGGCTTGCGCCCGGCCAGTCGCAGGCCTTCGAACGCTTGGGGCGAGGTCACTTCGTGGATGATGTGACGGTCGATGTAGATCAGCGACGACCCATCATCGCGCCGTTTCACTTCATGGGAATCCCAGAGTTTGTCGTAAAGCGTTTTGCCGGCCATCAGTCGGTCCTCATCAGCGTCTTTCTATGCCCTGGGCGTTGAACGATTCAATAACCCTTTGGCTTGTGAGGCTGATGCTATGGCGTTACATTAAATAACTCAAATTCATATTTTTTATGCTTTGGATAACCGACTGGAATACCACTATGGACCTGGCCAACCTCAATGCCTTTATTGCCATCGCCGAAACCGGCAGCTTCTCCGGGGCCGGAGAGCGCCTGCACCTGACGCAACCGGCGATCAGCAAGCGCATTGCCGGCCTTGAGCAGCAATTGAAGGTGCGCTTGTTCGATCGGCTGGGCCGTGAGGTCGGCCTGACAGAGGCCGGACGCGCCCTGCTGCCCCGTGCCTATCAGATCCTCAATGTGCTGGACGACACTCGCCGCGCCCTGACCAACCTGACCGGCGAAGTCAGCGGGCGCCTGACTCTGGCGACCAGCCATCACATCGGCCTGCATCGCCTCCCCCCAGTATTGCGCACCTTTACCCGGGAATACCCGAATGTGGCCCTGGATATTCAGTTCCTGGACTCGGAAGTGGCCTACGAGGAAATCCTCCACGGCCGCGCCGAAGTGGCGGTCATCACCCTGGCCCCGGAGCCCCACAGCCTGGTGCGGGCCACCCCGGTGTGGGACGACCCCCTGGATTTCGTGGTGGCGCCCGAACACAGCCTGGCCAGTAACGGCACCATCAGCCTGACCGACATTGCCCGACACCCGGCGGTATTCCCCGGCGGCAACACCTTTACCCACCATATCGTGCACCGCCTGTTCGAGGCCCAGGGCCTGACGCCGAACATCGCCATGAGCACTAACTACCTGGAAACCATCAAGATGATGGTCTCCATCGGCCTGGCCTGGAGTGTGTTGCCCCGCACCATGCTTGATGATCAAGTGGCCAGTATCGCTTTACCGGGCATACAGCTCAGTCGCCAGCTAGGCTATATCGTGCACACCGAAAGGACGCTGTCGAACGCTGCGCGGGCTTTCATGAGCCTATTGGATGCACAGGTTGATCCGGCCGCGACGCCGGCATGAGGCCGTGCGGCCTGTAGACCCTGTTCCCGCGCCGAATGCCCATCGAGCCAAGGCCCCTTGATAATGCCCAACCCCGTCGATCCCGTGCCGCCGCTGCCCCGCATCCACGCCCTGGACCCCCAGCAGGCGGAACAAAGCTGGGAAAATGCCCCGCAGCTGTTGGCGGCGCTCAATGCCGCACGGCTCGGTGCCTGGAGCTGGGATATCGACTGCGGACGGATCAGTTGGTCGCGCGGCACCCAGGCGCTGTTCGGTTTCGACCCCCGGCAGCCGTTGCCCAAGGACCTGGACTACCTCGACTTGCTGGCCGCCGAAGACCGCGGCCGCGTGATCCGCGCGTTTCACGCGGTCCTGGCCGGCGCGCCCTTCGAGCAAGCCATGCATCACCGCATCCAGTGGCCGGACGGCAGCCTGCACTGGCTGGAAATCAACGGCAGCCTGCAGCCGGATGCCTCGGGGCGCCGCCGGATGATCGGGGTGATCCGTGAAACCACCCAGCAGCGCGAGCGCGAACATGCCCTGGGCCACTCGGAAAAACGCTTCGCCACGCTGTTCCACCTGTGCCCGAACATGGTCCTGCTGACCCGCCAGGAAGACGGCCTGATCAGCGAGGCCAACCAGTATTTCGAAAGCCTGTTCGGCTGGCCGGTCAACGATGCCATTGGTCGCACCACCCTCGACCTGGGGCTATGGGTCCACCCCGAGCAACGGGCCCTGTTGGTCAGGGCGACCCAGCGCAAAGGCGAACCGATCACCATGGAGGTGCAATTTCGCGCCAGCAATGGGCAAATCCATGACGGCACCCTCAGCGCGCAAAAGGTCGAACTCGACGGCCAGGCCTACCTCATCAGCACCTTCCTCGACACCACCGAGCGCAAGAACGCCGAGCAGGCTCTCAAGGACAGTCAGGAGCGCCTGGACCTGGCCCTGGACTCGGCCCAACTGGGCACCTGGGACTGGCATATCCCCAGCGGCATGCTTTATGGCTCGGCGCGGGCCGCACAGTTGCACGGCCTGGATCCGCACCCGTTCCATGAGTCCTTCGATGCTTTTTTTGAAGGCATGCCCGATGAAGAGCGCGCCAGCATGCGCGATGCCTATCGCACCCTGCGTGAAGGGCCGGCCGGCAACTACCAGTTGACCTACCGCGTGCAACTGGGAGACGGCAGCTCGCGCTACCTGGAAAGCCGCGCCCGCCTGTATCGCGACGCCCAGGGCGCGCCGCTGCGCATGGCGGGCACCTTGCTGGATATCACCGACCAGGTCGAACGTGAACAGCGCCTGAGCGCCTCCGAAGAAAAGTTCGCCAGCCTGTTCCTCGCCAGCCCCGACCCGATTTGCGTAACCACTCTGGCCAGCGGCGAATTCGTTGAAATCAACCCCAGCTTTACCCAGACCTTTGGCTGGAGCGCCGCCGAAGTCATCAACCACACCGCCGAGCAGATCGGCTTGTGGGATGAGCCGACCCAACGCCTGCAGCGCATCGAGCAAGTGATTCGCGAACAGGCGCTGAACAATGTGGCCATCATCGTCCATCACAAAAATGGCCAGCGCCTGACCTGCATGATTTCCAGCCGGTTGATCAAGGTCGGCCACCAGCGCTGCGTGGTCACCACCCTGCGCGATATCACCCAGCAACAGCGCTCGGAGGCGGCGCTCAAGGCCAGCGAAGAAAAGTTCGCCAAGGCCTTCCATTCCAGCCCCGACGCTGTGTCCATTACCGAGCGCGACACTGGGCGCTACGTGGAGGTCAATGACGGTTTCTGCCGCCTGACCGGCTACCGCGCCGAGGAAGCGATCGGCCTGACCCTCTACCAGATCGGTATCTGGGCCGACGAAAACCAGCGCACCACGCTGTTGGCCGAATTACAGGTCAAAGGCCGCATCCATCACATGGACATGCTCTGGCACAACAAACGCGGCGAGTTGCTGGCGGTGGAGGTGTCGGTCGAGCCGATTACCCTCAATGAAACGCCGTGCCTGCTGCTGACCGCACGGGATGTGAGCCTGCTGAAAAGTGCGCAGGCGCAGATCCGTCACCTGGCTTATCACGACCCCCTGACCAACCTGCCCAACCGCGCCCTGCTGATGGACCGCCTGAGCCAGCAGATCGCCCTGCTCAAACGCCACAACCTGCGGGGCGCGCTGCTGTTTCTGGACCTGGATCACTTCAAGCACATCAACGATTCCCTCGGCCACCCGGTGGGCGACACGGTGCTGAAAATCGTCACCGCACGCCTGGAAGCCAGCGTGCGCATGGAGGACACGGTGGCGCGCCTGGGCGGCGATGAGTTCGTGGTGCTGCTCAGCGGCCTGGAGGGTTCGCGAATTGAGGTCAGTAAACAGGTGCAATTGCTGTCCAACACCCTGCGCGAGTTGCTGTCCGAGCCAATGTTTCTCGATGGCCAGCGCTTGCAGGTCACCCCCAGTATCGGCGTGGCGCTGATCCCCGATCACGGCTCGACGCCGGCGGACCTGCTCAAGCGCGCGGATATCGCCCTGTATCGGGCCAAGGACTCGGGGCGCAACACCACGCAGATGTTCCATAACAGCATGCAACGCACTGCCAGCGAGCGCCTGCGCATGGAGACGGATCTGCGCCTGGCGTTATCACGGGGCGAGTTCAGCGTGCATTACCAGCCCCAGGTGGATGCCCGGGACAATCGCATTGTCGGCGCCGAGGCCCTGGTGCGCTGGCAGCATCCGCAACTGGGCGCACAGTCACCCACAGAGTTCATCAAGGTTCTGGAGGACAGCGGACTGATCCTTGAGGTCGGCACCTGGATCCTCGACGAAGCCTGCGCCGCGTTTGCCCGCCTGATCGCCGAAGGCCTGGTGGAGCCGGAAGGCTTCAGCCTGTGCGTGAATATCAGCCCCCGGCAGTTTCGCCAGAACGACTTTGTCGAACGGGTGGAGCGCAGCCTGACGCAGCATCACTTGCCGTTCAGCTTGCTGAAACTGGAAATCACCGAAGGCATTGTGATTCAGAATCTGGACGACACCATCAGCAAAATGCGCCGCCTGAAAAAGCTCGGGGTCAGCTTTGCCATGGACGATTTCGGCACCGGTTATTCATCCTTGACCTACCTCAAGCGCCTGCCGGTCGATGCGTTGAAAATCGATCAGTCATTTGTGCGCGACGCCACCCACGACCCCAACGACGCCGAGATCATCCGCGCGATCGTGGCCATGGCGCGCAGCCTGAACCTGGAAGTGATTGCCGAAGGTGTGGAAACCCCTGAGCAACTGGCGTTCCTGCAAGGCCTGGGCTGCCATTTGTATCAAGGCTATTTGCACAGCCGGCCATTGCCCCTGGAGGCATTTACGCTGCTATTGAGGTAAGCGCAGGGAGAGCGCCAAATACCCTCAGCCCTGCACCTGCCTTACACCAACTTCAACGCACGCAGGAAGTAGTCCTGCCATTGCGATTGGACCAAATTGCACTTTTGCCCATACATATCCAGCATCCCGCCAATGACCACCACCGAGTGGTGGGAGTTGGCCAGGGTGCCAATCGCCCCATTTATCAGTTCTTTTACCGTGCTTTCACGGACATAGGCCGACAGCCCAAGCCTGCGCAGCGCCGCTCCCGGATACTCACCGTCGTTCAGGGTTTCCATGGCCATCTCAAAACTCTGACGAGCACGGCCGTCGTTGTTCTCCCACTGCGCGCGCTTGGCACTCGCGGCGTACAAGAAATTGGCATCGGCCAGCAATGACGGATTGGTGCCCTTCAAGTTGGAGGCTGCCTGGGCCTTTCTCAGCTCATCATGGGTCAGGGTCAACTTATAAGAATCTCTCATGACCACTTCATAGCCTTCAGCGGTGACCGTGACCTTTTTAAAGATGTCTTGCGGGCGTTGCCCAAACCTCATCATCGCCGCCTTGATCGCTGATACGGTGACACAGTTGCCTTCTACCCCTTGATAAAAGCCACTCCAGATATCAGCGGGGGGGACACCCACGGGCGCACGGGATAACTTCAGCGCACCTGTCTCGAGACTTGCGGGCGATGCCTCCGGCGCCTGCGTGTCATTGAACAACATATACCCGTAACTTCGATCAACTCTTTGCTTGTGTCCGTAGTTATGCTGGGTGCTATCCATGACAAAGGCCGAGCCAAAATTATGTGTCTCCACCACACCCAACGCGCCGCTGGCGGCCATATCAGTAGTGGGCACAAACTGGGCAAAACCAATCATTCCCATGCCCCGCAGGCAGTTCTGCGTGGTTTCGCCTTCAAGGCTCTTGCGTAAGGCCTGCTCGAAACTGCCATATTCCCCGGTTTGTTGTTTACGCTTGGCAAACGCCGCCAGCACAACATTGGCATCGGCAATGGCCGAACTGTCATTGCCAGCAAATCGCGATGCCTTCGCCGTCAGTTTTAGTTCCTCTTTGGAAATATGCACCTTAAACTCATCTTTCATCGTGATGTCATAACCATCCCCCGCGACTTTCACTTCCTCAAACATATCCCGTGGGTTTTGACCAAATGTCATCATCATCATTTTAATAACCGCCGCATGGGTGCTGCTATCAAAGCACTCACCAAAACCACGCGGGGTGGCGGTAAAAGCATTCAAGATATCATCGGGTTTCTTGCCCCGTTTCGTCGACAACTCACCTGAGGAAAAACTATTGGCCGGCTCAAGAGCTGCCCTATAACCATCAGTAAATAACGGATTAAACATACTTATATTCATGACACCCCCTACCCACAACAATATTAAAGACACGACAAAAACGCATTGTTAAAAAACAACAAATGCCAGATATTGAAAAGCCAGAAAAATGAATAACAAAAACCTGCGCAGGATAACTACAACGACTCTTATTTTTAAAGCTTACTCGACAGCCCCCTCTACAACTTCACTCAACCGATCAGCGCCACTGCATCCCCGTACGTTGGCGCCCTGCCTTTTCGGCCCCACAACTCCTCCCGACCATCAATCACTGCAACCGAATGCATGGCCCGATTGACCATCCCTACCTGCCCCCGGGCCAGGGCGCTTACAGGGACACGTTTCATATAATGTATTAAGCCCAGCCGCTGAAAACCTTCACCGGGACCATTTTCATCTTCGCCATTATTGAGACTGCGTATCGCCGCGCTAAAACTTCTCGCAGCCCTGCCATCGTTATTATCCAAATGCGCACGCTTGACACTGCAAGCAAACATGAACTCAGCATCCTTGAGTGCGCCTTTGTCTCGTCCAAAAAACCGTGCCCCTGCAGCCGCCTGCTTCAACTCTTGGTGGCTCACGGTCAAGTAATAGCCATCTCGCATTGTGACCTCATAGCCCTGGGCGGTTTTACGAACGCGTTTATAAACATCGGTAGGGCTTTGCCCAAACTTATGCATGGCTGCCTTGATCGCCGAAACAGTCACGCAATTGCCATCTGGCCCTTGGCGGAAACCGCCCCAGATATCGTCACACTTGGCCCCATTGCGCTTACTCGATAGGTCAGGAAGAGGTGTAGGTGCCGTCTCCGGTTCTGGCACTACCGGTGTTGGCTTGACCTCTGGTCTGACCGGCTCGGGAACAACCTTTACGGTGTCTTGTTCGTTACGGCCTGACAGCAATGCTGAAAGCTGGCTCAAGAAAGCGCTGAACATCGAAATAATGGCCTGCAAGTCCACCGCAGGCTTCTTCAACTCACCCGTCGCCCGCTTGAAGTAGTTATTTACCGAGTGCTGACGGGAAGCCGTGCTGCCCCCCAAACGCTGTATCGAGGGCCTCTGGGTGGCGCCATGAAACGCCTCCCCCTGCCGTCCCGAACAATCACACATGAGGTGTACAGCGCTGTTAACGTTTAACACGGACATGATTCTGACCCCCACTAAGTGCCCCTCCGGCCGGTCACTGACCGGAGAAGCAACTGGTTGAATTTAAAGGTTTACAGGCTCTGAAGAGGTACTAGGGCCGACGAGAGAGGGCCGTAGCCCAACCCATTTCATCCGGACCGCAGTCTGGGCCCGGGGAGGTCAGGTCAGTCCCTGGCAACGGCTTGTCCGGCTGTACTGCTGGGGTTGGCAGTGGCAAGGCATCAGGTTCTACACGGGCGTCGGTCTGGGGTACTACCACCCTGGGTTCCGGGCCAGACTTCACGCGACTATCGACCACTGGCGGCGCCGGTTGGGGGACCACGCCGGGTTTCACACGACTGCTGATCATGGGCACGGGCCGCTGGGGCTCCAACTCGGGTGTCACATTCGTCGTGATCACGGGTACCAGCGACGCAGGTACCGAACCAGGCTTCGTACGAACGTCAATCGCCGAATGAGCGTCCGCCGGGCAATGGCAGTTGTTGATATTGACGTTCACCCGCACCACTGAGTCGGAGGACACTTTGGAGTCTGTATCTGGAACCCGGGGCAAGACCTTGATATCCGGCGACACTGCGGGTTGCTTGCCCGGGATTACGGGTTTGCTCTCGGCCTGCTTGTCCGCCTCGACCAGCACTTTGGCGTCCTTGCCCGGAACAGCCGGCTGGCTTTCGGCTTGCGGCTTCTTCTCGGCCGGTTTGTCCGTCTCGAGCGGCACTTTGGTGTTCTTGCCCGGAACCGCCGGCTGGCTCTCGGCTTGCGGCTTCTTCTCGACCGGTTTGTCCGTCTCGAGCGGCACTTTGGTGTCCTTGCCCGGAACCGCCGGCTGGCTCTCGGCTTGCGGCTTCTTCTCGGCCGGTTTGTCCCTATCGAGCTGGTTTTTTAAGTCTTTGCCTGAAATTACCGGCTTACCCGCGTCAATCGGTGCTTTCAATTCCTTGCCTGGGAGGGCCGGGTTATCCCCAGGCTGGGATTTCACTTCAGTCGGCTTGTCCATTGTCGGCAAAACATCAGGAGAGTGTTTTTTGCCAGACAGCACATCTCGCATCGCCTTAAAGAGAAGTTCAAACATATCAAGCAGTTTTGAAAGTGCGTCGGTACTGACGACTGTACTTTCCCGCCCATTCGCAACGGTACGGTTATAATCTGGCAAAACACTCGGCTTAGCCCCCAGCGGCTTACTTGCGTCAACACTTCCAACCTGAGCAGCTACCGGCGCGGCCCGATCAAGCTGATGATTACCGACATTAACGCTCGGAGGATTATTAACAGATAGATAAGACATTAGTCATCCCTCTTTTCAGAAAAGCACCAGGGCATTCAAATACCCATAACGAACACGATTTACTGATGACTTGAAACGGTAGCAACCGAATCAAAGTCCATGATTTCGTGGAGCAAAAAGCGTTCGGGTTCCAGAAATCCCTGAAAACATAAGGACACTAATAGAGAACTTCAGACTTTTACCTATGGACTTCTGCAGAAAATCAGCTTCCCAGCGCTTTTCCTGGGGAAAACAACGTCATACCCGTTAATAAACTGCCTCGATGAAAAAAAACGTCATGATTCCTCAATCTTTCACAGGACGGCCCGTGATATTTCCCGCGCGAAAAATACAGTGGTCACGCACAGTAAAACCAAAAAACACAATCCGCTTCACACCTTCCAAACTTGGGCAAAACTAAAAACAAGTTACACACACTCACTAGTACAAAAAACCAATCGGCACTTTTCAACTAAACAACAACCGTAGCGCTACTGGTTAAATCACTTACTCCCGCCCTTAGCGCCTTAAACAAAAAAAGGGCGCCAGAGGCGCCCTTTCTTGAAGAGATGAAAAACTTAAAAATATAGACTCAGTGTTGCAGGGCCGGCTTCTGCCCCCCATTGATCGGGATGCGCTTGGCCTTTGCCTCTTCCGGCACTACTCGCAGCAGGTCAATGCTCAACAATCCATTGCTCAGGTCTGCGGCCTTGATCTCAATATGGTCCGCCAAGCGGAACGACAACTTGAAGGCGCGCTGGGCAATGCCTTGATGTAGATAGGTGACGTTCTCGGCCTTGGTGTCACGCTTGCCACCACTGACGGTCAAGACGCCTTTCTCTACCTGCAACTCCAAATCGTCTTCCTGGAAACCGGCCGCCGCGATCACGATGCGGTATTGGTCTTCAGCGTGTTTCTCGACGTTATAGGGTGGGTAGCTGCTGCCCGGCTCGTTGCGCAGCGCGGTTTCGAACAGGTCGTTGAAACGGTCGAAACCCACGGAAGAGCGGAACAGCGGTGCCAGGGAAAATGCGGTACTCATGGTCAAATCTCCTGAAATAATCAGCAAGGTTCTTTATCTCCACGACCCGAATTCGGCATCGTGTAATCCCTAGATAAGGACCGCCAAGTACATTTCAAGAGAGGCCGTAAGAAAATTTTCAGACCCCTTGGGGGTGAGGCATTCCGAGCAAACGGCTGACCTGCTGAAGGTCGGTTTCCCGGCGCAGCGCGGTAAACAGCTCTACAGCTTGCGGGTAGTTGCGCGTCAGCATCGCCAGCCACTGCTTCAGACGACCTGGTGCCTGGCGCTCAGTCAGTTGCGCTACAGACTGCGTCCAGAACTCCCGGAGCATGGGCTGCATCTCCTCCCAACTCATCTCCACCACGTCTTCACCGGCACGTGCGGCGGCGATTTGCCGGGCCAGGTCGGGACGCGCCACCAGGCCGCGACCGAGCATGATGTCCTCGACACCGCTGATCTCGCGGCAGCGTCGCCAGTCTTCAACACTCCAGATATCACCGTTGGCGAACACCGGTACCTTGACCACGTCCTGCACACGCGGGATCCACTCCCAATGGGCTGGCGGCTTGTAGCCATCGGCCTTGGTCCGCGCATGCACCACGATATGTGCCGCACCACCTTCCGCCAGAGCAGTGGCACACACCAGCGCACCGTCCGGACTGTCGAAGCCCAGGCGCATCTTGGCGGTCACCGGGATATGCGCCGGCACCGCACGACGTACGTGCTCGACGATCTGGTTGAGCAGTTCCGGTTCCTTGAGCAGCACCGCGCCGCCGCGGGACTTGTTGACCGTCTTGGCCGGGCAGCCAAAGTTCAGGTCGATCACCTCAGACCCCAACTCACAGGCCAGCGCGGCGTTTTCCGCCAGGCACACGGGATCAGAGCCCAGCAACTGCACACGCAAAGGCACGCCCGCAGCGGTTTTGGCACCGTGCAGCAGTTCAGGAGCAAGCTTGTGGAAATAGGCCGGAGTCAGCAGGCGGTCGTTGACCCGGATAAATTCGGTCACGCACCAATCAATACCGCCCACCTGGGTCAGCACGTCCCGCAGGATGTTGTCGACCAACCCCTCCATGGGCGCCAAGGCAATTTGCATGGAAAACACTCAACGAAAAACGTGGCGCAGTTTACTGGGTTTCCCACAGCAACCGTTAACCCCCTTGTCAGATGTGGATCGCCACGCCATAGCCTTCGATAAACTCCGCCGGCATGCGCTTGGGCTTGCCGCTGGAGAGTTCGATACAGACAAAGGTGGTTTGCGCACGCAACAAGGTGGCGCCATCACTGGGGCGCATCAGTTGGAAGCGCCGGGTCATCTTCAGGCGCTGGTCCCAATCGACGATCCAGGTCGCCAGTTGCAACTCATCGCCTTCGTAGCCGGCTGCCAGATAGTCGATTTCATGGCGTACCACTGCCATGGCCCGATCCAGGCGCCGGTACTCGGCAAGGTCCAGGCCCAGACGCTGGGAGTGGCGCCAGGCGCAACGCTCCAACCAGGAGACGTAAACGGCATTATTGGCATGCCCCAGGCCGTCGATGTCCTCAGCGGCCACCTGCAGATCAATGATAAACGGCTTTGCCAAGTCCCAGCCCATGCCCAGCTCCCGGTCGATTAATGTCGGCGGGCAGCAGTGTAACCCATCGCTTGGCTCAAGCGGTTTGCCGCGCCGGTTCACGGCAGCCGGCCAGCAGCGCCAGCACGCCTTCGACCACTCGAGGGTCGGCCAGGACCTTCTGATGCCCGCCTTGCTCCAGGCGCAACAGGCGGCTGTCGAACCAGGCCTCGTGGATCATCTGTGAGGCCTTGACCGGGACGAAGGTGTCGTCTTCGGCATGCACGATCAGCCCTGGGATATTCATTTGATAGTGGGCCACATCCAGGTGCTTGAGCGGGATGCCCAGGGCGTACTCGACCTCCTGGATAAACGCTGCACGCGCCCGCTCCGGCATGCCGACCACCGAGGCAAAGCCGCGCAATACATCGAGCAAACGGGAAGGGGCCGCAATGCTCACCAACGCATTGGTGCGCAGGCCCAATTGGATGGCCAGCATCGCACTGGCGCCGCCCATGGAGTGACCGACCACCGCGTGCAGCGGCGGCAACTCAGCGGCCGCTTCCAGCATCGCCCGGGCAAACAGCACCACGTGGGCCTCACGGCCCGGCGAGCGACCATGGGCCGGGCCGTCGAGGGCAATCACCGAATAACCGGCGCCCACCAATGCGTCGATCAAGCTGGCGAACTGGGTTGGGCGCCCTTCCCAACCGTGCATCATCAGCACCGCCGGGCCCTGGCCCCAACGCAGCGCCGACAGGCCAAAACGCAAGGTGATGCGCTCGGCCTGCGCCAGCAGCGGCAATTCCCACGCACGGGGCGGCAGATCCCGAGGCGTCATGAAGGCGCGACGCATCTGGTTGGCGATGGTTTGCGGCGCCAGCCTGCCCACGGTGCCGTTGACACGGCGAATCCAGTTCAAGGTGCTCATCCCTTCACTCCCCAGGCTAACAAGCCTTGTTCAGCGCACTGCCGACTTGGAGGCGCGCAATACACGATCCGACAATTCGCCCGGCCCCAGGGCCCGGGCCAATGCCAGGCCGCCAATCATCAAGGCCATGTCGGCCAGGGCTTTGTCGGTGTCTTCCGGGCTGGCGGCCAGTTGCGCAGCCATCAGCTCGACGTGCTGGCTCAGCACATCGCGAAACTCATCCGGCAAGCGGCTCATCTCGCCCACCGTGGCCGGGATCGGGCAGGCCTGGGCGGTAGAATCGCGGTGCTTGCGCGACAGGTAGAACGCCGCCACCAGGGCGCGGCGCTCTTCGCCTGTCAGGCTCGGGTCCATATCTTCGATAGACGCCCGGCGCCGCGCCAGCAGTTGCTCGAACGCCTCCAGCATCAAGGCGTCCTTGCTTTCAAAGTGGGCGTAGAAGCCGCCAACGGTCAGGCCCGCGGCCCCCATGACCTCACCCACACTCGGTTCGGCCGGGCCACGCTGAATCAGCGCGGAGCTGGCGGCTTGCAGAATACGTTCACGGGTTTGCGCTTTTTTATCGCTCATGACGGCCTCCGAATATTACGGTTAAAATATTATCTTCATAATACTTTTTAGCAAGCGCTGAATTCGACCGCTGGTCAGAAGAGATTTTTGTAGAGGGAGGGAGAAAACCCAAACGCCAGACAAACAAAAGGGCCATTCAATAATCGAATGACCCTTATAAATCCCGCAGAGCGGGTAATCGTGGCGTCCCCTAGGGGACTCGAACCCCTGTTACCGCCGTGAAAGGGCGGTGTCCTAGGCCACTAGACGAAGGGGACACAAACCTTCTATACAACATGATCAGGCTGAGACTGATCAGTTCAAGGACGGTGTGGCCAGACCTTGAACCTGTAAATTGGTGGAGCTAAACGGGATCGAACCGTTGACCTCTTGCATGCCATGCAAGCGCTCTCCCAGCTGAGCTATAGCCCCGGATTTTTCGCCTCGCGGCGCAGCAGACCTTGCGAGCTGCTTGTTGAAACTGGCGTCCCCTAGGGGACTCGAACCCCTGTTACCGCCGTGAAAGGGCGGTGTCCTAGGCCACTAGACGAAGGGGACAAAACCTTCTGTACAACCTGATCAAGCTGGGCCTGATCAATTCAAGGACGGTGTGGCCAGACCTTGAACCTGTAAATTGGTGGAGCTAAACGGGATCGAACCGTTGACCTCTTGCATGCCATGCAAGCGCTCTCCCAGCTGAGCTATAGCCCCTCATCGGTGAGGACGGGGCGAATCTTAATGGCGCTTTGAAAGGCTGTCAAATTTATTTTCAACAATTTTCAAAGTTTTTTGCCGGGATAACAATCACTTACCGTCAAAACCCCGGAAAGCCGGGGTTTTGACCTTACCAGCGCTTAACTAGGCGATAGCACCCAGCAGCTTTTCCCATTCCTTGTTTTCTTTCTTCGACACACCGCCCAGCAAATCAAGGGCTTGGCGCAGACGGAAGCGGGTCAGGTCAGGGCCGAGGATTTCCATCGCATCAAGTACCGACACCGAACTGGCCTGCCCGGTAATCGCGGCAAACATCAGCGGCATGGCATCGCGCAGTTTCAACTCCAGGGACTCGACCACCGCCTGGATGGTTGCGGTGATGGCGTCCTTCTCCCACTGGCGCAGGCTTTCAAGTTTCCACAGGATCAACTGCATCAACTGGCGAACCTGGTCGGCCGAGAGTTTCTTCGACTCGAACAGCTTGGCA
Organism: Pseudomonas sp. WS 5412; assembly: GCF_012985615.1. Lineage (NCBI taxonomy): Bacteria > Pseudomonadati > Pseudomonadota > Gammaproteobacteria > Pseudomonadales > Pseudomonadaceae > Pseudomonas > Pseudomonas sp. WS 5412. The sequence goes on from NZ_JAARMB010000003.1 coordinate 154,959, forward strand.
TCCGGATTCACGCCCCCGGCAAAGAAGAAGCTGGCCAGCGGAGCGACCTGGCTGAACGTCTCCACCCTGCCCTGCACCAGCGGGGCAATTTTCATCATGTACTCGGGGTTCAACGCCCACTGCTGCACACGGCTGGCGAATTCTTCCACCGGCAGGTCACGCAGCCATTGGCCATTGAGCCACGACAGCTTCTCGATATCGAAGATCGGCCCGCCCAGGGAGACGCGGGACAGGTCGAAGTTATCGACCATTTCCTGCAGCGAGAACTTCTCGCGCTCGTCCGGCATCGACCAGCCCATGCGGCCCAGGTAGTTGAGCATCGCTTCAGGCATGAAGCCCATGCGCTCGTAGAAGGTCACCGAGGTCGGGTTCTTGCGCTTGGACAGCTTGCTCTTGTCCGGGTTACGCAGCAGCGGCATGTAGCACAACTGCGGCTGTTCCCAGCCGAAGTATTCGTAAAGCAGGATCAGCTTGGGCGCCGATGGCAGCCACTCTTCGCCACGCAGTACATGGGTGATGCCCATCAGGTGGTCATCGACCACATTGGCCAGGAAGTACGTCGGCAGGCCGTCGGTCTTCATCAGCACTTGCATGTCCATGCGGTCCCACGGGATCTCCACATCGCCGCGCAACATGTCCGGCACCACGCACACACCTTCGCTCGGCACTTTCATACGGATGACGTGAGGCTCACCGGCAGCCAGGCGCTGGGCCACTTCTTCTTTCGACAGCAGCAGTGCGCGGCCGTCGTAGCGCGGGGTTTCGCCACGGGCCTGTTGCTCGGCGCGCATCTGGTCCAGCTCTTCGGCGGTGCAGAAGCACGGGAAGGCATGGCCCATGTCGACCAGTTGCTGGGTGTACTTTTTATAGATGTCGCTGCGCTCGCTCTGGCGATACGGGCCATGTGGACCGCCGACATCCGGGCCTTCAGCCCAGGTAATGCCCAACCAGCGCAGGGCATCGAAAATCTGCTGTTCCGACTCACGGGTCGAACGCACTTGGTCCGTGTCTTCGATCCGCAGGATGAATTCACCGCCGTGCTGCTTGGCAAAGCAGTAGTTGAACAAGGCGATGTAGGCAGTACCGACGTGGGGATCCCCAGTAGGCGATGGCGCGATGCGCGTGCGGACGGTGGTCATGGCGGGTCTCGAATGGGCAATAAAGCTGAAAATAAAACAAGGGGCGAATGGTAACAGCCCCAAGCCCCCCGGCTCCAGCGTGGGCCGATCAACAAAGGGCATATAAACCAAGGTTGGGGCTGCAACTGCGAGATAGCTATTTGGCAGATCGTTAGCTGGCTATATTCCATTGCCTTTCGTAACCGACACTGCGCCGCCATCGCAGGCAAGCCAGCTCCCACATGCTGAAATGCATTGCACATGTGGGAGCTGGCTTGCCTGCGATGAGGCCCGCCCCATCAACGCAACTTCAGACCGTCAGCAACCGCTCGCGCAACTTGCCAATCTCATCGCGCATCTGCGCCGCCGCTTCAAACTCCAGGTCCCGCGCCAGCTGGTACATCTTCTCTTCCAGTTGGCGGATACGCTTGGTGATTTCGCTCGGCGAGCGCAGTTCGTTTTCGTACTTGGCGTTTTCCTCGGCAGCCTTGGCCATGCCTTTGCGCTTCTTGCTGCGCGAGCCCGGTACGGTGGCGCCTTCCATAATGTCGGCCACGTCCTTGAACACGCCCTTGGGGGTGATGCCATTGGCCAGGTTGAACGCAATCTGCTTGTCGCGGCGGCGCTCGGTTTCGCCGATGGCCCGCTCCATGGAGCCGGTGATGCGGTCGGCATACAAAATCGCCCGGCCATTGAGGTTACGCGCCGCACGGCCGATGGTCTGGATCAGCGAGCGCTCGGAGCGCAGGAAACCCTCCTTGTCCGCGTCCAGGATCGCCACCAGCGACACCTCGGGCATGTCCAGGCCTTCACGCAGCAGGTTGATGCCCACCAGCACATCGAACGTACCCAGGCGCAGGTCGCGGATGATCTCCACGCGCTCCACCGTGTCGATGTCCGAGTGCAGGTAACGCACGCGCACGCCGTGGTCGGCGAGGTAATCGGTAAGGTCTTCGGACATGCGCTTGGTCAGCGTGGTGACCAGCACCCGTTCTTCCAGAGCCACGCGCTTGGTGATCTCCGACAGCAAGTCATCGACCTGGGTCAGGGCCGGGCGGATCTCGATTTGCGGGTCGACCAGGCCGGTGGGACGCACCAGTTGCTCGATCACCCGGCCAGCATGCTCGGCCTCGTAGTTGCCCGGCGTGGCCGACACAAAGATGGTCTGCGGGCTGATGCTTTCCCATTCGTCAAAGCGCATCGGCCGGTTATCCAGCGCCGAAGGCAGGCGGAAGCCGTACTCCACCAGGGTTTCCTTGCGCGAACGGTCGCCTTTATACATGGCACCGACTTGCGGCACGCTGACGTGGGATTCGTCGATCACCAGCAAGGCGTCTGCCGGCAGGTAGTCGTAGAGGGTCGGTGGTGGCGCGCCGGATTCGCGCCCCGACAGGTAGCGCGAGTAGTTTTCGATGCCGTTGCAGTAGCCCAGCTCGAGGATCATCTCCAGGTCAAAACGCGTGCGCTGCTCCAGGCGCTGGGCTTCCAGCAGCTTATTGTTGGCGCGCAGGTATTCGAGGCGCTCGGTCAGCTCGGCCTTGATCCCCTCCATGGCATCCAAAAGGGTTTCACGGGGTGTCACATAGTGGCTTTTTGGATAGAACGTGAAACGCGGCAGTTTGCGGATCACTTCGCCAGTCAATGGATCGAAGGCCGACAAACTCTCGACTTCATCGTCGAACAGCTCGATCCGGATCGCTTCCAGGTCCGACTCTGCCGGGTAGATGTCGATCACGTCGCCACGCACGCGGAAGGTCGCGCGGGCAAAGTCCATATCGTTACGGGTGTATTGCAAATCCGCCAGGCGCCGCAGCAAGGCGCGCTGGTCGAGTTTGTCGCCGCGATCGACGTGCAGCACCATCTTCAAATAGGTTTCCGGGCTGCCCAGGCCGTAGATGCAAGAAACGGTGGTGACGATGATCGCGTCCTTGCGCTCCAGCAGCGCCTTGGTCGCCGACAGCCGCATCTGCTCGATATGGTCGTTGATCGACGCATCCTTCTCGATAAAGGTATCGGAGGACGGCACATAGGCTTCGGGCTGGTAGTAGTCGTAGTAGGAGACGAAGTACTCCACCGCGTTGTTCGGGAAGAACGCCTTGAATTCACCGTACAACTGCGCGGCGAGGGTCTTGTTCGGTGCCAGCACCAGGGTCGGGCGGTTGATCTGCGCGATCACGTTGGCAATGCTGAAGGTCTTGCCGGAGCCGGTCACCCCAAGCAAGGTCTGGTGGGACAGGCCAGCCTCGATGCCTTCGACCATCAGGCGTATGGCCTCGGGCTGGTCGCCAGCAGGTTCAAAGCGGGTGACTAGTTGGAAATCCGACATAACGTACCTCTTGAAGTCACCCCAGACTGTAAACCCGTCGGGGACGAAAAAGACCACAGCCTGCTAAATATCAGAGCGAGCCCTAGGAAAAAACCATGATAGCTGTAGAAGTGGAGGCGAATGTGACGGGTTTCAAGGCAATCGTCCTGCATGCCTGCGGCCATCAATGTTGCAATAAGACTAACGGTCGATAAATAAACCGAAAAACTTGGCCGAAAAGCCATTTCGGCTGTCGCCGCGAGCGGTGTTGGCCTCTATACTAGCTCCCCGTTTGTGCACCGCTCTAGTGCATTCGGCTGGAGCGCGACACGTCCCTCCATTCCCCCATAGAGCTGCCGCAAAAATGAGCCTGTTCTCCGCTGTCGAAATGGCACCACGCGATCCTATCCTGGGCCTCAACGAAGCATTCAACGCCGATACCCGTACTGACAAGGTCAACCTTGGCGTGGGCGTTTACTGCAACGAGGAGGGGAAGATTCCACTCCTGCGTGCCGTTGCCGAAGCGGAAGCCATTCGCGTGGCGCAACACGCCGCCCGTGGCTACTTGCCGATTGATGGCATTGCCGCCTACGACCTGGCCGTGCAAAAGCTGCTGTTCGGCACTGAGTCACCGCTGTTGAGCGCTGGCCGGGTGATCACTGCCCAGGCCGTTGGCGGCACCGGCGCACTGAAAATCGGCGCTGACTTCCTCAAGCAACTGCTGCCCAATGCCGTAGTTGCCATCAGCGACCCAAGCTGGGAAAACCACCAGGCGCTGTTCGAAAAAGCCGGCTTCCCGGTGCAGACCTATCGTTATTACGACGCGGCCACCCACGATGTGAACCGCGCCGGCCTGCTGGAAGACCTCAACGCCCTGCCCGCCCAGTCCATCGTCGTGCTGCACGCCTGCTGCCACAACCCGACCGGCGTCGACCTGAGCCCAGCCGACTGGAAAGACGTGCTGGAAGTGGTCAAGGCCAAGAACCTGGTGCCGTTCCTCGACATGGCCTACCAGGGCTTTGGCGACGGTATCGACGAAGATGCCGCCGCCGTGCGCCTGTTCGCCGAGTCGGGCCTGACCTTCTTTGTGTCCAGTTCGTTCTCCAAATCGTTCTCGCTGTACGGCGAGCGCGTGGGCGCACTGTCCATCGTCAGCGAATCGAAAGAAGAAAGCGCGCGCATCCTGTCCCAGGTCAAACGCGTGATCCGCACCAACTACTCCAACCCGCCGACCCACGGCGCGGCGATTGTGGCGGCAGTGCTCAACAACCCAGAGCTGCGCGCCCAGTGGGAAGCAGAACTGGCCGAAATGCGTTTGCGCATCCGCGGCATGCGCGAGCAGATGGTCAGCGACCTGGCCAAGGCTGCTCCGGGCCACGACTTCAGCTTCGTCGGTCGCCAGCGCGGGATGTTCTCCTACTCCGGCCTGACCGTAGAGCAAGTCACCCGCCTGCGCAGCGAGTTCGGTATCTACGCCCTCGACACCGGTCGCATCTGCGTGGCGGCGTTGAACCAGGCGAATATCGCTGCCGTGACCAAGGCGATTGTGCAGGTGCTGTAAGCCTGATCGCGGGGTACGAAGGGGAAGCCAGTGGCTTCCCCTTTCCATTTGTGCCCCCCGTGGCGAGCGAGCTTGCTCGCGTTGGGCTGCGCAGCAGCCCCAATACCTGCCACCCTGAACTTACTGGACCACCACGGTGCCTGAACAAGGGGCCGCTATGCGCCCCAACGCGAGCAAGCTCGCTCGCCACAACAAGTTCACCACTTGCGGCGCCCAACCCCTAGACTGAACACCGACTGCCCCTTTGCTGCGAGAGCCTTATGAGAAACGACGACCTGGACCTGCGTGCCGACCGCGACGAACTGGATCACTTCACCCCGCGCACGCCCCCAGCCAAGCGGCAAAAAAGCCTGGTGCTGCAAGTCGCCCTGGGCGTCTTCCTCGGCGGCCTGGCCTTGTGGCTGGTGCAACTGGGGGCCACGGCGCTGATGGCGAAACTGGCGATGGGCACCCTGCAGTTTGGTGGCTAGCTTGCCGACGCCTACAGGGGAATGCGCTCCTGTAGCAGTTGCACAAAGCTGTCCAAACTCTGCGACACCGTGCCCCGACGCCAGATCAACCAAGTGTTGAGCAGGCGGAACTCGTCGGCCAACGGCCATACACTGACCGTGGTAAACCCCGGCATGCTCTCCAACATGCTGCGCGGCATCAGCGCCAGCCCGGCGCCGGCGCTGACACAGGCGAGCATGCCGTGGTACGACTCCATCTCGAAAATCTTCCCCGGCATCGCGCCGTCCTGGGAAAACCAGCGCTCAAAGTGGTGCCGGTATGAGCAGTTGGAGCGAAAGGTATAGATGTTCTCACCGTTCACATCCTGCCCGCGGCTGATCGGCGCGTGATGCAAGGGCGCAATCACCACCATCTCCTCCTCAAACACCGCCACTCCCTCCAGGGTCGGGTGCAACACCGGGCCATCGACAAACGCCGCCGCCAGTCGCCCCGATAACACGCCTTCGATCATCGTGCCCGAGGGCCCGGTGGTCAGGTCCAGTTCGACCTTGGCGTGTTTCTGGTTGTAGGCCGCCAGCAATGCCGGGATTCGCACGGCGGCGGTGCTTTCCAGCGAGCCCAGGGCGAAGGGGCCCTGGGGCTCCTCACCCGCCACGGTGGCGCGGGCCTCTTGCACCAGGTCAAGGATGCGCCGTGCATAACCGAGGAAATTCCAGCCGGCAGGCGACAGGCGCAGTCGACTTTTCTCACGGATAAACAGCTCAACACCCAGGTCCTGCTCCAATTGCTTGATACGGGTGGTCAGGTTCGATGGCACCCGATGAATCAGCTGTGCGGCGGCGCTGATGCTGCCTTGCTCGGCCACGGCCTTGAAAATCTCCAACTGCACCAGATCCAAGTCATTCTCCAATCGTGAACGTATTGCTTAATATTATTCAGTTCCCGGAAAAGATACAGCCCCGTACGCTGGGCACCTTCTCCAACACTGCGCAGGACGGTGCCATGAACGCTATCACTCACCAGACCCATGCCTTGTCGATCAACCCCGCCAATGGCGAAACCGTCGGCAGCTACCCGTACGAATCCGCCGCGCAACTGGATGCCGCCCTCACTCGCGCCAGCACCGCCTTTCACAAGGGGCGCCATACGCCAGTGGCACAGCGCGCCGAAATGCTCCTGGCCCTGGCCGGCGCCCTGCGTGAACAAGCCGAAGAAATGGCGCAAATGATCACCCTGGAAATGGGCAAGCCCATCGCCCAGGCCCGTGGCGAAATCGAGAAATGCGCCTTGCTGGCCGAGTGGTACGCCGCCCATGGCCCGGCCATGCTCGCCCCGGAACCGACCCTGGTGGACAACGGCAGCGCCCAGATCGAATACCGCCCCTTGGGCCCGATCCTCGCGGTAATGCCGTGGAATTTCCCGGTGTGGCAAGTGCTGCGCGGCGCCGTGCCGACCATGCTCAGCGGCAATACCTACGTGCTCAAGCACGCGCCCAACGTGATGGGCAGCGCCTACCTGATGCAGCAGGCCTTCCACAAAGCCGGCTTCGCCGATGGCCTGTTCGAAGTGATCAACGTCACCCCCGACGGCGTGTCCAAGGCCATCGCCGACCCACGCATCGCCGCCGTGACCCTGACCGGCAGCGTGCGCGCCGGCATCGCCATCGGCTCGCAAGCCGGCGCCGCGCTGAAAAAGTGCGTACTGGAACTGGGCGGCTCCGACCCCTTTATCGTGCTCAACGACGCCGACCTCGACGCCGCCGTGCAAGCGGCAGTGATCGGCCGCTTCCAGAACTCCGGCCAGGTCTGCGCCGCCGCCAAGCGCCTGATCATCGAGCAAGGCGTGGTCGAGGCGTTCACCGCCAAATTCCTTGAAGCCAGCCGCCAACTGGTGATGGGCGACCCGACGTCGAGCGACACCTACATTGGCCCCATGGCCCGCTTCGACCTGCGTGACGAGCTGCACGCACAAGTCCAGGCGACCCTGGCCGAAGGCGCCACCCTGCTGCTGGGCGGCCATCCTATTGAAGGCGCGGGCAACTATTACGCCCCCACCGTCCTGGCCAACGTCACCGACCAGATGACCTCGTTCAGACAGGAACTGTTCGGCCCCGTCGCCTCGATCATCAGCGCCCGCGACGCCGAGCATGCCGTGGCCCTGGCCAACGACAGCGAGTTCGGCCTCACTGCCAGCCTCTTCACCCGCGACCCAGCCAAGGCACGCGAGATCGCCAACCAGCTGGAAACCGGAGGCGTCTTTATCAACGCCTACAGCGTGTCCGATCCTCGGGTGGCGTTTGGCGGGGTGAAAAAGAGTGGGTTTGGCCGCGAACTGTCACATTTCGGCGTGCGGGAATTCTGCAATGCGCAGACGGTATGGATAGATCGGCGGTAGGCCGATAGTCAAGATTGCTCATTGCCAGCCTGCAGGTTCGGGATATGATCAGGCCGATATTTGAACCGGACTGCACTGACCTATGCCCGTTGACCTGCAAGCGCTCTACCCCAAACTGATCCATCTGATGCTGGATACGGTTTTCGTGGTCGACAGGGACAATCAGATCGCATTTGTCAGCGATGCCTGCGAGACGCTGCTCGGCTACCGTGCCGACGAGTTGACCGGCAACTTGATCACCGACTATATGCACCCTGAAGACCTGGCAACCACCCGAGCCTCGATCATCCGAGTGATGAACGGCCAGCCCCACGTCGATTTCCGCAACCGCTATCTGCGCAAGGATGGCAGTGTCGTGCATATCCTGTGGGCGGCATTCTGGTCCGAGGATGTGGGCGCCCGGATCGGCGTGGCGCGGGACATCACCGCCCTCACCCAGGCCGAGGAGGAACTGCGCTTTCTCGCCCACCACGACCCACTGACCGCCCTGACCAATCGCTCGTTGTTCAATGATCGGCTGGACTCCGCGTTGCGCAACGCACGCCGCCAGAACAGCACACTGGCGCTGCTGTTCCTGGATATCAATGATTTCAAGGGCATCAATGATGTGCATGGACATGCCGCCGGCGACCGCGTGCTATGTGCCATTGCACGACGCCTGGAAGGCTGTGTGCGGGACACCGACACAGTAGCGCGGATGGGTGGGGATGAATTCACCGTGCTGTTGACCGATCTTCATTCAGAAGAGGCGGTGGCCGAGAAGGTACAGCAGATCCTTGCCATCATGGCCGAACCGCTGGGCCCTGAGTTTGGCCCGGTGACAATGCCATCGTGCAGCATCGGCGTAGCCCGTTACCCGGCTGACGGGGACAATGCCGATACGCTGCTCAGCCATGCCGATGGTGATATGTACCGGCTGAAGAAACTCCACCGCGCGGCCGCCAAGCGAGCTATTTGTTGAAGCGGCGCAGTTGTGCCGGTTCGGGCTCACTGGCAGGCCAACGCGTGTAGGCCATCAACGGTTATTGCGCAGGATCGAGAAATTCAACGCCGCCGCGACACTCAGCCACGCCAGGTACGGGAACAGGATCAACCCGGTGATCAGGTCCAGGCGCACCGCCAGCACCACCATCGCCGCCACGGTGAGCCAGAGCAGCGTGATAATCAGCATCCCCGCAAGAATCCGATGCGCGCCGAAGAACATCGGGGTCCACAGCGTATTCAAGGCAATCTGCGCCGCCCACAGGGCCAGCACCGTCTGACTGCCGGGGATCAGGCTCAGGCGGTAACCGGCCCAGGCGAGTAGCAGGTAGATGATCGTCCAGGCCACCGGAAACAACCAATTGGGTGGGGTGAAGCGCGGTTTGACCAGGGATTGATACCAGGCGCCGGGCTTGAACATGATTCCGGTACTGGCAGCGGTAGCGCAGGCGAGCAGGAAGATGAAGAACGTCATGGTCGGTCCCTATATGGATGGCGCACGCAGTTGGCACCGTAACGTCTCAAATGACCCAACCTTGCGGCCATAAATTCAATCGGCGCCGAAACGAATCCGCTTGATTGACCGATTTTCGCGTAGCCCGCACCTTTTTCACGTCATATAAAAGGTTTAGGGTGCGTTGATTCTTCCCATTCCTTAGAGAATCGAGCGCTTGGCCAACGTCCCCGCTGATCACCGCAGCAGTCCCTGGTCGGTTTTCCTGATTTTCCTGCGCCTGGGTCTGACCTCCTTCGGCGGACCTGTCGCCCACCTCGGCTACTTTCGCGATGAATTCGTCACGCGGCGGCGCTGGCTGAGCGAGCGCAGCTATGCAGACCTGGTCGCGCTCTGCCAGTTTCTCCCCGGCCCGGCCAGCAGCCAGGTGGGCATCGCCCTGGGTTTGTCACGGGCAGGCTACAGCGGCGCACTGGCGGCCTGGGCCGGGTTTACCTTGCCGTCCGCCGTGCTCTTGATCCTGTTCGCCCTGGGCCTGACCCAGCATAGCTCGGCCATACCGAACGGCGCGCTGCATGGCCTCAAAGTCGTCGCCGTGGCGGTCGTCGCCCAAGCCGTGTGGGGCATGGCGCGCAACCTGTGCCATAGCGGGGGGCGCATGCTCCTGATGCTGATGGCCGCCGTCATTACCCTGTCGATACCGTCGGCCTGGGGCCAGGTCGCGGTGATTGCCGGCGCAGGCGTCGTCGGCCTGCTGCTGTTCAGCCCCGTCCCCAACGCCACCCACGAAGCACTCGCCATCCCCATCCGCCGCCGCGCGGGAGTGATGTGGTTGGCGCTGTTCTTGATCCTGCTGGTGGGCCTGCCGCTCCTCGCCCAGACGCTGCCCAACCAGAGCCTGGCGCTGCTAGACGCGTTCTACCGCAGCGGCTCGCTGGTGTTCGGCGGCGGCCACGTGGTACTGCCCCTGCTGCAAGCCGAAGTAGTGCCGCCGCAATGGGTGAGCAACGACGTGTTCCTCGCCGGCTACGGCGCGGCCCAAGCCGTGCCCGGGCCCTTGTTTACCTTCGCCGCGTTCCTCGGCGCCGCAATGAACCCAGCCCCCACCGGCTGGCTCGGCGGCGTGATCTGCCTGCTGGCTATCTTCACGCCGTCGTTTCTCTTGATCTTCGCCGCCCTGCCCTTTTGGCAAAGCCTGCGCCAAAACACACGCGCACAGGCCGCACTGGCCGGCGTGAATGCCGCGGTGGTGGGTTTATTACTGGCAGCGCTGTACCAACCGGTGTGGACCAACGCGATATTCACCGCACAAGACTTCGGCCTGGCACTGATCGCCCTGGTGGCGCTGATGTTCTGCAAACTGCCGCCATGGCTCGTGGTTGCAGGCAGCGGCGCAGCGGGCTGGTTATTGAGTCTGATCGTGTAGACAACCCAGCCACCGCGCCCTGTTCGACAGCCGGGGCGTGCAGCTACTAGCCCTTCAACTCAGCCGCACGATGGCTGGCAGCGTCGTCGTAAGCCACATACAACGACTCGGCGATTTGGCTTTTGATGGCTTTGGTGGACTCCAGGCCCAGGACAAAACCTTCGGCTTTGCCGCCTGCGCGATTCAGGTCTTCAAGCGTGCTGGCGCCGGTGATCGCTTCCAGCAACTTGATGGCATGTGGGCCTACGCCTTTGGGCAGGCTGATCTGGTCAATGCTCATTGCGGCACCTCGAATGAGGCTGGGGACGGTGTGTTGCGGGTGAACGGGGTCATGTGCGATACCTTGATGGCTGGGGCCGATAGCGCGAGAAACCACTGCCGGAGGGGCATGGTAGACCGGGATGGGCAAAAAAGGGCTGATTTCGCGACCACATCGGTGCAGCACTTGCCATCCCAGCCTCTGAGAACAAGAGGGAACGCCGCCGAACCCGGGCTCGACGGCTCGCTCGACTCTCAAGCTCCATTCAGAAGCGTTTAGGCAGGATCCGCGCCAGGGTGTTGTCCCGAACCCAGTAGTGATGGAACAAACCTGCCGCCGCATGCAAACCGATCAGCCAGTAACCGCTACTGCCAAGCAACTCGTGCCAATGCTTGAACTGCTTTGCCAGGTCCGGATCGACCGACACAAGTGACGGCAGAAAAAACCCGAAGTAAGGCATCGGTTTGCCTGCCGCCGACAACATCAGCCAGGCCAGCAGCGGGGTCGCAATCATCAGCCCATACAATGCCAGATGCATCAGGTGCGAAGCGCCGGTCTGCCACGCAGGCAAGGCAGGCGTTATGGGTGGCCGGGGGGTCAGGCGCCCAAGCAGACGCACCCAGACCAGAAGAAAAATGCTTGCCCCCAAAAGCCCGTGCAGTCCCAGGAATAGGCTTCTCATGGTGCCCCCACGGGGTAGCAGGCCTTTGATTTCGATGCTGGCATAGACACCGACAAACAGCCCCAGCATCAGCCAGTGCAATGCAATCGACAGTTTTCCATAACGTTGGGTGGATGAGTCTCGGGTCATGCTGGGCCTCTGCAGTCATTCTGGCGAGCGAGTCATTCGCCCGACCTCGATCCGGTTTAACGCCTGATCGAACCACGCCACCCTGCCCGCCCAGCCTTAATACAATCTGAAGAAGCGCCAGCCCGTCTGTTGCGACCTTCAGACTCCGTTAAGAAATGCCCTCGATACTCTGCCCAAACCTACTGGGGAGACGTTATCCAATGGCCCATTTCGACTGGCACCTCTCTTTACCGCTTCACTTCGGCCAAGCCGAGTCCTCGCAGATGAATCTGCTCAGGGCCTTGCCCGGCGACACGCTGCGCGCGGTTTTCGAAACCTTTGTCCAGCAACGTTTTCGCCAGGCACATGGTGCTGACATTCGTCATTTCATGCCGGAACTGTTTGGCGTAAGCAGCGCGTCTGGCGAACTTTGCGCCGTCGCCGGTGTGCGTCTGGCCAAGACTGAACCCTTGTTTCTGGAGCGGTATCTGGACGCGTCGATTGAAGCGCTGATCGGCATGGCAGCCGAGCGCCCCGTCGAGCGCACCGGCATCGTCGAGGTGGGCAATCTGGCGGCCAGTGACAACGGCAGCGCACGCCTGAGCATCATTACCCTCACTTATCTGCTGGCCATGGGCGGCCTGGAATGGGTGGCCTTTACCGGCAATATCGGGCTGGTCAACAGCTTCCATCGCCTGGGATTAAAACCGCTGACGCTCTGCGCCGCCGACCCCGAGCGGCTGGGCGCTGACCGCCACAGTTGGGGCAGCTATTACGACAGCAAGCCCTGGGTGCATGTAGGCAACATCCGCGCAGGCTTTGTCCATCTACGCAATATCGGCGTGTTCAACCGCCTGGGGTTGCCCACATCGCTTGAGGAGGCCACTTATGTCGCCTGAAATGGAGCGTTTCAAGGAGATCCTGCGCAGCCACGCTGAATGCACGCCACACACCACCGCCCTGTGGGGCGATCAGTTGAAGCTGGACTACGCCACCCTGTACGCCGAGCTTAACTATCGCCAACAGCGACTGCGCGATGAGGGCATCAAGGTGGTCGCGCTGGCGCTGGACAATGGCGTCGAAGCGATGCTCTGGGATCTGGCCACGCTGTTCGAAGGGTTGACGTGCCTGACGCTGCCGCCGTTTTTCACCCCGGCTCAACGCAAGCATTGCCTGGAACAAAGCCAGGCAGAGCTGGTGATCGCCGAACCGCAACTGGAGGCAGAACTGCAAACCGCCGGTTTCGAGAAAACCGGCGAGTTCTGGCGCAAAAACCTCAACGGTGCGTCCGGCTTACCCGAACACACCGCCAAACTGACGTTTACCTCGGGAACCACCGGTACCCCCAAAGGCGTGTGCCTGAGCGCCGAGAGTATTTTGAGGGTTGCCCGCGAGCTGTATCAGGCCAGCCAACCCAACGATCCACGGCACCACCTCGCGGTGCTGCCCCTGGCAATCCTGTTGGAAAATATCGGTTGTTATGCCGCCCTTTATGCCGGCGTCACCCTGAGCCTGCCAAGCCAGAGCGTGTTGGGGATTCAAGGGGCCAGCGGCGTCGACGTCCCGCAATTGCTCGGCTGCCTGGCCGCTCGCGCCCCCGAAAGCCTGATTCTGGTGCCGCAGCTTCTCCTGCTGCTGGTCAACGCTGGCGAACAAAAAGCCTTCAATCCTCAAACCCTGCGTTTTGCCGCCGTGGGCGGTGCGCGGGTTTCAGAAGAACTGCTGCACCGTGCGCACACCCTCGGCATGCGTGTCTACGAAGGCTACGGCCTGTCGGAGTGTGCGTCGGTGGTGTGCCTCAACCACCCCGAGGCCCATCGTCCCGGCAGTGTCGGCAAACCCCTGCCTCACGTAGAGGTACGTCTGGCTGAAGATGGCGAAGTGCTGATCAAGGGTTCTACCTTGCTCGGTTATTTGGGCGAGCCCGCTGGCGTCGATCAATGGTGGTCCAGCGGCGATCTGGGCGAATTTGACGCCGACGGTTTTCTCTATCTCAAGGGGCGCAAAAAGCATCAATTTGTCACCAGCTTCGGGCGCAACGTGAATCCGGAATGGGTCGAGGCCGAACTGACCCAACGCCGGCATATCGCCCAGGCCTTCGTCTACGGCGAAGCCATGCCAAGCAACCATGCGCTGCTGTGGCCCCATCGCCCCGATTGCACCGATGACGAACTGGCGGCCGCGGTGGCCCAGGCCAACGAGGCCCTGCCCCAATACGCCCAGGTCCATCACTGGACCCGGCTGCCTCAACCGTTCACGCCCGCGAATGGTCTGCTGACCGCCAATGGCAGGCCGCGCCGCGACGCCATTGTTGAGCGTTACCAGGCGCAATTGACTGTATCGACCCCTTCCGAGGTATCCGCATCATGAGTTTTTTCGACACCCTGCAAATCGCCACTCAAGCAGAACGCAACGAGCTGTTCACCCTACCGATCATCCGCGATGCCCTTGAGGGTAAGGTCAGCCTGGAGAGCTATCGGGCGTTTCTGACCCAGGCGTACTACCACGTACGCCACACTGTGCCGTTGATGATGGCCTGTGGCGCGCGCCTGCCGACGCGCCTGGAATGGCTGCGTGAAGCAGTCTGTGAGTACATCGAAGAAGAATACGGCCATGAAAAATGGGTGCTCAACGACATCCAGGCCTGTGGCGGCGACAAAGAGGCGGTACGCGACGGTCATCCGTCCCTGCCCATCGAGTTGATGACCAGTTTCCTCTACGACCTGATCGCCCGGGATAACCCGGTAGGTCTGTTTGGCATGGTCAACGTCCTCGAAGGCACCAGCATCGCCCTTGCCACCCACGCCGCCGGGGCCATTCGCGATCGCCTTGAGCTGCCGGAAACCGCCTTCAGCTACCTCAGCTCCCACGGTTCCCTGGATATTGGGCACATGCAGACTTACCGCCGACTGATGGACAAACTGCAGGACCCGAGTGATCAGGCGGCGGTCATTCATGCTTCCAAAGTGGTCTACAAACTCTACACCGACATGTTCCGTGGCTTGCCGCGTGACGGGGAGAGCCTGCATGCGCCTGTCTGAGGCTCGCGTGGTCTTGACCGGCGCCAGCGGCGGCATTGGCGCGGCGATTGCTGACGCACTGTGCGCCAACGGCGCCCAGGTGCTGGCCGTCGCCCGCCACCGCGAGTCGTTGGCGCCGCTGCTCGAGCGCTATCCACAGCAGGTGTTCTGGATTGGCGCCGACCTGACGTTCCTGGCAGACCGTCGCAAGGTGCTGACCGCTGCGCAGGCAATGGGCGGTATCAACCTGCTGATCAACGCCGCCGGGGTCAATCACTTCGCCATGCTGGAGCAGCTCGAGGACAGCGATATCAACGCCATGCTGGCAGTCAACATCAGCGCGCCTATCTGCCTGACCAAAATCCTGCTGCCACTGCTCAAGCAAGCCAGCAGCGCGATGGTCGTCAACGTTGGCTCCACCTATGGCTCGATTGGCTACCCCGGCTACGCCAGCTACTGCGCAAGCAAATTTGCCTTGCGTGGATTTTCCGAAGCCTTGCGCCGTGAGCTGTCAGACACCCGCGTGGGTGTGTTGTATGTCGCGCCACGCGCCACCAGCACCCCCATGAACAGTCCGGCCGCGCAGGCGCTCAACGACGCCCTCAACGCGAATGTCGACGACCCTCAAACCGTGGCCTCGGCCGTGATCCGCGCCATTGCCGGTGACCATCGCGAGTTGTACCTGGGCTGGCCGGAACGGTTTTTTGTACGCCTCAACAGTCTGCTGCCCAACCTGATTGACCGAAGCTTGCGCAAGCACCTACCCCTGATCCGTCGCCTGAGCCAAAAGACTGACAACGAGGACCTCAATCCATGAAAAACACTCTCTGCTTGCTATTACTCGGCGCGTTGAGCCCAGCCGTCTGGGCCCTGGACGCCGCTGACCAGCAACGCCTCAACGACATCCAGCAGCGCTGGGCGCATATTCAATACGAATTACCCGCCGACCAGCGCGCGGCGAAGTTCGAGCAACTCGCCACCCAAGCCAGCGCGTTTACCCAGGATCGCCAATCCGTCGCCGAGGCCTGGATCTGGTCCGGTATCGTCACCAGCAGTTGGGCTGGCGCCCAGGGTGGGCTCGGCGCGTTGAGCAAGGTCAAGGAGGCGAAGATCGACCTGGAAAAAGCCCTCTCCCTGGACCCCAAAGCCTTGCAAGGCTCGGCCTACACCAGCCTCGCCGCGCTGTATGATCGGGTACCGGGCTGGCCTATTGGTTTTGGCGATTCGGACAAAGCACAACAATTGCTCGAGCAAGCATTGCAACTGAACCCAGACGGCATTGATAGTCTGTACTTCTGGGGCGATCACCTTTACCGTCAAAAACGCTACCCCCAAGCCAGACAGGCGCTACAAAAAGCCCTGCAGGCAGCCCCGAGGCCAGGCCGTGAAACCGCTGACGCCGGGCGCCGCACGGAAATCGAAGCGTTACTGCAGCAAGTGAACCAGAAACTCGACTGACAGGAGTCCGTGTGCGCTTACTACTGATCGAGGATGACATGGGCCTGGGCGAAGGTATTCACCAGGCCCTCACGCGCGAGGGCTACACCGTCGACTGGTTGCAGGACGGCAGCAGCGGCTTGCACGCACTGCTCAGCGAAACGTTTGATCTGGCCGTGCTCGACCTCGGTCTGCCACGAATGGACGGGCTCGACGTCCTGCGTCGCCTGCGTGACAGTGGCTCCAACCTGCCGGTCCTGATCCTCACGGCCCGGGACGCCACCGAGGACCGTATCGCCGGCCTGGATGCCGGAGCGGATGACTACCTGATAAAACCGTTCGCCCTCGCAGAACTCAAAGCCCGGATACGGGCCTTGTTGCGACGCAGCGCTGGCCGGGCCCAGATGGTGATTGAGCACGCGGGCATCAGCCTGAACCCCGGTACCCAGCAAGTCAGCTATCTGGGCGAGCCCGTGGCCTTGACCCCCAAGGAGTATCAGTTACTCCATGAACTGCTTTCCCCTCCTGGCCGGGTCATGACCCGCGATCAACTGATGCAGATACTCTACGGCTGGAGCGAGGAGGCGGAAAGCAACACGCTGGAAGTGCATATCCATCATCTGCGCAAGAAGTTTTCCAGCCAGTTGATCCGAACGATCCGCGGTGTCGGCTATCTGGTGGACGAACGCCCATGACCTCCATTCGCCAGCGCACGCTCACCTTGATTCTTGGCCTGCTGTTCCTCGGTCTACTGATCATGACCGCCGTCAACCTGCATGACAGCAATCATGAAATTGACGAGGTCTACGACGCCCAACTGGCGCAAAACGCGCGTCTGTTGCAAGGCGTGATGCGCATGCCAATGGCCAGTAAGGAGCAAGCAGAGCTGTACCAGGCGTTCAATCAAGCGCTGGGGCTTGCCGTGCCTAAGGTCGATGGCCATCCGTATGAAAGCAAGATCGCGTTCCAGGTCTGGAACTCGGACGGCACGTTGCTGGTTCACACCGCCAGCGCACCCGCGTTTACCTCACCACCGAGCAAGGCCGGTTTCAGCGCCATCACGGACGTCAACAACCGAGCATGGCGCGCGTTTGTCTTGGAGGATGCGCAATATAATTTGAAGATTTGGGTGGGCGAGCGTGACGACGTGCGTGACGATCTGGTGAATCGGATTGTCCGCCATACGGTGTTGCCCAATCTGATTGGCTGCGTGCTGCTTGCCGCAGTGATATGGCTGGCGATTGGCTGGGGTTTGAAACCCCTGGTAAACATGGCGCAGACCCTGCGCGCGCGGCATCCAGGTTCGCTTGAGCCCTTGCACTTGAATCCATTGCCCACTGAACTGGAGCCCATGCAGGCCGCCCTTAACCGCGTGCTCGCACAAATCCAGGAGGTCATGGGACGCGAGCGGCGTTTTATCGCCGACGCCGCCCATGAGATGCGCACACCGTTGGCGGTGCTTAAAGTTCACGCAGAAAACCTGAAGGACGCCGCTAGCGAGGATGATCGACGCGCGTCCCTTGAGCACCTCATGGCAGGTGTCGACCGTACCACCCGACTGGTCAATCAACTGCTGACCATGGCCCGTATTGAACCCCGCACCTCCGCCCTTGAAGCGCCAAAAACAGATCTGGTGGCGACAGTCCGGGACAGTCTGGTGCAGATGACACCCTGGCTCTTGAGCAAGGAACTTGAGCTGGTGTTCGACCCTGTCGACGAAGTCGGCCTGGTCAAAGTCGACACCGGGATCATCCAGATTGCCTTGAACAATTTGGTGAGCAATGCGGCAAACTTTTCCCCGCCTGGAGGGCTCATCACCGTCGGGCTGGCCAAACACCACGATCACTACGAGTTGAGTGTCGAAGACCAGGGGCCGGGCATTGATGAAGCAGAACGTGATCGACTGTTTGAGCGCTTCTACAGCCGTGGCAATGACCACGGCGCAGGCCTGGGCCTGACCATCGTGCAATCCATCGCAAATCGCCTGGGTGGACAGGTCCGCTTGGAAAACCGGCCATCGGGTGGTTTACGGGCAACCTTTGAGTTTGCCCGGCTTTAGGTCGGTGCATGCCCGTAAAAGCATTTGGCCAAGCCCACTCGCCCGACTGCTGAGCTGATATCATCGAAAGATCAACGCGCCGAGTAAACCGCATGAACCGTCGTAAAAAGATCAATCAGTTATTAAAAGCCAACGCCAAAAAGGCCAGTGCCAAACTGGCCCCCAAAAGCAAAGACAAGTACATCAGCAAGGCCGACCGCTTGAAGCTGGAAGCGCAGCCACCTCAGGACCCGACCATTTCCCCTGACACGCCCAACTGATTCAGGGCACTCTACGCCGGCGCAACAGTCTGCTATCAGACACCCACACTCACCCGGCGGAGCTTCCCATGATGATTGTTCACCACCTCAACAACTCACGTTCGCAGCGCATTCTCTGGCTGCTCGAAGAACTCGGCCTGCCCTACGCGCTCAAGCGCTACCAGCGCGACCCAAAAACCAACCTCGCACCACCAGAGCTCAAGGCGATCAACGCGCTGGGCAAATCGCCGGTGCTTGAAGATGGCAGCCGCGTGGTGATCGAGTCCGGCGCCATTGTCGACTACCTGATCCGCCGCCACGGCCAGGGTCGCCTGCAACCCGACCCGGCCACGGCCGCCTACGACACCTACGTGCAATGGCTGCACTTTGCCGAAGGCTCGGCCATGCTGCCGCTGATGCTCAACCTGTACGTCGGTCGCCTGGGTGATGCCGGTGCGCCGTTGCATCCGCGGATCGAGTCGGAACTGGCCAACTACCTGGGTTACCTGAACGACGCCCTGGCGCAGTCACCGTACCTGCTGGGTGAGGAATTGAGCGGTGCGGATATCCAGATGAGCTTCATTGGCGAAATCGCCAAGGCCCAGGGCAAGCTGCCGGCGTACCCAAACCTCGCGGCGTGGGTCCAGCGGTTCCAAGCCCGGCCGGCCTATCGCAAGGCGCTGGAACAGGGTGGGGAATACGCGTTTGCCCAGTAAATCACCGGGCATTTGACTGCCCTTCCAAAGCCGGCATAATTGCCGGCTTTTTTCGGGATGTCCCCATGCCGGCAGGTGGCATACTTTCTAGATGGATTGCCCCGGCCATTGAATGTTCGCCTTGAGTAACGAAGTCTGAACGTAGGACCAGTCGCCTTTCGCTCTCTGAATAAACACCATCCTGCCAGTACTTCCCTCGCAGAGTACACTCCAACATCCCGGCGTAAGTATATGGAAATAGCCTCCTCCAACGAGGCATTTACAATTTCTTAACAACATGAATCTTATTTGGATAGCCTGCAATATCTGAATTTATAATTCCGCCCTCAACAAAAACATTCATATACGGCCCCGTATAGGTGATATTTGTTATCAGGCGACCTTTCGCCCCACCAAAAATCAAATAATTTCCGACAGCGATAGAAACCCTATTACTTACCGTGTTTGCAATGACAAGACCTGAAAAGGCTGTGGATATTCCTTTTTTCCAGTTCGCATCTGAAAGATCGGCTGCCAAAATACTATCCGAAGCAAGCCGCACTTCGGTGCGTTTCCACACGCCTCCTTCCTTATCAAACCTTACGGCATATTCCCCCTCCTTCCAGACTAAAGCACTTAGATACTCAGGGAGATCTACAAATGGCACGCTTGCTGTCAAATGCACACTCGCGCATGAATCTACTGCATCATCCTTAACGACGAGATCAGAGCTAGACTCATAAATACCTCGATGAAACAACAGATTTGCATAAGCTCGGACACGCGTGTTCGACGATAAGACAGCACAATCAATATCGACTTCCTTGAGTACAAGCACTTTAAGATCTTGGTTTTCAGCATCCATTGCAGACCAGGCTGAATAACGCTCGTTGTAAACCTTGTATGAATAAAATCCGTACACTGCTGAAGCCAGGATAAGAGCGAGTAAAACGCTACGCCATTTAGTATCTAGCCAAGCAAAATAAAAGGACAGAATCATCGCTATGGGCAGTAACATCTTTAAACGATCGAAAGAAAACTCCTGTGCATGCTGAAGCATTACCAAATTTTCTATCAGCGGTACGCTGGCCGCCACCAGCAGGCTCCAGAACACTGCGAGGCGCACATCTTTTTTAGCCGAAAAAAACGCAACAACAGGGAAAAACACAGCAACGACAAGTAAAAACAGGCCATATGAAAGCGCGTAACCTTCAAACAGGCTATAGAGGCTACCTGTTGAGGTGTTTCTTGCAAAAAAGCGCGCTATGAATGAATTGATTGACGATTCGAATCCCGTCACTACCCCATAATGCACAATCGTCAATATGCCAGCAAAAAAAGTCGCTATGAAAACCTTGACTGCAAGCGCCTTCGAAAAGGGTACTTTCAATCTATCAAACAGCAGGATGAAAAATATCCCAGCATTAAAAACATAACCTGTCCATTCTGTGGAAGCTCCCCAAAATGCCAAGCCAACTAAAATCCACCCATAAACACGTGACGCTCGTTCATTCTCCGAATGATAGGTACTTAAAAAAAACGAATAACGAAAGTACTAAAATTATCTGATAAAAACTATGAACCCAATAAAGCACGCCATGCGAAAGGAGCGCTTCACGACTAAAGATCGCCACCGCCGCCCCGACCACCCCACCCGAGACAGCAGACCACTTTCTGAACCCGCAAAAAAATAACAACTGACTGAGCCAAGTATAGATAATCAATGCACTCAGAGCACCAATCACAAAATTAAATTTTGCCAAATTCTCCAGAGAAAACTCAATATTCAACGCACTAAATGTAAAATATGGAGCCAAAAATCCGCTCGAGGCAAAGCTCGTATAAACATAGTCTCCTGTACTGGTCGGTATTGTTGCCCCCCAAGGAATATTTTTATCCAGAGTGCCACCCAATGAAACTGTCGGCAAAAACCAATGATTCACAATTGGAGACTCTTTAAGTGCGCTCATGGTCAAAATCACATGATAGCTGGCCTCCATATTCGGTGCGGGCGGAACTTTTTCAAAATCACCAACCCGGATAAAAAATGACACCACCAACATTAACAAAACAACTAGTACGCCAGGAATGTAGCACTCCCGATACAATTTTCTAGACATAATACAAATCCCTAACAACCGCTTAATGATTTCCATATGAAAATCAGCATTGACTTTCTAATAGATAGTTTTTCCCGACTTGGAATCAATGTATAAACATAAAATAACCCTGCGGCCCCCTCCTTGTTAAACAGGTGTCATAATAGCAAGGTGCCACCGATAAAACATGCGTCTATACATGACTTTCAAAATTTTGCTCACTGGGCTGACGCCGGGACCAAACGAGGCATGGCAACTACGGGCATTCATTTGCAAGCTGGTTAAGTGACTACGGTTCGGCGTTATCGAGGCTCTGTGCTCATAGACGGGCGAAAGCGCCCTGCCGGGCATCTAGCTGCGTGATAGCATCTATCCAAACACAACATTGTGTAGGCACTTGCCCCATGTCCATCGCCGATAATCTGCTCGCCTTTACCCTCGCCGCCACCCTCCTGACCCTCACTCCCGGGCTCGACACCGCGCTGGTGTTGCGTACCTCGACGGTGGAAGGCAAGCAGCAGGCATTGCGTGCGGCATTGGGTATCAATGCGGGCTGTTTCTTATGGGGGGCGGCGGTGGCCTTTGGTTTGGGTGCGTTGATCGCGGTGTCGGAGGTGGCCTTCAACCTCTTGAAGTACTGCGGCGCCGCTTATCTGGCCTGGCTGGGCCTGAATATGCTACTGCGCCCACGCACCTCCCTGACGGTCGGTGAGGCTCATGCCCAACCCGGCACCCGCTGGTTCTTGAAAGGCATGCTGGGCAATGTGCTCAATCCCAAGATCGGGATTTTCTATGTGTCGTTCCTGCCGCAGTTCATTCCCCAGGGCCATTCGTTGATCGCCTGGACATTCGGCCTGGTGAGCATCCATGTGGTGCTCGGCATGGCGTGGTCGTTGACCCTGATCGGCGCCACCCAGCCACTGGCCGCAGTGCTGCGCCGGGGCAAGGTGATCACCTGGATGGACCGCAGCACCGGCCTGCTTTTTGTGCTGTTCGCGGCCCGCCTGGCATTGAGCAAACGCTAGTCAGGGCTTCGACGAAGATCAAGGTGGGCGCTGTCGAGTACCCGGATCACTGTGGCTTCGGGGCTGTCATGTACTGGCTGAAGTTGTTGATGTGATCATCCAGATTGTCTTCCAGCATCATCCGGTACTGCTCACAGAAGTACTTCAACATCGCTTCCCGCGCCTCGGCCATTTCCGCGCCGGACTTGAAGTTGCGCGCACTGGCCCAGGCGTTGAAACGGGTGGTGCCGAACATCATCGAGGCACTGACCTGGCCCAGGTTCTCGAGGGTTTTCAATTGCTCGTTCGACAGTTCGATATGCGCGTCGGCGCGGTCGTAGAAGGCTTGGTCGGTAGCGTCTGGCATGGTGGAACACCTGGGTTGGATAAATGAGTCATTGAAACATTTGCGGCAGGCAAGACCCTAGACCGAGTTCGTCGCCTCCAGCAACTGTGTGATCCAGCGCACCTCTTGCGCCAGTTCCTGCACTTTCTGTTCGGGCAACGCTTGTCGGGCCTGGGCCAACTGATCCAGGGTGCGTTGCTTGTAGCGCAGCAGGCGTTGCCATTTGGCCAGGAACGCCGGGCTGCGGGCCTGCATCTGCAGGGGGCCGAAGTACAGCTGCTCGGCGCTGTAGCTCACCGGCCCGCTGCGCTCGGCGACGATGATTTCGTAGTCGAAGCGGTTTTCCCGTAGCAGCTCCTCGCAGAGGATGCGATAGCCGTTGTCCATCAGCCACAGGCGCAGCGGTTGTTCGCCGCCGTTGGGTTGCAGGATCAGGCGTTCCCGGCCGCTCAGATGCGCCTTGCCGCGCTCGAGGATATCGCGGATGGTCTCGCCGCCCATGCCGCAGATGCTGACCGCGTCGAGCAGGTCGGCCGGTTCGATAGCCGCCAGGCCATCGGCCAGGCGCACGTGGATGTGCAGTTCGTGGCTGTTGTCGCACACCGTGCGCTGGGCGGCGCGGAACGGCGTCAACGCCACCTCGCCGGCCACTGCCGCGACAATCGCGCCACGGTTCATCAACGCCACCGGCAGGTAGGCGTGATCCGAGCCGATATCAGCCAGGCGCGCGCCGGCCGGTACCTGGGCCGCCACGCGCTCCAGGCGCTTGGACAATGTGTTGTGGTTCAACTGGTGTTCCTTTTCGCGGCACTTTTGCCCTCAGTGCGGGCGCGCATGATGCGCGGTGCGCGCCGCAGGGTAAAGCGCCGCCGTCGGCGCCCGCCAGGCGAGCGCCTTGTACAGGCCCACGGCATTGCCATAGGACACGGCCTGCGCCTGGGCAATGGCCTGGCGCAGGCTGAGCAGCTCGCGCAGAAAGCGGTTGCAGCAAAGATCGGGCAGGACTATAAAACCTCAACTTAACTTGAGGGCAACCCCCATGGCAGCAGAAAAGAACCCGGACGGTGTGCGCTCCCTCACCATCGGCGAAGTGGCCAAGCGCAGTGGCGTACCCATCTCCACCCTGCACTTCTACGAGTCCAAGGGCTTGATCGCCAGCACCCGCAACGCCGGCAACCAGCGGCGCTTCCCATCGCTGGTGCTGCGCAGCATTGCGATTATCAAAGTGGCGCAACGCACCGGCATTCCGCTGGAAGAGATCAAACGCGCCATGGGCCGCTATCCGCCGAACAGCAAATTGACGGCCGCGCAATGGGGAGAAATGTCCTCGGCCTGGCGCGACAACCTCAACGAACGTATCCGAACCCTGGAAGCCCTGCGCGACAGCCTGGACAACTGCATTGGCTGCGGCTGCCTGTCGCTCAACGACTGCCCGTTGCGCAACCCCGGCGATACCTTGAGCCAGGAAGGACCGGGGCCGAGAATCCTCGAACGCGCCGCTGCCGCATCTGAAATGCAATCCTCCAAACCCTGAAGATCAAGATGGAAACTGTCGCGCCTTGGCGAGGCTGCGATGGCGGCGGTATTGCTGGGGTTGATGTTGGCTGAACTACCGCTATCGCAGGCAAGCCAGCTCCCACCTTGGATCTTCAGCACATTGAGTACCGTATGCATCCTGCGGTGACAGCTGAAATGCAATCCTCCACCCGCTGAAGATCGAGGTGGGAGCTGTCGAGCCCCGGCGAGGCTGCGATGGCGGCGGCATTGCTGGGATTGATGTTGGCTGACCCACCGCTATCGCAGGCAAGCCAGCTCCCACATTGGATCCTCAGTACATTGAGTACCGTATGCATCCTGCGGTGGTAGTGAAATGCAATCTTCCAACCCCTGAAGATCGAGGTGGGAGCTGTCGAGCCCCAGCGAGGCTGCGATGGCGGCGGCATTGCTGGGATTGATGTTGGCTGACCCACCGCTATCGCAGGCAAGCCAGCTCCCACATTGGATCCTCAGTACATTGAGTACCGTATGCATCCTGCGGTGGTAGTGAAATGCAATCTTCCAACCCCTGAAGATCGAGGTGGGAGCTGTCGAGCCCCAGCGAGGCTGCGATGGCGGCGGCATTGCTGGGGTTGATGTTGGCTGAACTACCGCTATCGCAGGCAAGCCAGCTCCCACCTTGGATCTTCAGCACATTGAGCACCGTATGCATCCTGCGGTGGCAGCTGAAATGCAATCTTCCAAACCCTGAAGATCGAGGTGGGAGCTGTCGAGCCCCAGCGAGGCTGCGATGGCGGCGGTATTGCTGGGATTGATGTTGGTTGACCCACCGCTATCGCAGGCAAGCCAACTCCCATCTTGGATCTTCAGCACATTGAGCATCGTATGCATCCTGCGGTGGCAGCTGAAATGCAATCCTCCACCCCTTGAAGATCGAGGTGGGAGCTGTCGAGCCCCAGCGAGGCTGCGATGGCGGCGGCATTGCTGGGATTGATGTCGGCTGACCCGCCGCTATCGCTGGCAAGCCCCCCACATTGGATCTTCATTGCCTTGGCAGGTCGGTGCTGACTACGCCGATGACACTTTTGAAGTAAGCCGCCCCGGGCACTTTCCTGATAATCGAACGATTACTGACGAAATGCCGAGGCCCCGCCATGACGCGTGCATCCACCGAACAGGTCCCGCCGCAAACCCTGAGAAAAGTCATCGTCGCCGCCGGTATCGGCAACTTTGTCGAGTGGTTCGACTTCGCCGTGTATGGCTTTCTCGCCACCACCATCGCCCAGCAGTTTTTCCCCAGTGGCGATGCCAGTGCGGCGTTGCTCAAGACCTTCGCGGTGTTTGCCGTGGCCTTTGCCTTTCGGCCTCTGGGCGGAATTTTCTTTGGCATGCTGGGCGATCGCATCGGCCGCAAGCGCACTCTGGCGATGACGATTTTGCTGATGGCCGGGGCCACGACCCTGATCGGCCTGCTGCCCACGTATGCCGCGATTGGCGTCACGGCGCCGATCCTGTTGTCGCTGATCCGTTGCGCCCAGGGCTTCTCCGCCGGCGGTGAATACGCCGGCGCCTGCGCCTACCTGATGGAGCACGCGCCCAGCGATAAACGGGCGTGGTATGGCAGCTTTATCCCGGTATCGACCTTTGCCGCCTTTGCCTCGGCGGCGGTGGTGGCCTATGCGCTGGAGGCTTCGCTGTCGGCCGAAGCCATGGGCAGCTGGGGCTGGCGCCTGCCATTCCTGATCGCTGCACCGCTGGGCCTGGTGGGCCTGTACCTGCGCTGGCGGCTGGATGAAACCCCGGCGTTCCAGGCGGTCGAGCAGGAGCACGCGGTGGCCCACTCGCCGCTCAAGGAAACCCTGCGCAACCATGGCGCGGCAATCTGCTGCCTGGGCGCTTTTGTGTCGCTGACGGCGCTGTCGTTTTATATGTTCACCACCTACTTTGCCACGTACCTGCAGGTGGCCGGTGGTTTGAGCCGGGCGACGGCGTTGCTGGTGTCGCTGATTGCGCTGATCTTCGCTGCGGCAATATGCCCGCTGGCCGGCTGGTATTCCGACCGGGTCGGGCGGCGCGTCACAGTAATGACCGCCTGCGGGCTGTTGATGGGGGTGGTATACCCCTCGTTCCTGATGGCCAGTTCCGGCTCGTTCGCCGCGTCCATCATCGGCGTGATGCTGCTGGCGGTGGGCGCGGTATTGTGCGGCGTGGTCACGGCCGCCCTGCTCTCGGAGACCTTCCCGACCCGCACGCGCTACACCGCCTCGGCGATCACCTACAACATGGCCTACACGATCTTCGGCGGCACCGCGCCGCTGGTGGCGACCTGGTTGATCAGCACCACCGGTAGCAACCTGTCACCGGCGTTTTACCTGATTGCCGTGGCCTTGCTCGCGCTGGCCGGCGGCCTGGCCTTGCCGGAGACCTCGCGCATTTCCCTGCACGACGCATAAGGCGCGAACCTTTCTTGCGCAAACACCGTCCGAGCTAGGGCATCGATGCTTTTCGCCCGCTCGGAGGTTTGTGTTTGAAAGCTGCCATCGTCAAAAAGTACCGCCTGATTATCAAGACCATGGGCTATGTCGGCTGGGCACTGTTCTGGCTGCTGCTGTGGGATATTGCGGTCACCGTGGACTTCATGCTGTTCCTCAACGCCAAGATCAACCTGCCGCTGATGCCCCTGACGCTGCTCGGTTCGGCGCTGGTGGTGCTGATCAGCTTTCGTAACACCAGCGCCTATAACCGCTGGTGGGAAGCGCGCACGCTGTGGGGCGCGATGGTCAATAACTCACGCAGCTTTGCGCGGCAGGTGCTGACGTTGCTGGATGACCCCGACAACGAGGTCAATCCGATCAAGTCGACCTTGCTGCGCCGCCACGTGGCCTATGTGAATTGCCTGGCGTCGCACCTGCGGGGCGAGCCGTGCCCGGAGGAAGTGCGGGCATTTATTCCTGGGGATGAGTTCGCGCGCAACGGCGCTACCAACAACTTTGCCAACGATATCCTCACCGGCTCCGCGGCCCTGCTGGCCCGCGAATACAAGGCCGGGCGCCTGGACAGCATTCGCCTGGCGCGGCTGGAATCAACCATGGTCGATCTGTCCAACAGCCAGGGCGGCATGGAGCGCATCGCCAACACACCACTGCCCTACCCCTATGTGTATTTCCCCCGGCTGTTTATTTCGCTGTTCTGCCTGATCGTGCCAGTGGGGCTGGTGGAGTCCCTGGGCTGGTTCACCCCACTGGCATCGACGGTGGTGGGTTTTATGCTGCTGGCCATCGAACGCATCGGCACCGACCTGCAAAGCCCGTTTCGCTCCAGCGAGCACCAGATCCAGACAGAGGCCATCTGCGAATCCATCGAGAAAAACCTGCAGTCGATGCAGCGGGATTCGTTGGGGGATGTTCGCAGGGGCCATTAAAAAGCCTGCATTTTTCGAGCGCATAGATAATAATGAGTCGCATTAAACATTTCGTTTATCACAGTGCGCTCTTCCCCGCAGAGTGAGCGTCGCATTAATCAGAAGGATCTCTATGCAAAGCTTTTACCTGCACTCGATGCGCCTGCTGGGCGCACTTTTTTTGCTTGCCTGTACGCTAAGTGCCCAAGCCGCCACCGATGAAACCGACCATTCGGCCACCTTCGAAAAAAACCACCAGTCGTACGTGATCAATGCCGATGGCAGCTTTGTCCAGATGGTTGAGTTGGTCACGCGGATCAATGAAGAGCGAGCGATCAAAGACAACGCACAGCGTTCGCTGAGCTACAACCGCTCCCTGGAAAACCTCGAGGTGCTTGAAGCCTTCACCCAAAAGCCCGACGGCCGCAAGGTGAAGGTGGGCGCCGAGCAGATCAAGGAACAACAGGAGACCGCCTCTTCCGAGGCGCCGATGTTCCAGGACTCGCGGGTCAAAGTGGTGATATTTCCAGAGGTAGCGGTCGGTGACCGGCTGGTCCTGCGCTACCAGCGCCAGCGCACCACTGCCCTGTTCCCGCAGCAGTTCGAAGACTTCTACGTGCCGGACTTCTACGATGCCGAGCAGTTGAGCCTGAGCTACGACTTGCCAGCCGACAAGCCGCTGTTCGTCGATGCCCGGGGCTTCAAGGCCAGCACCCCGGCCGCGGCTGCCGGGCGCAAGGTGTACCGTTGGGACTACGTACCACAGGAAAAGGCGCGCATGGAAACCGGCGCCGTGTCCTACGTCGATTACGGCCAATTCCTCGCGGTCTCGACGTTCGCCAGCTACAAGGACTTTGCCCAGGCCTATGAGACCAGGGCCCAGGTCGAAGTGACGCCGGCCATTGCCGCCTTGGCCAAGCAACTTACGGCCAACCTGAGCACCCCGCGCAGCAAAGCCCTGGCCCTGAGCGACTGGGTGCGTAAGAACATTCGTTATGTAGCGGTGTATGTCGGCGCAGGCGGCGTAGTACCGCACCCGGCCCAGGCCGTGCTGGACAACCGCTATGGCGACTGCAAGGACCATGTGGCCCTGCTGGAAGCCATGCTGCGCGCGGTAGCGATCGAGAGCTCGCCGGTGCTGGTCAACCTGGGTAACAGCTACACCCTGGCCAAAGTGCCCACCCTGGGTGTGCTCAACCACGCGATCACTTATGTGCCGGCCCTGGATCTGTACCTGGACTCCACCGCCACAGCCATTGCCGCGGGCTACCTGCCGATCCCGGTGCTGGGCAAGCCAGTACTGTTGACGCAGTCCGGCGAAATGGCCAAGACCCCGGCCGCGCAAACCGGCAAGGTCACCAACGACCTGCTGTTCAAGGTCGACAGCAACGGCGCGGCGGACTTTGTGCATGCCACCACCGTGGAAGGCTGGGGCTCAGAGTTCAATCGCTACCTGCTCAATGCAATGAAACCGGCTGACCGCGACTCGATGATCCGCAACGTCCTCGGCTGGTACGGGCAAACGGGCCAGGGCACGTTCAAAAGCGACTCCTTGCAGGATGAAGTCAACCCGTTCAAGAACACCCTTGAAGGGCGCACCGACAACCTGGTCAACCTGCCAGGCCCGACCGGCGTGCCGGCGCTCAGCAGCCTGGTCGGCGGCATTGCACAGAACGTGTTTGCCTTCGCCTCGGAAAAAGACCGCACCCAAGAGTTCGGTTGCCTCTCGGGAGAAACCCAGGAGCAGGCCCGTTTCGAGTTCCCCAAGGAAGTCACCGTCCTCGCCGTGCCCAAGCCACAGTCCCTGCAACAGGCCGGTTTTGACTACCAGGCCACCTACGCCAAGGAAGGCAACACGGTGCTGATTACCCGCCACTTCAAGTTCGCCCATGCCAATACCGTGTGCAGCCCCGAGGACTTCAAGGCGATGAAGCCGGTGATCGAAAGCATGGTCAACGACCTGAAGAGCCAGATCATCGTGCAGACGCTGTAACTCCCAAGGTCATGCCGGCTGGTGACTGGTCACGCAGTGAATGCCACCACCGCCGGCTGCAATCGCGTCGATATCCAGTTGCACCACCTTGCGCCCCGGATAGAGCCTGGACAGCAAGTCAAAGGCCTTGCGGTCGGCGACTTTGTCGCCAAACTGCGGCGCAATCACTGCGCCGTTGATCACGAAGTAGTTGATGTAGCCGGCGGCATAGTCCGGGTTATCCCGACTGAACCGGTTGCGACGCGGGTTCAGCGGTGGCGACACGGTGTGTATTTGCAGCGGCCGGCCATCGGCATCGCTAGCCTGCTTGAGCATGTCCAAGTGGGCCAACGTCACCTGGTGGTCGTAGGATTCAGGGTCAGTGTCCAGGTTGGCGATGACCACGCCCGGCGAGACAAAGCGTGCGTAAAAGTCGACATGGGCGTCGGTAATGTCCTTGCCCTTGATACCCGGCAACCAGATGATCTTGCGCAAGCCCAGTCGGCTCTTCAGCTCAGCCTCGACGTCGGCCTTGCTCCAGCCGGGGTTGCGGTTGGCATTGATCCAGCTGCTTTCGGTCATGATCCCGGTGCCATGGCCATCCACTTCGATGGCACCGCCCTCGCCCACCAGTTCGCTGCGGATGTAAGTTGCGCCTGCCAGCTCGGCAACGTGAGCCGCCAGTTCGGCATCGTCGGCGTGCTGCTGCTTGTTACCCCAGCCGTTGAAGTTGAAGTCCACTGCGCCCAACTGGCCATTGTCATCCACGACAAAGTTGGCGCTGGTGTCACGCATCCAGATGTCATCCAGCTCGGCGTGTACGAAGGTGATGTTACGGGTGCCGCATTTTTCTTCGGCCAGCTCACGCTCATCTTCGCGGCAGAACACCGTGACCGGTTCGTACTCGGCAATCGTACGAGCGATACGGCCCAGGGCGTCCTGCACAGCGGGGGTGAAGTCCTGGTGAATCGCCTCCTGGGCGCCAAAGGCGATAAAGGCGCGCTGGTGTTTCTCGCCCTCATCGGGCATGAACCAGCGGCCTTGGACCGCCGCGTAGACGGGCAGCCCCATGGACGCGGCGGCGCCCAGGCCGGCCACCACCGCGGCCTGTTGGATGAATTGGCGACGTGTGCTCATGTGCACCTCTGGGTTGACCGTCATTGACCGATGGCCGTCTTGAACTTAGTCCAAACCCGCATGCGTGCGCGCATATCGGCCTGGGGAATATCCTGCCCGGCCACCAGTCGTTTGAAGGTGGCGTCGTCCGGGTAAATGTCCGGGTTGTTGCCCATGGCCGGATCGACGCTGGCGCGGGCCTTGGCATTGGCCGTGGGGTAGCCGGTGAAATTGCTGATGGCCGCCATGTTCTCTGGGCGCATGACAAAGTTGATAAACGCGTAGGCGTATTCCGGATGCCGTGCATCCACGGGGATGGCCATGGTGTCCATCCACACCGTCGTGCCCTCGCGGGGGATGTGGTATTGGAAGCGCGCCTTTTTACCCGCCGCATCCGCCGCCCGCTGCGCCTGGGTCATGTCGCCGCTGTAGCCCAGGGACAGGCACAGGTTGCCATTGACCAGGTCAGTCACCGGTTGCGACTGAAACTTGCGGATATACGGCCGCAGTTTGAGCAACAGGGCGCTGGCCGCAGCCAGGTCCTCGGGCTTGGCACTGCGCGGTTCGCGCCCCAGGTAGATCAGCGCCACGGCCAGTACTTCGTCGGGCGAGTCGATCAGCGAGATGCCGCAATCGGCAAATTGGCGAGCCAGTTCCGGCTTGAATAACAGGTCCAGGCTATTGACCGGCGCATTCGGCATGCGCTGTAGGATTTGCTCTGCGTTATAGGTCAGGCCAATCGTGCCCCAGGTATAGGGCACTGTGGCCTGATTGGACGCGCGGTAATGGCTGCGCAGTTGTTGCAGGCCCGGCTCGATATCCTCCAGCGCCTCAAGTTTTGCCGGATCCAGTGGCTGCAGGCTGCCGGCGCGCATCAAGCGCTCGCCCACCGTATCGCCCGGGAAGATCAGGTCATAACCACTGCCACCGGCCATCAGCTTGGCCTCCAGCGTTTCGCTGCCATCCATCACGTCATAGATCACCTGGATCCCGGTTTCGGCAGTAAAGCGCGCCAGGGTGTCCTCGGCAAAATAGTCGGCCCAGTTGTACAGGCGCAGGATCTTTTCATCGGCCTGTACCGTCGGGATGACGATGCTCAGGGCCAGGGTGCAGTGGATCAGCTTCATGTCATACCCCTTGGGTCTGCCAGCGTGGATGCAGGTGGCGACCGTCCTGGGTCAGTAAACCGCCATACATGTCAGGGCGGCGGTCGCGGTAGATGCCCCAGGTCAGGCGTTCTTCGGCCATGGCCGCCAGGTCCAGGCACTGGAGCAGCACACCGCTGCTGGCGCGGTCGGCCTCGGCCAGCAACGCGCCTTTGTGGTTGCAGATAAATGACGAGCCGTAGAACTCCATCTGCAAGGTTGAGTCGCTGCTCGCCACTTCCCGACCCACACGATTGGCCGCCACCACCGGCAGCAGATTGGCAGCGGCATGCCCGCGCATGGTCATCTGCCAGTGATCACGGGAGTCCAGGCTGGCACAACCCGGTTCGGAGCCGATGGCAGTGGGAAACAGCAACACCTCGGCGCCCAGCAACGCCAGGCAACGCGCGGTCTCGGGGGAACCACTGGTCCCAGCAGATGCCCACGCCGAGGCGGCCGAACGCGGTGTCCCAGACCTTGAAGCCGGTGTCGCCGGGGCTGAAGTATTCCTTCTCTTGATAGCCAATAGCGTTGGGGATATGGGTCTTGCGATATACCCCCAGCAGTTGCCCGTCGGCATCGGCCACACTCAGTGAATTGAAGTAGGCGTTGCCGGCCTTTTCGAACCAGCTCAGCGGCAGCACTACTCCCAACTCCCTGGCCAGCGCGGCGAAGCGCTTGAGCACCGCGCTGTGGCGGTACTCTTCAGCCAAGGCCAGGTGCTTGTGTTGTTGTTCGATGCAAAAATACGGCGTGGCGAACAGCTCTTGCAGCAGGATGACCTGCGCGCCCTGGGCCGCCGCTTCACGCACCCGTTGTTCGGCCTGATCAAGGTTGTGTTGCAGGTTCCAGGTGCAGGGCATCTGGGTGGTGGCAATGGTCAGCTGGCGCATGGCATCACTCCTTTACCGGCCAGGCTGGCTGCTGCTGGGTGATGCAATGCACACCGCCGCCGCCATGGGCCAGGTGGTTGATGCGCACCGGCACCACCACACGATCCGGAAATACCTGGGCCAGCACATCGGCAGCCACCTGGTCCGCCGCGATGCCATAGGCGGGCATGATGATCGCGCCGTTGGCAATATAGAAGTTGGTGTAGGAGGCGCAAAACACCTCGGCGTCGGCATCCACCGCCTCGCTGGCCTCAAAGAGTTCGATCAACTCGAACCGGCGGCCCTTGGCATCGGTGGCCAATTCCAGGGCGCGGCGGTTTTCCCGTGCGACCTCGGCGTACACCGAACCCTGGTCGTGCGTGGCATCTACCAGCAGCACGCCGGGGCGGGCAAAGGCGCACACGCCATCGACATGGCCATCGGTCACATCCCCGGTGACATGCTGCGGGTCGCCTGGCAACCAGATGGTTTTTGTCACCCCAAGCCAGCGCGCAAAGATCGCCTCCATTTCGGCCTTGCTCATGCCCGGGTTGCGATTGGGGTTGAGCAACACCGACTCGGTGGTGATCAACGTGCCCTCACCGTCCACATGAATCGCCCCGCCTTCATTGCTCAACGGCGTGCCAAAGCACGGCAGGCCCAAGTGGTTGAGGGTGCGCCGAGCGAGGCTTTCATCCAGGTCATAGGCTGACTTGCCGCCCCACGCGTTAAAACGCCAGCTCACACCGGCCAAGCCCAATTGCGGGTGGCCAATAAAGCTGGGGCCGGAGTCGCGGCACCAACTGTCGTTGACCGCCAGCGCGATCAGTTCAATGTTGGGGCCGCACAGGGCTTTGGCCGTGTCGAGTGCAGAAGGGTCAACCACCAGCTTCACCGGCTCAAACCGCGCGATGGCATTGGCGACCCGGGCAAAATCCGCCTGCACCTGGGCCAGCGTTACGCGCCATCCCGACTCCCAGAGCGCCTGGTTATGGGGCCAGACCATCCAGGTCGCAGCATGCCTGGCCCATTCCGCCGGCATCCTCCAGCCGCTGTGTGGCATCTCGTTCTGCAGCATGACAACCCCCTTCTGAGTTAAGCCTTTGTGTTCACCAAAAACGGCGTACACGCTATGGGGATCCATGCTACGTTTGGCCAAACCGCCAAACAAACGATGGATTTTGCAGATAAATGATTAGAAAAACTTATCAGCATGCTTAAACACTGGCCGCCCCTGGGGGCACTGCGCGGCTTTGAAGCGGCGGCGCGGCTGGGCAGTTTTCACAAGGCTGCCAACGAACTGCACCTGACCCAATCGGCCATCAGCCAGCAGATCCGTAGCCTGGAAGCGTACCTGGAACAGCCGCTGTTCTTTCGCAACGGGCGCAGCGTCGCCCTGACCGATGCCGGCCATGATTTCCTCAGCACCACCCAGGCCCTGTTGCAGCAGTTGTCCGTGGGTGTGCGCCGGCTGGGGCAGTACCGCAAGGCCAATCAACTGGTGCTCAACACCACCCCAGCCTTTGCTCGCCACTGGCTGCTGCCGCGCCTGGCCGACTTCCGCCGGCACCACCCGGACGTGGATTTGTGGCTGTTCAGCACCGACGAAGTACCCGACATGGCCACCCAGACCATCGACCTCGCCGTGCGCGATGACATCAGCGCCCAGGCCGAGTGCAGCTTCAAAGTGCTGCATACCGACCGCCTGTATCCCGCCGCCCACCCCAGCGTACTGGCCCTGCCCCGCGAGCAACGCACCACCCTGCATGGCGAGCGGGAAATGGATTGGAGCCATTGGGCGGTGGAAGCCGGGATTGATGTCGGCCAGCAGGACCAGGGGCTGAATTTTTCCGACCCCGGCCTGCTGCTGGACGCGGCCTGCGGTGGCCTGGGGATCGCACTGGTCAGCCAGTTACTGAGCCAGCACGCACGCGAAAATGGCCTGCTGCACCCCTTGGTCGACGCCACCATTCGCGGCCCCAACTGGGCCTTGCTGACCCACCGCGACAGCGAAAGCGACCCACTGGCGCGCAGCTTCAGCCAGTGGTTACTGGACAACCTGGCACAGGGTGCCGCACATGAGTGAAGGACTGGAGGACATCCTGGCCGAGCGCTTGGCGGTGATTTTTTGCGGGATCAATCCGGGCCTGCTGGCGGCCGCTCAGGGCCATCACTTTGCCGGGCGTGGCAACCGCTTCTGGCGCACCTTGCACCTGGCCGGGTTCACTGCGCATCAAGTGCTACCTGAGGATGACCGGACGCTGCTGCAGTACCACTGCGGGCTGACGACCGTCGTGGAACGGCCAACGGCGCGGGCCGATCAATTGTCGCGGGATGAATTCAAGGCGGCGGCCGACGGGTTTGAACTCAAGATCCGCCGTTATGCACCGCGCTATGTGGCGTTCCTGGGCAAGGCGGGTTATTGCGCGCTGTCGGGGCTGCGCGAGGTGGCGTGGGGGCTGCAACCGCAGACACTGGGGGATGCTGCCGTGTGGGTACTGCCCAATCCCAGCGGGCGGAATCTGGCATTTACGTTGGAGCAATTGGTGCAGGCGTATGGGCAGCTCTATTTGGCAGCATTCCCTGGAAGCCGCGCTGCTTGCGCCCGTTCAGATAGCGGCATGCTGGGTGGCAGCAACGACAGCACATAAGCCATGCGCGACGCACTCCCCAGGTTCACGATCAATGTGAACGGCGAGTCGCTGAACTCAAACACCAGATTAAAGGTGCCATAAGCACTGCGCACATCCACCCGCGACACATCGCACAACGGCCGTTGCTTCTGACGTAAAACCCGGTAAATCATCTGCTGGCCATCAAGACGAAATACCGGGTTGAGGCTGTTGGTGGCCAACGCCACCCAAGGCACCCTGCGCAACCCGACAAAACTGGCCAATACCGGAATCGCCTTGCCATCAATGCCAGTACCGGGGGCATAGGCAGGAGCTGCCGACTTGGGTTTGCGCAGCTTCTTGAACAGCCAGTACATGAACCAAAACGACAGCCCCTGACCGATAACCACCACCGCGCCGAAGGCTAAATCCAACCAACTGATATTCATGGTTTTTCCTTAAACGCCCAATATCCATAGCATTTCGGCGAAGAGTAAAACGTTTCCACACCCTGCCACGCACAGGCTGAAAATCATACAAAACGTTTGACTTATCCTTTTCAATCAGTAAGATACGCCGCATTCCGCGATAGCTCAGTTGGTAGAGCAAATGACTGTTAATCATTGGGTCCCTGGTTCGAGTCCAGGTCGTGGAGCCATCTCTCAACCGGGTCACTGAAATCGGTGATGTAGGTATAGCGTAATCAACAGGCCGTCTCTAAATTGCACTTCAGAGACCAGCGCCACGAATATCGCAACAGCACTCTCAACCACAGTCGCAACCAATCTAGGCGCTTTCTGCGCTGAATCCGATCTTCGCCCCCTCGTCATTGATCTTGATCACCAGCCTTCGCTGTCGTCGTTTTATGCCTTAACGCATGAGGCATCTGGCGGCGCTTACGAGCTGATCGCCAACGCAGCCCGATCATCTGCCTCACCTGCATCCCCAAGCCACCACTCTCAGTAGCCGGCCACTCAAATGGCAGCCCCAAAAAAACATTGTTAATACGAAACGTTATCATTAAAGTGCATGACTTTCCGCTGCGTGACCCCTGCCAATGTCGAGCATGACCACCGACGAGCTTGAGCTGGCCTTCCGGGCCCATGCCAGCGAGTTGCGTTCGTTTCTTCATCGCCAGTTGCGAAATCCTGAGGCTGCGGCCGATCTGACTCAGGAAACCTACCTCCGCCTGCTCCGTCAGCCGCCGCGCAAGCCGGTGCTCAATCTTCGCGGTTTTATCTTTAAGATTGCTCGAAACTTGGCCATTGATCATGCACGCAGCAGGCAAACCCGAGAGCACCTCGACGAAGGCATGGGCTATCTTTACGAAGTGACAGGTGAAAGCCCGGCGCTGTTCGATGTCGTGGTTGCACAACAAGATCTCGCGGCAATGGCCCACGCCCTGCACCGTTTACCTGCCCAGTGCCAGCAAATATTTACGTTGTGTCGGCTACAAAACCTGCCCCACAAAGAAGTGGCTTTGCAACTGCAAGTCTCGACCAGTACGGTTGAAAAACAATTAGCCATTGCGCTCGGCTTTCTCAGCCAATGCCTACAACGATAGCCGGTATGCACGATCAACCCGACACCACCCCGTCCGTTACCGAGGTTCAGCGCACTGCCCATGCATGGGTGATTCGCCTCACCTCAGGTTCGGCGCTGCCCTCTGATCGGGCAGAGGCACGGGCGTGGTGCGAACAGGCACCGGAGCATCAGCGGGCTTTTGTCGAGGCGCGGCGGGTGTGGTGTTTAAGTGCGTATCTGGCCGAGCCTCCTGCTGCAGTACGGCCGTCTTCGCGGCGAATATGGGCGATGGGCATCGCGGCGTCGTTGGTGCTCGGTCTTGGCGTGGCGTGGATGCAACGCATGGCATTGGATGCGGACTATTACACCGGCACCGGTGAGCGTCGACAGGTCGTCCTTGCTGATGGTTCGCACATCACCCTGAATGCCAACAGCGCTGTCGATGTGAATCTCACGGGCGATGGGCGGCGCATTACCCTGCGCAAGGGCGAGGCCCTGTTCAATGTAACGCCGGACCCGCAGCGCCCCTTCAGTGTGCAGGCTGGTGCCTTCAACGCAACGGCCCTGGGTACGATCTACGCAGTGCGCCGTGAGGGCGAACACGTTGATGTCACGGTGCGCCGCGGCCGTGTGGCCGTCACCGACGGACCTGACACGCTGACGCTGGGCGTAGGCGAGACCGTTGCCGGACGTGCCGACGGCCTGGGCGCCAAGCAGCGCGTGGATGTCGACAAGAGTCTGGCATGGGAGCAGGGTCGCTTGGTATTTGAGCTGACACCACTGGCGCAGGTGTTGGAGCAGGTCGAACGCTATCGGCCGGGAATTTTCATAATACGAGACCCGCGTCTGGGCGCGCTCAAGGTCAGCGGCACCTTTCAACTCGATCATTTGGACGAGGGCTTGGCCACGTTGGAGAAGGTCTTCCCACTCAAAATCGAGCGCTACACGAACTACCTGCTGGTGGTTTCACCCAAAACTTAACTATTTTTACGGTTATGGGCGTGTCGCCCGTCTTCCCTCCCTATAGCGATAATGATTCGTATTAGGGAGAGCTCCGATGCACCATCCGTTACCTAAAGGTTTGCGAGTCAAATCTTTGTCCGTAACCCCACTGACAATGCTGTGCATGCTGATATCCAGCCTGGCGGTTGCCGACCCCCACTCATTCGATATCGCACCGCAACCCCTGGCAGGCGCACTGAACCGCCTGGCCGCTCAAAGCGGTTTACAGGTGATATTCGATGGCACGTTGGTATTGGGCAAGCACAGCCCTGGGGTCGTCGGTTCCAAAGAACCAGAGGCCGCATTGGCTGAACTGCTGCAAGGCAGCGGCTTGACCTGGCGGGCTACCGGTGGGAATAGCTTGATGCTGGAGAAAGCCTCTGAATCGAGCGGCCCCCTGCAATTGGGGGCAACGGCAATCGTCGGTCAGGAACTGGGCGAAATGACCGAGAACACCGGTTCCTACACCACCGGGGCCATGCAGACTGCCACCAAGCTGCCCTTGACCTTGCGCGAAACACCGCAGTCGGTCAGCGTGGTCACGCGCAAGCGCATGGACGACAAGGCCATGACCAGCATCAGCGATGTCGCCAAAAGTGCGCCGGGGATTTTTCTCAATAACTCCGGCGGGGCTGGCCGGCCGACGTTCAGTGCGCGCGGCTTCGACATCGACAACATCATGTACGACGGTTTTCCCACCAGCTTCCTGACCTACCTGCCCAGCGGGGAAGCCAACCTGGCCATGTATGACCGGGTCGAGATCGTTCGTGGCGCCAGCGGACTGGCCCAGGGCGCGGGCAACCCTGCTGGCGCCATCAACCTGGTGCGCAAGCGCCCGACCCATAAATTCCAGGCCACGCTCACCGGCAGTGCCGGCAGTTGGGATGATTACTCCGGCACCCTGGATGTCGGCGGCCCACTCAATGAAAACGGCACACTGCGCGCCCGTACCGTGGTCTCGCGGCAAGACGCCAAAAGCTTCCGAGACTCGGTGGAGAGTGATGCCGATCTGTTCTATGGCGTGGTCGACGCCGACCTGAGCGATGACTCCACCCTGACACTCGGGGCCTACCGGCAGAAGAACCACACCAACTACATTTGGGGCGGATTGCCCATGGCACGTGGCGGCGGTCATCTGGGGCTGCCACGCGACACCTTCCTGGGGCATGACTGGGAATACTCGGACAATCGCACCACTGGCTATTTCGCGACCCTGGAGCAAGGCTTGGCCAACGATTGGAAGCTGCGCCTGGCAGCCATGCAGTCCAAAACCGACACCGACGTGCTGGCCTCTTCGGTGTGGGATTACAATCGCCACTATCTATGGACAGAAGCCATGGAGCAGAAGGAGACCGGCTACGACCTGGCACTCAGCGGCCCCTTCCAGATGCTCGGCCAAGAGCATGACCTGACGGTCGGCCTCAGTCGGCGCGAGCTGGATTATCGTTCCGGTAAGGCCTGGAGCGCGTTCATCGACAAGGGCAGCAATCCCTTCGAGTGGGACCCTCGGGGTCACGCCAAACCCGATTACGTCAGGGGCGACAACGGCCTGCCAGAGACCACCACTCAAGACAGTTTCTATGCCAGCACCCGCCTGCGTTTGACCGAGCCACTGTCGCTGATTCTCGGCAGCCGCCTGGACTGGTACGCGTTCGAAGACAGCGCCAACAGTGAAGGCAATTACAAGGTTACGCGTAATCTGACCCGCTACGCCGGGCTGCTCTACGATCTGGACGCCAATCACTCGGTCTATGTCAGCTACACCGATATCTTCAAGCCCCAGAGCAACAAAGGCCTCGACCGAAAAGTGATCGCACCGATAGTGGGCGAGAACTACGAAGTGGGCATCAAGGGCGAATATTTTGATGGCGCGCTGAACGCCAGCATGGCGGTTTTCCAGGTCGATCAGAAGAATCGCGCCCAGGACCTGCCCGATTTCAAAGGCTGCGGTTCGGGCCCCGCCAGTGAATGCTCTGAGGCTGCCGGCCTGGTGCGCAGCAAGGGCATTGACCTGGAAATCCAGGGCGCCCTGACCGACGATTTGCAATTGTCCGCCGGTTACACCTACACCCAGACGAAATACGTCAACGACGCCAACGCCGCCCGCGAGGGCGAGGACTTCGACCGCGCTAAACCGCGCCAACTGTTCAAGCTGTCGACAATCTACAGCCTGCCCGGTGAGCTGCAGCGCTGGCGCGTTGGCGGTGATGTCTACCAGCAGAGCCGCATCCGCACCTCGGGCGGTACCGGCGCCACTGCCTGGAAAAACCAGCAGGGCTCGTACACGGTGGTCGGCCTAGTGGCAGGGTACAAGGCCAGCGAGCAACTGGACCTGCAACTCAACCTCAACAACCTGTTTGACCGCACCTACTACAGCAGCGTAGCCAATGGCGGCTATACCCCGTACGACATCTACGGCGACCCCCGTAATGTGAAACTGACCGCCCGCTACAGCTTCTAAACAGCCGTTTGTCGCCAGATCCAGGGAAGGATCCGGCCGTGGCCCGGCCGGTATAAAAACGCTTGTGACCTCATCCTCCGGGGGGGCATCAATGCCCTGTCTGTATATTCGAGTTCAGGTCGTGAGCCCCACGCCAGCAGCAGCCTGCAGACATGCAGGTTTTTTTGCCCGAGATTTATCTTGCAACCCTCCCGACAGGACGTCGCCCCGTGAAAAAGAAGCATGACCATCCCCTTTTCAAACCCCGTCGCCCCACCACTGCCCTGACACCGAAAAAGCCCCGGTTCTCCTCCGGCACAGTCCTCTCGCTGGCGGCCGTGGTGATTTCCATTGCCGCCGCGTCGATTTCCTTCTGGCAGTTGGACTTGATGCGTGAGCACAACCGGCTGTCTGTCAGGCCGTATCTGATGGTCACCCCCCACCTGACCGCAGAAAAAGCAGGCCTGTATCTTTCCAACGAAGGTATCGGGCCCGGCATCATCACCTCATTCAAAATCCGGGTGGGTGGCGAACAATTCGACGGTCTGGGTGACAGCCGTTGGCCAGCCGTGTTGAAAAAAGCCCGGCTAAAACCCGAGTGCTTCTCCAAAGGCTGGCCCACCGAGGGTGCGGCTGTCAGGCCCGGCAATGAGATAGCCATCCTATCGCCGACCAAGAGCACACTATTTGGGGGCTATTGCCTGTTTCAACTCAGTCTTTTCCTGCAAGAGAATGAAGTGTTTGCCGATATGGAATATGAATCGCTCTATAAGGAGCGCTTTACCTTTTCGGCCCCTGTGACGATCAATGAAGCGATGGATATAGGCGCCCTGAGCAAACTGCTGTCCGACTGACAGCACTGTTAGCGGGCCTGTCGATGAACACCCGCCAGGGCCTTGCCGACTCGCCACGAAAACCTAGCCGTTTTGCCAGTTACTTAAACGTTTTGTTCAAACTATCGTGTACCCGACCAATTTTTGATGGCAGGGCCGGAAATGGAATTCATCGAACAGACCCGCCAAGGCTATGCAGCCTTTCGCGGTTACCAGACGTGGTATCGCGTGACCGGCAACCTCGACAGCGGCAAGGCCCCACTGGTCATCCTCCACGGAGGCCCCGGCGGTACCCATGACTATCTGGAAGCCTTCAAGGACGTGGCAGCCAGTGGGCATGCGGTGATTCACTATGACCAACTGGGCAATGGCCACTCCACCCACCTGCCCCACCAGCCCGCAGATTTCTGGACGCTTGAGCTGTTTCTCGAAGAGCTGGACAACCTGCTCGACCATCTGCACATCCACAACCATTACGCGATTCTCGGGCACGCCTGGGGCGGCAGACTCGGCAGTGAACACGCGATTCGCCAACCCCGGGGCCTGTGCGCCTTTATCGCTGCCAACCTGGCGGCCGGCTTCGATGACCAGCCCCTGTGCCGGATCAACCCGTGGCCCGAAGAAGTGGCACGCACCTTCGCGCAGATGGCGGCCGACCCTACGGTGTACAACGCCTTGCATGGCCCCCTCGACATTGGCCGGTTGTCGCAGATCAAGGTGCCGACCCTGGTGATTTCCGGGCGCCACGACCAGGCCGCTTCCTTGGAATTCAAAGCGTTCCTCGATGAAATCGGCGATGTGCGCGGAGCGCTGTTTGAAGACTCCAGCCATATGCCCCATGTGGAGGAGCGCCAGCCGTGCATGGGCACAGTGGTTAAATTTTTGGATGAGGTGTGCTCGCCAACGGTCTTCTAAACACCACAAATCCAATGTGGGAGCGGGCTTGCCCGCGATGGCGGAGTGTCAGTCAAATAGTGATCAACTGACCCACCGCTATCGCGGGCAAGCCCGCTCCCACACAAGCTCGCCACATTCAGTTTTTTGTGGCGTTACACCTCGCTGGTTTCAGCCCGCCCCGCCACCGTCGCTTTCTGCGGTGATGCATCCACCACCGGGATCTCCTTGCCCTCGGCATCAAACAATTTGCCCTTGCTGAAGTAGTCCCCATCCCGCAGTGCCGCCACATCCTGGAAGCACAGGCTGCGCTCGGTGCCGGCGACGAACACCGATTGCTGGTCCGAGTTGCCGGCTGTGAAGTGGTTGAACGCCAGGTTCAACAGGATCGCCATGATCGCCGAGGAGCTGATCCCCGAGTGGAAGATGGTCGCAAACCAGCTGGGGAACTGATCGTAGAAGCTCGGCGCAGCGATGGGGATCATGCCGAAACCGATGGAGGTGGCAACAATGATCAGGTTCATGTTGTTACGGTAATCGACCTTGGACAGCGTGCGGATCCCACTGGCCGCCACGGTGCCGAACAATACGATCCCGGCGCCGCCCAGCACCGAGGTGGGCACTGCCGCAATCACCCGGCCCATAAAGGGCAGCAGGCCAAGGATCACCAGGAACAGACCACCCGTGGCCACCACATAGCGGCTCTTGACCCCGGTCACCGCCACCAGGCCAACGTTCTGTGCGAAGGCGCTTTGGGTGAACGAACCGAAGATCGGCGCAAACATGCTCGACAGCATATCGGCACGCAGGCCGTTGCCCAGGCGCTTGGAGTCAACCTTGGTGTCGATGATCTCGCCCACCGCCAGAATATCCGCCGAGGTTTCCACCAGGGTCACCATGACCACGATGCACATGGACAGGATCGCGGCTACATG
Organism: Pseudomonas sp. WS 5412; assembly: GCF_012985615.1. NCBI lineage: Bacteria > Pseudomonadati > Pseudomonadota > Gammaproteobacteria > Pseudomonadales > Pseudomonadaceae > Pseudomonas > Pseudomonas sp. WS 5412. Next base: position 197,838 of record NZ_JAARMB010000003.1, read on the forward strand.
GAAGGTCGGCATGCCGAAGTGGAACGGCGTGGGGAAGCCGATCATCGGGCCCTGGGTCACGGTGGAGAAGTCCGCCATGCCGAGGAATACCGCGATCAATGTGCCAAACACCATCGCCAGCAGGATCGACAGGCGCGAGATGGTGGCGCTGCCCACCTTGCTCAGCAACAGCACCAGCACCAGGGTGATGGCCGCCAGGCCGATGTTCGGCATGCTGCCAAAGTCAGCGGCGCGGCTGTTACCGCCCATGGCCCAACGCGCGGCGACCGGCATCAGCGTCAGGCCGATGGTGGTAATCACGATTCCGGTCACCAGCGGCGGGAAGAACTTGGTAATTCGCGAGAATATCGGGGTGATCAGCAACCCGATCAGCGACGCGGCCATCACCGCGCCCAGGATCGCCGGCACACCGCCTGCGCCGTCGCTGCCGACAATCGCCACCATGGTCGCCACACCGGCAAACGACACCCCTTGCACCAAGGGCAACTGACAGCCAAAAAACGGCAGGCCCAGGGTTTGCAACAGCGTGGCCAGGCCACCGGCAAACAGCGACGCGGCGATCAACAGGCCAATATCGGCGGGGGATAACCCGGCTGCCTGGCCGACGATCAACGGCACGGCCACGATGCCGCCATACATGGTCAGTACATGCTGCAGGCCGTAAGCCATGTTGGCAGCGACGCCAAGATTCTCATCTTCTGGCCGTTGCGGTGACGCCTTCGGGATAGTCATGGTGAGGGGTTCTCTGTTTTTGTTGTGCGCTCACTGTATGCAATAGAAAGATTGGATGTCCATAGAGTTGTATACAATCATTTCCACAAGATGCCCGCTATCGACGTTACAAAAATCCATTCAGCCGCCCTGCCCAAAGGCCTGAAGCCGTGCCCACAAGGACCTGAAAAAAATGCTCAACCGCACGCTGCGTATCCACTCTGCGGCCATTTGCTACTTCGATATGGTCCGCCGCTGCCATTCGATCCGCGAAGCCGCGCGCCGGCTAAACGTGGCCTCGTCGGCAGTGAACCGGCAGATTCTCAAACTCGAAGACGAAGTCGGCGCGGTCCTGTTCGAGCGCCTGCCCGGTGGGCTGCGCCTGACTGCGGCCGGGGAAATCCTGACCCTCCATGTGACCCTGGTGTTGCAGGATGTGGAGCGGGTGCGCGGCGAACTGGAAGGCCTGAACCAGGTACAGACCGGGCATGTAGAGATCGCCACGGTGGAAGGCGCGACAGTGGAGTTGCTGCCCGCCGTGCTCAAACGCATGCGCCAGCGCTACCCGGCGGTGACCATCGGTGTGACCGTGCAGGGCTCACAATCCATTCCGGCTGCGGTGATCAATGGCCAGGCAGACCTGGGGCTGGCCTTTGCCCTGCCGCGCAGCGCGGAAACCACGCAACTGTGTGTCGGCCATTTCCGCCTCGGGGCATTGGTAGCGCCGGGGCATCCACTGGCTTCCCATGCCAGCGTCAGCTACACCCTGTGCGCCGAGCACGGGGTGATCCAGGCCAACAGCGAGCTGTCGATCCATCACCTGATCGCCCCGCTGCACAAGCGCTCGTCGGCCGCGCACAAGCCCTTGCTGCAAAGCAATTCCATGGAACTGGCGCGGCAGTTGGCGCGCCAGCAGTTGGGGGTGGCGTTCCAGACGCGCATCGGGATCGAGGCCGATTTGGCCAGGGGTGAGTTGCTGCACATTCCCTTGAGCGACCAGGGCGGGATGTTCAGCGACCTGGGGCTGTATGCGCGCAAAGGCCGGGATTTGCCCACGGCGGTCGAGTCGATGGCCCACCTGATCAGCGAGGAAATCGCTTTGCGTGAACGCGAAGAATTGCCCTGTACACCGCGTATTTCCTGACCTTCAGGCCAGCTTCAGTGCTGCCGATTCGGCAGCAGCCCAGTCGATATTCTGTTCTTTGAGCATCACGGCGGTTGTGTCGATACTGCGCCCGGCGGCCCCTGCACGGCTGCCACGAGCCAAACGCCAAAGGAACTAAAACAATGAAAAAGGCACTGCACGGCGCAACCGTATTACTCACACTCCTCGGCGGCGGGGAGGCTGTCGCGGTGGAATGGATGAACAACAGCGTAGGATTTCGCTACGGACAACAGTTCACCAATCCGAACAACCCCGACGAATTCAGCAAGCGCATCTACAGCTTCACCCATGCCAGTGGTTACCAGTACGGCAGCAACTTCCTCAACCTCGACGTCTTCCTGTCCGACAGCCGTGACCCGCGCAAGGGCACCGATCACGGCGGCAGCGAGGTGTATGCGGTCTACCGCCATCAGTTGTATGCGTCACGGGTCTTCGACAGGCCGCTGGGCACCGGGCTGATCAAGGATTACGCGCTGACCCTGGGGTTCGATGCCAACCGCAACAACAACCTGGCATCCGCGAAAAAACGCGCCCTGGTGATCGGGCCGACCGTGAAGTTCAATACGGTCGGGGTGCTGGACCTGAGCCTGATGTACTACAAGGAAAACAACCATTCCGGCATCCCCGGTGCGAAGGATCCGAACCACACCTTCGACGACACCTACATGCTCAACCTGACCTGGATGCGCCCATTCGAACTCGGCAACCATGGCGCGAAGTTCCAGGGCTTTATCAACCATGTCGGTGACAAAGGCCATGACTACAACAGTCGCGACACCGCCGCAGAAACCCTGATGCGCACCGCGCTGATGGTCGCGGTACGGCCGGGCAAAAGCGTCAAGCCCAACCTGTACCTGGGGGTAGGCTACGAATACTGGCATAACAAGTTCGGGGTCGATGGCGGCCGTGGCAGCCGCACCTCGACACCGACATTGAATATGGAAGTGACCTTCTAGGCTAGGCCGGCGCCATCTGCGACTCATCCGCCTTGGTCCGCGCCAGCCAGTAACCCAGCACCGCCAGCGGCGCGGTCGCCAGCATCACGATCACCGTGACCAGCAACGGCTGCTCCAGCAAGGATGACACCAGCAGGCTGGCGACAAAGCACAAGCCCAGTTGCAGGGTGTTTTGCAGGGCGGCGGCCTTGCCGGAGTTTTCCGAAAACGGCATCAGCGCATTCGCCACCACAATCGGATAGCTGGCGCCGTTGACCAGGGCCATCAGGCAGAACGGAATCAGCAAGGTGGTCAACGTCGGAACCGTCAAGGTCGCGACCAGATACAACGCCACCATGCTCACGCAATAGGCCACCAGCAACCACGGCAACAGGAGTTTGCCCTGGAACCGTTGCAGGGCACTGCGGCAGCTGTAGCCGCCCACCAGAAACGCCAGGGTCGGCAGCACATAACTCAGGCCGATGTCATTGGGGCTGTAGCCCATGCCACCGAGAATAAACGGCGAGGCCGTGAGCCAGGCGAAGAAGCTGGCGGAGCACGCGGCGAATATCATCACATTGCCGGTAAACACCCGCGACTTGAACAATTGCCCGTAACCCAGCCGCGACTGTTCGCCATCAGTGGCCAGGCGCTTGGGCATCGGCTTGAGGAACAGAGTCGGCAACAGCAGTAACAGCGAGACGGCCAGCAACACGGCAAAGATCGCCTGCCAGCCCCAGTGATTCAACACCACCGCCCCCAACAACGGTGCCAGCGCCGGTGACAGGGACATTAGCGGCATGATACTGGCAAACACTCGGTGCGCCTTGTCGGCCGGGTACCGGTCAATCACCAGCGCCTGCCAACTGACTGCGGCGCTGCACACCCCAATCGACTGTACAAAACGCAACGCCAGCAGTTGCGGCGCGGTCTCGACCCAAAACATCCCCAGGCAGCCGAGCACAAACAGGCTCAGGCCGGCCAGCAGGATCGGCTTGCGCCCCAGGCGGTCCGACAGCGGCCCCCAGAGCAGTTGCCCCACGGCAAAACCGGCGAGGAAGATACTCAAGCTGGCCCCCACCGCACCGGGGGAAATTTGCAGGTGTTCGCCCATGGCGCCGAACGCGGGCAAGTACATATCCATGGCCAGATAACCGAGCATGCTCAGCCCCGCCAGGTACCAGGTAAAACCAAAAGAATTTTTCATTGAAGCCTTGTAAGTACTGCCATCAAACAATTTGCTGACTGGCGCCTATTATGAAGCTGGTAGTTGCCCTGTGAAGCGATAATAATTGGACGCTCTTATCAATATTTTTGAAGGCAACCCCCATGTGGTCCGAATACTCCCTGGATGTGGTGGACGCCGTGGCCCGTCACGGTAGCTTCAGCGCTGCCGCCCAGGAACTGCACCGCGTACCCTCGGCCATCAGCTACACCGTGCGGCAAATCGAGGAATGGCTGGCAGTGCCGCTGTTTATCCGCCGCCACCGCGATGTAGAACTGACTCCCGCCGGTCGCCTGTTTATCGACGAAGCCCGTGGCGTGATGAAAACCATGCTCGGTACCCGCCGGCTGTGCCAGCAGGTGGCCAATGGCTGGAGCGGCCAGCTGAAGGTGGCGGTGGACTCCATCGTCAAACAGCAGCGTTGCCGGCAACTGGTGCTGGACTTCTATCGCCAGTTCCCGGAAGTGGAGTTGCTGCTGGAGTACGAGGTGTACAACGGGGTGTGGGACGCCCTGGCGGACGAGCGCACCGATATCGTGATCGGCGCCACCAGCGCGGTGCCGGTGGCCAGCCACTTCACATTTCGTGATATGGGCTTGTTGAACTGGCTGTGCGTGGTCAGCGCCCGGCATCCGTTGGCCCAGCTCGACGGTTTGCTCAGTGACGATCAACTGCGACCCTTTGCGTCGCTGTGCATGACCGACACTTCGCGCAACCTGCCCAAGCGCGACACCTGGACCCTGGATAACCAGCGGCGCCTGGTGGTCCCCAACTGGGCATCGGCCATGGATTGCCTGCAGGACGGGTTGTGCGTCGGCATGGTGCCGGCGCACCTGGTGCAGCCATTGATCGACAGCGGTGAACTGGCGGCCCTGCAACTGTCCCGGCCCTTCCCGGCCAGCCCGTCCTGCGTGGCCTGGGCGCAGAACAAACTGTCACCCGCCATGGCCTGGCTCCTGGACTACCTGGGGGATAGCCAGACGCTGAACCAGGAGTGGCTGAACGGACCCGCTTCACAGTAACCGAGCGATGGCCCGCACAATCATCTCCACTTCCTTGCTGTCCAGGGTCAGGGGCGGCAGCAGGCGAATGACCTTGCCCCGCGTAACGTTGAGCAACAACCCCTGCTCCCGTGCGGCCCGTTCGGCCAGGTCGCGCTGCGGCGTGGCCAGTTCAATGCCGATCATCAGGCCACGACCACGGATCGCCAGCACCTGCGGATGCTCACTCAATTCCACTCGCAGCCGCGCCAGCAGCCGCTCGCCCTGGCGTGCGGCGTTCTCCAGCAAACCTTGTTCCTCGATGATATCCAGCACCGTGCAGCCCACCCGGCACGCCAGCGGGTTACCGCCAAAGGTGCTGCCATGGCTGCCTGGGGTGAAGAGCTTGGCCACCGAGGCACGGGCCAGGCAGGCGCCAATCGGAATGCCGTTGCCCAAGCCTTTGGCCAGGGTCATGACGTCCGGGACAATCCCCTCCTGCTGGAAGGCAAACCAGGTGCCGGTACGGCCAATGCCGGTCTGGATCTCATCGAGCATCAATAACCAACCGTGCTGGCTGCAGTGGGCGCGCAAGGCTTTCAGATAGCCCGGCGGGGCCAGTTGCACGCCACTTTCACCCTGGATCGGCTCCAGCAATACCGCGACTATCCGGGCGCCAAACTCACGGGTCACTGCGTCCAATGCCGTCAGGTCGCCAAAGCCGACCTTGATGAAATCCCCCGGCAAACGCTGGAACCCCAGGCGCACCGATGGCCCGTCACTGGCGGCCATGGTGCCCAGGGTGCGGCCGTGGAAGGCGTTCTCCATGACCACCACCAGCGGCTGCTCGATGCCTTTTTTCCAACCGTGCAGGCGCGCCAGTTTCAACGCGGTTTCATTGGCCTCGGCGCCAGAATTGTTGAAAAACGCCTGATCCAGGCCGGATAGCCGGGCCAAACGTTGGGCCAGCCTTTGCTGCCAGTCGATGCCGTACAAGTTGGAGGTATGCAACAGCAACCCGGCTTGCTCGCTGATTGCCGTCACCAGCCGCGGGTGGGAGTGACCGACATTGGTCACGGCAACCCCGGCCACCGCGTCAAGGTATTCACGGCCTTGCTGGTCCCACAGGCGGGTGCCCAAGCCACGGGCAAAGCTCAGGGCCAGAGGTTGATAGGTGGTCATCAGGCAAGCGGCGGTCATGGCATCGGGCTCCATCAAGGTCATGGCCTTAGTATCGTTAGCCACTCAAGCTGGATAAACTGCGCACACCTGCAATGACTTTAAATCAGGACTTGATAATGGACCTGTTCCAGGCAATGAGCGTCTACGTCAAAGTGGTAGAAACCGGCAGCATGACCGCAGCCGCCCAGGTCTGCGGCCTGTCTACGACCATGGTCGGCAACCACCTGCGCGCCCTGGAACAACGCCTCGGCGTCAGCCTGCTCAAGCGCACGACCCGCAAGCAAAGCCTGACCGAGTTCGGCGGCCTGTATTACCAGCGCTGCCTGGAAGTCCTGGGGCTGGTGGCCAACTCCGAGCAATTGGCGGAACAGGTCCACCGCGAAGCGCCCCAAGGGTTGCTGCGCATCACCGCACCGCCCGCGTTCGGGGCCGAGCGCCTGGCACCGGCGCTCAGTGAGTTTTCCCGCCGCTACCCGCTGATCCAGCTGTACGTGGTGTTGAGCAATCAAACGATGGACCTGATCGACAGTGGCTTCGACGTCGCGATCCGCCTGGGTGAGCTGCAACCTTCGAGCCTGATCGCCCGGCCCTTGCAGGACTACACCATGACCCTGTGCGCATCGCCGGATTATCTGGCGCGCCGGGGTACACCCCAGCAACCCATGGACTTGCAGAACCACGACTGCCTGGCGTTCGCCTACCCATCGACCGATGACTGGCGCAACGCCGACAAGCTCTGGCGCCTACGGGGGGCCGAGGGTGAAGTCGAAGTCGCCGTGTCCGGGCCCATGACCATCAACAGCTCCCAGGCCCTGCAGCGCGCGGCCGTCGAAGGCATGGGCATCGTGATGCTACCCGACGCCCTGGTGGCCGCCGACCTGCTGGCGGGCCGACTGGTGGCGCTACTGCCAGGTTATCAGTCACCTTCGCGCTCCATGCACCTTCTATATGCACAGGACCGCTACCGCCTGCCCAAGCTGCGGGCCTTCGTCGACTTCGTGATCGAACAATGGGCGCGTTAGAAATTCACCCCCAGGGCCTTCAGCTCACCGCGGGTCTGCTCGGGTGATACATGATGAATACCCCGCCAGCCCACAGCACTGGCAGCGTGGGCGTTTTCAGCCACATCGTCGATAAACACCAGTTCTTCGGGGCGGATATCCGGCAAATGGGCGCGCACCTGGTCAAGGCTGGCGCGGTAGATCGCAGGGTCGGGCTTGATCAGCTTTACCTCGCCGGACACCACGATATTGCGAAAGTACTTCAGGAAGGGGTAGTTGGCACGAGCATAGGGGAAGGTTTCAGCGGACCAGTTGGTCAAGCCGAACAGCGGCACTTTAGCCTCATGCAGGTCTTCAAGAATCGCTACGCCGTCGGCGAGCGGGCCGCGCAGCATTTCATGCCAGCGGTCGTAGTAGGCCCGGATCAGGGCCTCATGTTGCGGGTGTTCGGCGATCAGGCTGTGGGTGGCTTCAGCCAGGGTGCGCCCAGCGTCCTGTTCGGTGTTCCAGGCCTGGGTACAGATGTTCTCGAGGAACCATTGGCGCTCCTCGTCACCGGTAATCAGTTTGCGGTACAGATGCTGCGGGCTCCAATCAAACAGAACACCGCCGAAATCAAAAACTACTGCACGAATCGTCATGAAGATCCTCCGTTAGCCGAGTGTGGTCACTGGAACACCCAGCATGAAGCAAATGTGGGAGCTGTCGAGCCCCGGCGAGGCTGCGATAGCGGCGGCACTGCAACATTATGTTGCCTGAACCACCGCTATCGCAGCCTCGCCGGGGCTCGACAGCTCCCACAAGGGTTTCGCTTCGTTTGTTAGAGCTTAAGCCTGAACCAGACCTTCAATCTTCACGGTCGGATTGACGTCCGCGTCGTAATCCACGCCATCAATCTCGAAACCGAACAGGCGCAGGAACTCTGCCTTGTAGCCGGCAAAATCGCTGATTTCGTTGACGTTGTCATCGGTCACCTGGTTCCACAGCGCCGCCACGGAGTCCTGGACTTTCGGTTCCAGCTCCGCCAGGTCGGCACGCAGGCGGCCATCGGCGTCAAGCTTCGGCTCGCTGCCGTACAGGCTGTCCTTGAACAGACCGTAGACCTGCTCGATGCAGCCTTCGTGGGTGCCCTGCTCTTTCATCACCTTGAACAGCAGCGACAGGTACAACGGCATGATCGGGATCGCCGAACTGGCCTGGGTAACCACGGCCTTGAGCACCGAGACGCGGGCATCGCCCTTAAGTGCGGCGAGGTTGTCGCGCAGGGTCAGGACTTTCTTGTCGAGGTCTTTCTTGGCCTCGCCGATGGAGCCGTTCCAGTAAATATCCTGGGTCAGTTTTTCGCCCAGGTAGGTGAACGCGGTGGTCTTGGCGCCTTCGGCCAGCACGTCGGCGTCACGCAGGGCGTCGATCCACAGCTGCCAGTCTTCGCCGCCCATCACTTTGACGGTGCCGTCGATTTCTTCCTGGGTCGCCGGCTCCAGGGTGGTGTCGACCACAACGCCCTTGTCGGTGTTGATCCCGCGCAGGGTCACAGCCTTGCCGATCGGCTTGAGGGTGGAGTTGTGCACCACGCCCTGCGGGTCAGTACGGCGCGGCGCGGCCAGGCTGTAGACCACCAGGTCGATCTTGCCCAGGTCTTTCTTGATGGTTTCGATGGTCAGGCGCTTGATCTCGTCAGAGAACGCATCGCCATTGATGCTCTTGGCGTACAGGCCTTTTTCGGCGGCAAACTTGTGGAAAGCGGCGCTGTTGTACCAGCCGGCAGAGCTGAGCTTGCCTTCTTCGCCTTCTTTTTCAAAAAACACGCCAAGGGTGTCGGCGCCACAACCAAACGCGGCACTGATACGCGCAGCCAGGCCGTAACCGGTGGACGCACCGAGCACCAGGACTTTCTTCGGGCCACCTTCGATGGCACCGTGTTCGGTCACATAGTCGATCTGCTCTTTGACGTTCGCTTCGCAGCCAACAGGGTGGGCGGTCACACAGATAAAGCCACGAACCCGCGGTTTGATGATCATAAAATTTCTGCCTCTTCCAAGGTGCCGATGGCCAATGGTGGCCATTACGGCGTCAATCGTACTGGTCTATGACGTCCGAAAAACCGAAGCGTCACGATAGTCGCAATTCTTCTGTTCGCAAAATCCAATCCACACCGGCCAAAGGCACTATATTTTTCCGACAAGGGCGCGAATTCAGCAAGTTCTGCGGCATGATGAGGTAGGACAGAGTTTGCGTCCTGCCTTTAGGGCAGGGAAAATGCCCGTCCTGTGCGACCGTATTCGGCGCTCGTCATCCTCAAGCCACTGGCTGTCCATCGCCCGGTGGCTGCGCTTTCAGGGAATAAGAATGCCTCAACGCCAAGTCATCAATGCCTCCGTCAGCCCCAAGGGCAGTCTCGAAACGCTGTCACAACGTGAAGTCCAGCAACTGAGCGAAGCCGGCTCCGGCAGCATCTATACGCTTTTCCGCCAGTGCGCCCTGGCCATCCTCAATACCGGCGCCCATATCGACAACGCCAAGACCATCCTCGACGCCTACAAGGACTTCGAAGTCCGCATCCATCAACAGGATCGCGGCGTGCGCCTGGAGCTGTTGAACGCGCCAGCCGACGCGTTCGTAGATGGCGAAATGATCGCCAGCACCCGGGAAATGCTGTTCAGCGCCCTGCGCGACATTGTCTACACCGAAAACGAACTCGATAGCCAACGCATCGACCTGAGCACCTCCCAGGGCATCACCGACTACGTGTTCCACCTGTTGCGCAACGCGCGTACCTTGCGCCCGGGTGTCGAGCCGAAGATCGTGGTGTGCTGGGGCGGGCACTCGATCAATACCGAAGAATACAAATACACCAAGAAAGTCGGGCACGAACTGGGTCTGCGCAGCCTCGACGTGTGCACCGGTTGCGGCCCGGGCGTGATGAAAGGTCCGATGAAGGGCGCGACCATTTCCCACGCCAAGCAACGCATCACCGGCGGGCGCTACCTGGGCCTCACCGAGCCGGGCATCATCGCCGCCGAAGCGCCGAACCCGATCGTCAACGAACTGGTGATCCTGCCGGATATCGAAAAACGCCTGGAAGCCTTCGTGCGTGTCGGGCACGGCATCATCATCTTCCCCGGCGGCGCCGGTACGGCTGAAGAGTTCCTGTACCTGCTGGGCATCCTGATGCACCCGGACAACCGTGACGTGCCCTTCCCGGTCATCCTCACCGGGCCCAAACAGGCGGCGCCGTACCTGCAACAGCTGCATGCGTTTGTCGGCGCGACCCTGGGTGAAGCGGCCCAGGCCCACTACCAGATCATCATTGATGACCCCGCCGAAGTCGCCCGGCAGATGACCGCTGGCCTGAAGGACGTCAAACAGTTCCGCCGCGAGCGCAACGACGCCTTCCACTTCAACTGGCTGCTGAAGATCGACGAAGGCTTCCAGCGTCCGTTCGACCCGACCCATGCCAACATGGCCAGCCTGCAGTTGAACCATGCCCTGCCGCCCCATGAACTGGCGGCCAACCTGCGCCGGGCGTTCTCGGGGATCGTGGCGGGTAACGTCAAGGACAAGGGTATCCGCCTGATCGAACAGAACGGCCCGTACGAGATCCACGGCGACCCGACCATCATGAAACCACTGGATGAGCTGTTGAAGGCGTTTGTGGAGCAGCACCGGATGAAACTGCCTGGCGGCGCGGCGTATGTGCCGTGCTATCGCGTGGTGCAATAAGGCAGATTGCCAGGTCATAGGTTGTATTGCTTTAGAGCCATCTGAGGGGTGTCGAGGGAGCGAAAGCGGACTAGGGTTTTATCTATTCCGACCACCGACACCTACCAGCAGAGCGACCTATGGACCAACGGATCTTGTCCTCCATTATTCCTTACCCTAAGGTAAGGAATATCCCGATGGAGATCTTCATTATGGCCACCGCCACACTCACCTCAAAAGGGCAAATCACCATCCCCGTTCAAGTCCGCAGCGCGTTGGGCCTGGACACCGGAGACCGGGTGGAGTTTGTCGAAATGGAAGATGGCAAGTTTGCCATTATCGCTGCCAACCACAGCGTCCAGGACCTCAAGGGCCTGATCCGCAAGCCCGCCAAGGCCGTCAGCATTGAACAAATGAACCAGGCCATCGCCGCGCAGGGAGCGAAAGCGGGATGATTGGCCTGGATACCAATGTGCTGGTGCGCTATGTCACTCAGGACGATCCGGTTCAATCGGCCACGGCCTCGAACCTGATCGAATCCCTGACCCTTGTTTCACCGGGCTTCGTCAGCCTGGTCTCGGTCGTGGAGCTGGTATGGGTATTACAGAGCTGCTACCAATGCACCAAGACGCAACTGGTGGCGGTTCTGGAAACCCTGCTGCGCACCCGTGAACTGATCATCGAACATGCCGAACTCATCTGGCAGGCCGTGCGCCGATTTACCACGACCAAGGCTGACTTCGCCGACTGTTTGATCGAACGCTGTGCCCACGCTGCCGGGTGCGAATACACCGCCACCTTTGATATCGATGCCGCGAAAGCCGTCGGCATGCGTCGCCTGGGCTGAATCCTGGCGTTGCTGCAACGGACCTGCTTTGGTAAAACCTGTATTCCACTGCCCCTTGAGAGACCGCCCAACGTGCGCACGCTTCTGCTCGCAGCCCTGCTCCTGACACCCACCCTCGCCCTGGCAGAAACCATTGCCTGGCCGGACCTTCCAGAGACCTGTTTCGTCAGCGGCCGGTCGGCCACCAACGACGATGTCGACAATGGCTGTGCGGCGTTTCTGATCAATGTGAAAGGCAAGGCGGCAGGCACGCCCATCAAGCTGGAGATCCCCCAATACGCCATGCACGTCGAAGTGGGCACAGGCAAGGAAACGCCGGTGATCATCATCCAGGCGGAAGAGAACGGTGAGATCAAGGCGGTTGGGTACAAGGAACTGGGAACGGAGCAATTGGGCGCGGCGTTGCTCAAGGAAGTGCGGCTACTGGGAACCAAAAAACCGACCTGAAGAACCCTATCCAAGCGACCTGGGCATGATGTTTACGACGCACGCACCATCGCCTGCCTCTTCAAACCCACCGGGCTGACCAAACTCATCCCCGGAATACAGTTACCTGGGCTGCCGCCGCATCAGCTTTATTTACTTTCTGATAGCGCTAATCATCTGGCATTGCACCTACATGAGCAGATCAAAAAAGGGTTCAGTATTCGGCCCTTTTGAGCAGACCGAATAGCTACAATCAAAAAACCCGCTGACCGTTACCGGTTCAGCGGGTTTTTAACTGTCGATTCAATCCTGTCTCAGGACTGCGTCAACCGCTTACAGCGCAATGTCAGCCGCCGGCTTGCTCGGCTCGGCCGCAGGCTTGGCAGCCTCGGTCGCCTGTGGAGCAGCCATTTGCGGCATGGCTGGCGGAGGCGTCAGTTGCAACACCTTGGCGGTGTAGGCCCATTCTTGCGCAACGCGCTCAGGGCTGCCGTTCAGCTTGGTGCCATAGCTCGGCACGATCTGCTTAAGCTTCTCCTGCCAGGCCGGGGTAGCGACCTTGTCCTTGAACACTTTTTCCAGCACCGTCAGCATGATCGGCGCTGCGGTGGACGCACCTGGCGACGCACCCAACAGGCCGGCGATGGTGTTGTCGGCGGAGCTGACCACTTCGGTACCGAGTTTCAGGACGCCGCCCTGCTCTTCGTCACGCTTGATGATCTGCACACGCTGACCGGCTTGCCACAGGCGCCAGTCTTCTTTCTTGGCGTTCGGGAAGTACTCTTGCAGCGCCTTGAAGCGGTCGTCATCCGACTGCATCAACTGGCCGGCGAGGTACTCGACCAGTGGGTATTCACGAATACCGACTTTGGTCATTGGCCAGATGTTGTGGGTGGTGGTGCTGGTCAGCAGGTCCAGGTACGAGCCTTCTTTGAGGAACTTGGTGGAGAAGGTCGCGAATGGGCCAAACAGGATCACGCGCTTGCCATCCAGCACGCGGGTGTCCAGGTGCGGAACCGACATCGGTGGCGCGCCAACCGATGCCTTGCCGTAGGCCTTGGCCAGGTGTTGCTCGGCAATCGTTGGGTTCTCGGTCACCAGGAACGAACCACCCACCGGGAAGCCGGCGTATTCCTTGGCTTCAGGAATGCCCGACTTTTGCAGCAGGTGCAGGGCACCGCCGCCCGCGCCGATAAACACGAACTTGGCGTCGGTCTCGGTCTTGGTACCGTCTTTCAGGTTTTTGTAGCTGACGCGCCACGAACCGTCGGCGTTCTTGGTGATGTCCTGCACTTCGCTCGACAGTTTCAGGTCGAACTTGGGCGTGGTCTGCAAGTGAGCGACGAACTGGCGGGTAATCTCGCCGAAGTTCACGTCAGTGCCAATCGGAGACCAGGTCGCAGCGATTTTCTGGTTCGGGTCACGCCCTTCCATCATCAGCGGAACCCACTTCTTGATCTGTACCGGATCTTCGGAGTATTCCATGCCAGCAAACAGCGGGCTCGCCTGCAGCGCTTCGTAACGCTTTTTCAGGAACTTGATGTTGTCATCGCCCCACACAAAGCTCATGTGCGGAGTGGAGTTGATGAACGAGCGCGGGTTCTTCAGAACGCCTTGCTGAACCTGCCACGACCAGAACTGGCGGGAGATCTGGAACGCTTCGTTGATCTCGACCGCTTTCGGGATCTCAACGGTGCCGTCCTTGTTTTCCGGGGTGTAGTTCAGCTCAGCCAGGGCCGAGTGACCGGTACCGGCATTGTTCCAACCGTTGGAGCTTTCTTCGGCGACACCGTCCAGGCGCTCAACCATCTCCATCGACCAATCCGGCTGCAGCTCATTGAGCCACACACCCAGGGTCGCGCTCATGATGCCGCCGCCGATCAATAGCACATCAACTTTCTTTGCCTCTTCCGCCTGGACGGAAGTAATCCCTATCGACAAAGCCAGCCCCAGCAGGGCAGTGTTCACTTTTTTAAACATCGTAGCACCTATGATAAAACGCCTTCCGCCCTACCGTCCTTGACCTTCCGGCAACCGTAGTACGCCAAACATCAGGCAATGTCTGGCTGGGTCCCGTACTCGCAAGAACTGCAGGGTGGGCACACAAGGCCGACGTATCGACCTCACTTTTATGTCCCTTCTGCGCTGACTTTTTATCATTATTGGCTTCAGCTACCTCGGCGACAGCTCTCTGCCGGTACGCATTCGGGAGTGCGTACCAGAGAAAGGATAGACCAAGATGGCGCGCAGAATATCATGCTCCGGCGGGATCGGGCGTCTGTTCTGGACTTGGTGGTCGTCTTCGCGACAGGTTCAGCGCCACCGGAGGAATAGGGCATCCTGTGACCCGGCGTTTGTAGTCCCGGCAGGATGGAGAGAAATGCTGAAAATCAGAAAAGCCGATGGGAATCATCGAGTTTTTACGGTTTTCCGCCCTGCCCAATTGTCGATAATCGCGCCTACCCAAAACACAGGCGCGCATCCAGATGACAGAGACAAAAAGCTATACGGCCACCGCAAAATGGCTGCACTGGGGCATGGCACTCATCTGGATTGCCGCCTGGCTGGTGGGAATTGTCGCCGTTCACTGGCGCGATGAATTCAACCCGCAGCATCAACTCACGTTTTTACACAAAGCGATGGCTAGCACCCTGCTATTGCTTATCGTCCTGCGCATCGCCTGGCGCCTGACCCATGCAGCACCGGCGATGCCCGATACGATGACACCACTGCTCAAGCGTGCAGCGTTTATTGGCCACTTGTTGCTGTACATCGTGGCACTGCTCGGATTGCCGATATCCGGCTGGTACTGGAGCTCGGTGGCTGACAAACCCATCCTGGTGGCGGGCCTATTCCTGCTGCCACCGCTGGTGGAGCCGGATAAAAGCCTCTATGACCTGGCAAAAGCGATTCACACCTACAGCGCGTGGTTATGCGGCGCTCTGGTAGGTGGGCATGTGATGGTGGCGCTGAAGCATCATTTTGTTGATAAGGACAAGGTACTGGCGGGGATGTTGCCGGGGCGCGTCGAGTGATGTGGGAAGGC
Source organism: Pseudomonas sp. WS 5412 (assembly GCF_012985615.1). Classification (NCBI taxonomy): domain Bacteria; kingdom Pseudomonadati; phylum Pseudomonadota; class Gammaproteobacteria; order Pseudomonadales; family Pseudomonadaceae; genus Pseudomonas; species Pseudomonas sp. WS 5412. The sequence goes on from NZ_JAARMB010000003.1 coordinate 213,058, forward strand.
ACCGGAACCGTACTCTCCCCAGAAAAAAGCTCCACCAGATTACGTGCCTTGTAGGTAGGTCGATCCAGCTTTCGGGGCGTCAGACGATTCCCTCTTGAGGGGATGACGGCATCAGCCCCATTGCGCTGTATCAACTCCACGAAGGCATCGGAGTCATAACCTTGTAAACCTTCGATCAGCGCGTCGGCTTGGCCATATTCAGAGCCTTGTACGGGCGTCAGCAGCAGGCGTACCGGGTTCCCCAGGGCATTGACGGCAGCATGAATCCTGGTGCTCAGTCCGCCTCTGGACTTGCCCATGGCTTCGGCGTCCTGACATGGTTTTTTGCCGCACCATGCTGATGAACGCGCACTATGCTGTCATCCACCATCAGGTGTTCCAGGGGCACTGTCAGGTTGTTTAGGCCTTACGGATAGCGGCCCGCGTTGATAAACACAGAGTCATGACTTATCCAAAGATTTCCACATCTCTGAAGGGGTTTCGTTATCCCCGCGAACCCCGGGGCGGTTCAATGCGCTTGAGCGCCGGCATGTTCAGCGAGCGATTGACCCACGAACCACAATACCGCTTGGGCGCAAAGCCTACCCAATCGGGGTGGTTATCGAAGTGGATCAAGCTGATGGGCGCTTTCAAGTCGGCAATAAACGCCAGCGTGAGGTGATGATAGTCACCGGAGCCAACGAAGAAAATTTCCGGACGCGCATTGGTTGGCAGGGGCTCGGGTCCTGCATGTCTATGCGCGTGGCCCGGCCGCTGGCCAAACGCCGGGCAATCGGCGCCTGACCGGCAAGTCGGCTCCCACAACACAGAAGCCGCCCTGCCGGCGATGGCTTCGGCGCGCTTTAGCAATGAAGCAACCAGGTGATTCTCAACTGTATGCGTTGATAAACCAGGTGATCATCGGGATAGCCACAATGTCGATCAGCACGGCACCGCACAGCGGCACGATGATGAAGGCTTTGTACGAGAACACCTTGTAATGGTCACAAATGGCGCCCATGTTGGCCACTGCATTGGGCGTCGCGCCCAGCCCATGCCCCATGAAGCCCGCACACAAGACTGCCGCGTCGTAGTTGCGGCCAAACAGGCGGAACAGGACGAACACGCACAGCAAAATCATGATCACCACCTGCACCACCAGAATCACCAGCAGCGGCAAGCCGAGCTTCTCCAGCTCCCAAAACTTCAGACTCATCATTGCCATGGTCAGGAACATGCCCAGGCACACATCGCCGATGGTGCTGACGGCCTGGTCGGGCATCTCGATAACCTGAGCACGGTCATTGAGGTTGCGCAGGATGATCGCGACGAACATGGCGCCCACATAGCTCGGCAGCACGATACCCAGATGCTGTTGCAAGCTGGAGCCCAGCCAGAATCCCAGCACCATGATCACCACAATGCAGGTCAACAAGCGCAACAAGGTGGCAGCATCCAGCGCGGGCGGCGGGGTATGGACCACTTCTTCGAACGCCTTGAGGCTACCAACGGCTTCGGCCTTGACCACGAGTTTGTTGCGCTCGATCAACCAGCGCGCCAGCGGGCTACCCAGCAAGCCGCCTGCCACCATGCCAAAAGTTGCAGCTGCCAGCGCTGCAGTGGTCGCACCGACCGCACCGAGGTTTTCAGCAATCGGCCCGAAAGCTGCCGCCGCACCAAAACCGCCTTCCAGTGACACCGCGCCGGCCATGATGCCCAGCAACGGATCGATGCCCAGCAGCTTGGCGACACTGACACCCACCACGTTTTGCACCAGCGCCAGGCCCCAGCACGCACCCAGGTAGATAAACAGCAATTTGCCCCCCTTGCGCAGCAAACCCAGGCTCCCCCCCAAACCGACAGTGGTGAAAAACGCCACCATCAGCGGGGTTTGCAGGCTGGTGTCGAGGGTCAGGTTGAGCAGCTGTTGATCACGTAACAGCCAGATCACCAAGGCAAAACCAAAACCACCAATCACCGGTGCAGGTACACACAGTTGACGCAGCCAGTAGCTACGTTTTTTCAGTTGGGCACCCAGGCCCAGCAGGAGCAGCGCGAGAGCGAGGGTGCTCAGCGCATCCAGTTCGAATGTCAGCATGGCGAATTTCTCTTTTTCTTATGATTCAACAAGCGGTTTCAGGGATTTACGGAAAAACTTAATCGATCAGGCTGGCAAGCAGACGCGCACCAATGCGGGCGGTTCGATTGTCGATATCCAGGCCGGGGTTGAGTTCGGCGATATCGGCCATGCGCAATTTGCCGCTGGCCTTGGCATGGCGTATCAGATGCTCGACGATCTGCATGTCCACGCCATGGGCAGACGGCGCACTGACACCGGGCGCCTGGCTGGCGGGCAGGACATCAAGGCAGATGGTCAGGTAGAGGTGATCGACGTCTTGCAAGAACTCATCGATCATCGCTTCGCAGGCGGGTATGTCCCAGCTGTTCATTTGCCGGTCGAGGCGGTAACGCACATTCAGTCGCTGCGCCTGCTCAAACAGCGCCTGGGTGTTGTTCAACTGGCTGACACCCAGGCAACAATAGGTGAACGGCATCCGTGCACGCTGGCAGTACTCGGCTATCTGGCGAAAAGGGGTACCCGAACTGCTTTGTTCACCATGGCGCAGATCGAAGTGGGCATCAAAGTTGAGAACGCCGATCCGCGCATGCGGGGTGGCCTGGCGCAGGTGATCGGCCAGGCCGCTAAAGCTGGCAAAGGCGATTTCATGGCCGCCACCCAACCCCAACGGCAAATGCCCCTGGTTGAGCAGATAGCTGACGTGGTGAGCGTAAATCTGCTGCGCGCCTTCGAGGTTGCTGTCGGTGCAACTCACATCGCCCGCGTCATACAGCGGCGCCCGGCCATGCCACGCCAGGTTGGCCAGCGCCTTGCGCAGTGCTGACGGGCCAAGACGGGCGCCGGTGCGTCCTTGATTACGTTTGACTCCTTCATCACAGGCCAGCCCAATCAGTGCTGCACCCGCAGACTGACCCTCGCAGAAGGGCTTGACCCATTGATGCCAGCGCAGCGCAGCCTGCCCTTCGCCAGCGTCGATACGACCTGTCCACAGGGGTATGTCAGAAACAGCAGTCATGCTTGAAACTCCAGTCAAATTCAGTCGAGCCGAGCACTCAGGCGCAGGGCCGCGTCCTGGGTCCAGCGGATCAGGCGTTCACTGCGGGTGTGCGCCCGGGAGGCAGGAGCCATGAGGCTGATGGCGCCTAGCAGGCGATTGCGGCTGTCGAGCAACGGCGCGCTGATACCCCAAATGCCGTCGTCGATTTCACTCACACTCACGGCATAACCGGCAGCGCGGATATCGGCAAAACTGCGCTGGTACGTGGCGACTTCCTCGCTTTCGACGCCTTGCGCCAACAGAGCCGACAGGCTTTGCGCCTCATCCATATAGGCCAACAGCACTCTCGCCGATGCACCGACCAACAGCGGCTGGGCCAGCCCTTTTTGGTAGCAGCAACGCAGCGGTTGTGGGCTATCGACCAGCTCGATGCAAATCGCCTGGCCATTGCTGGGCACCATTAACGCCACGCTTTCCTGGCTTTGCTCGGCCAGGCGCTTGAGTTCCGGCTTGGCGAGGGTCACCAGCACGGCTTCGCGGTCGAATTTCTTGGCCAGTTGCAAACAGGTTGGCCCTGGCAAATAGCGACCCTGACCGTTCTCTTCGGCAAGCCCCCAGCGCAGTAAGGTCTTGAGATGGCGATAAGTGCTGCTGAGCGGCTGTGCCAGTTGCTCGGACAGTTCTTTGGCGGAGATCGCCTCGCTGGATTGCCCCAGAGTGACGAGGATTTGCAGCAAGCGATCAGTGGGCGTGTTGTAGTTCATATCGGCCTCATGCTCTTGCGGGCATGGTGCACCGAGTTTTCCATTAACTGAAACCAGATTCCCACTGAGTGGGAAAAAACCCGCAGATAACGATCAGCGGTCAGCCTTAGTCTCACGGATGATCTGCCGAATCGCGCGAACAAACGCCTCCATCGGCTGCCCACCACTGACTACATACTGATCGTTGAACATGGAAAGGAGACAGATTTATTTAACTCCAACAATCCCTCCCAAAGAGGCTCCCCCATCCCCGCCAACCCATTCCTGTTAAACTGCCTCCCCTTCGCAAAGCTCACCTCAGATCCTCATGCCCCAACACACAGCTCCAACACAAGCTTTCTCCCGTCACTTCTCCGTCGCCCCCATGATGGATTGGACTGACCGTCATTGCAGATACTTCCTACGCCTGCTCTCCAAGCACGCCCTGCTCTACACCGAAATGGTCACCACCGGCGCCATTCTCCACGGCGACCATGAACGCTTCCTGCGTCACAATGAAGCCGAGCATCCTCTCGCCCTCCAACTGGGCGGCAGTGTTCCAGCCGACCTGGCCGCGTGCGCACGCATGGCTGAGGCCGCCGGTTACGACGAAGTGAACCTGAACGTCGGCTGCCCCAGCGACCGGGTGCAGAACAATATGATCGGCGCGTGCCTGATGGGGCACCCTGCCCTGGTGGCGGATTGTGTCAAGGCGATGCGGGATGCGGTGTCGATTCCGGTGACGGTGAAGCATCGCATCGGGATCAATGGCCGGGACAGTTATGCCCAGTTGTGTGATTTCGTCGGGCAGGTGAAGGATGCCGGTTGCACCAGTTTTACCGTGCATGCGCGGATTGCGATTCTGGAGGGGTTGTCGCCCAAGGAGAATCGGGACATTCCGCCGCTGCGTTATGACGTGGCGGCGCAATTGAAGCGCGATTTTGCCGAGCTGGAGATTATTCTCAATGGCGGGATCAAGACCCTGGAGCAATGCGCAGAGCATCTGCAGGTGTTTGATGGCGTGATGCTGGGGCGTGAGGCTTACCACAACCCGTATCTGCTGGCAGAAGTGGATCAGCAGTTGTTTGGCAGTACGGCGCCGGTGATCAGTCGGGCCGAGGCGTTGGCGCAGTTGCGGCCGTATATCGCCGAGCACCTGGCCACCGGTGGCGCGATGCATCACATTACGCGGCATGTGTTGGGGTTGGGCACCGGGTTTCCGGGGGCGCGCAGGTTTCGGCAGTTGTTGTCGGTGGACATTCACAAGGCCGCGGATCCGTTGGCGTTGTTGGATCAGGCCGGAGCGTTGCTTGAAGGCCGTTGACGGAGCGGCGACGGGTCCATCGCTATCGTGGGCAAGCTCGCTCCCACATTCTGATCGCGTTGCTGGTTGAACCTGATAGCGATTTTGCCCTCCTATCTAGCAGCACGGTCGGTCATTCAAACGACTGTTTTCAGGTTATTGCCCTCGCAAACGATCGAACGCGTTTGCGCCCTTGAGCGGCTATCGGCCCTCGGGTAATGTCATCAGACCCATAGGACAGAGCACGCCCATGACTTCCAAACTGGAACAACTCAAGCAATTCACCACCGTAGTTGCCGACACTGGCGATTTTGAAGCTATCGCTCGCGTCAAGCCGCAGGATGCCACCACCAACCCTTCCCTTTTGCTCAAAGCCGCGTCCATTCCGGCTTACGCCAAGCTGCTGGACGCCTGCGTGCAGGATTGCAACGGCGATGTCGGCCTGGCCAGTGACCGCTTTGCGGTGGCTGTGGGCCAGGAGATCCTCAAGGTGGTGCCAGGGCGCATCTCCACCGAGGTGGATGCGCGGCTGTCGTTCGACACGGACGCGGTACTCAAGCGTGCGCATCGCCTGATCGACCTGTACGAAAAGGCAGGTATTGGCCGCGACCGCGTACTGATCAAGATCGCATCCACCTGGGAAGGTATTCGTGCCGCCGAGCAACTGGAGAAAGAAGGCATCCAGACCAACCTGACCCTGTTGTTCTCCTTCGCCCAGGCCGTAGCCTGCGCTGAAGCCGGGGTGTTCCTGATTTCGCCGTTTGTCGGTCGTATCTACGACTGGTACAAAAAGGCCAATGGCAACGACTACACCGGTGCCGATGATCCTGGTGTGCAGTCGGTAACCCGCATCTACAACTACTACAAGGCCAATGACTACAAAACGGTGGTGATGGGCGCGAGCTTCCGCAACCTGAGCCAGATCGAAGAGTTGGCCGGTTGCGACCGCCTGACCATCAGCCCGGACTTGCTGGAGAAGCTGGCGGCCGACAATGGCAAGCTGGAGCGCAAGTTGGCGCCAGGCCATGCCGGTGAACCCCGTGTGCATATGACAGAGGCGCAGTTCCGCTGGGAGTCCAACGAGGACGCGATGGCCACTGAGAAGCTGGCAGAGGGCATTCGTCAGTTTGCTCGGGACCAGGAGAAGCTGGAAGCGTTGTTGAGCGCCAAGCTGTAAAAAGCGAGGGCGGCAAAAAGGGCGGCATCCGTTGGGATGCCGCCCTTTTTTGTAGCTCAATTTGTGTTGGTTGGGCTGGCGCTATCGCAAGCTAGCCAGCTCCCACATGTTGACCGTGCTCACAGCGAGGTCAGTGACGCTCCAGGGCGTTGACCAGGTCGTGAAACGCTTCGCGGTTGGACTCGTTCAGGCCCATCAGGATCTTGTGCGCCTCCAGCACCTTGAGCCGCACCACTTCCTCGGACTGGTCCTGGGAAGGCAAGTCGGTCAGGCATTCCGGGCAGGGGATCGGGCGGTCAACGATGTTGAACACCTGGTCGAAACCCATCGACTGCAAGAGCCGGGTGATGTCTTCGTGGGTGGTGACCACGGTCGGCAGCAGTCCGACCTTCTGCCGCGACAGAATGGACAACTTGGCCAACAGCCCAAGGGTGGTGCTATCGATGCTGCGGGTTTCGGTCAGATCGATCACGATCGCCGAGAAATTCAAGGCTGTGAAAATCCGCTCAATCGTTGCATCCAGCGCCGAACACAGGGTCAGGCGCACTTCACCGACAAACTTCAGGACGAAGGTCCCGTCTTGCTCGGCGAATTGGATTCTTCCGGTACTCATCAAAGATTCCTGCTCAACACCAATAGGGCGATATCATCCGGCATCTCCCCTAGCGTGGCCAATCCAAAAACCTGCCGCAGGCCATCCAGGCTGCCGCCCGCCGACCTGACCCGTTGGGGCAAGGCGGCTTCTTTCTCTTTGAGTGTAGGCTCTGGAAGAAGGTCCAGGATGCCATCAGACATCAGCGTCAGGCTGAAGGCCGGTGGCAGCTCCAGGATGTGGTCTTCATAGGTGGCTTCATTGAACAAGCCAACCGGCAGACCGCGCCCTTCCAGATAACGCACACTGTCTGGAGTGTATAAAACCGGCAATGGCAGGTGACCGCCAATGCTGTAGGTCAACAGACCGGTTTCTTCATCAATCACGCCGCCCACCATCGTCACGTGCTTGCCCAGCTTGCAGCTGATCAGGCCCCGGTTGATGTGGCCCAGCACTTGCGAGGGAGTGAACTCCGGCAAGGTGCCGTTGCGCTTGGATTCGAACAACAGCCGTGTGGTCATGAACTTCAACAACACGGTCACGAATGCAGAGGATGCGCCGTGCCCGGAGACATCGGCCAGGTAGAACGCGACCCGGCGCTCATCCACGCGGAAGTAGTCGACAAAATCCCCCGACAGGTACAGCGACGGGATGATCTGGTGGGCGAACTGGAACTCGTCGATGCTCCAGGGGCTCACCGGCAGCATGTTCATCTGCACCTGGCGACCGGCGTTCTGGTCTTCCTGGAGCAGGTTAAGGCTGGCTTCGAGCTCACGGTTGGCGGTTTCGAGCTTCTCGCGGTAGCGCTGGTTTTCCAGCAGCAGGCGGGCACGATCCAGCGCCCGGCGCACCGAGTGCTCCAGTACGGCCAGATCTTCCAGGGGCTTGATCAGGTAATCGGCAGCGCCCAGGCGCAAGGCTTCCACGGCGTCGTTCATCACCCCGGCACCGGACACGACAATCACCGGCGTCTGCGGAGCAAGCTCGGTTACCTGGCGGATCAGCTCAAGGCCGCCCATCTGGGGCATACGCAGGTCGCAGATCACCAGGTCGGGCTGGTCGCGCTCGAACACCTGGAGACCCTGAAGACCATTGCCGGCCTGCAGGACGCTGAAGCCACTGTCTTCCAAATAGGCCGCGAGGCTCGCGCGCACTACTTCGTCGTCATCGATTATCAGCAGCGTGGCACTGGTTTTTTGCATGTGGGCAAACGGCGCCAGAATTAGGTTGGCGTAGGCAGTCAGGCAATGGCCCGGCTCGCACTACTGGATTCGCTTTCTAGCCTCTCTGTCCTACAAAACATGAGCTTTTGGCTCACGCACAAAGGTAAAGCAGAGGTGCCCTTCTAAGGCGCAGACGGTACTCCCATCCGCCAGGGGTTTCAAGCTCATGCCGATGGTCGCTGGACGTCTTTACATCGCAAATCACCGGGAGTTATAAGAACAGGCAAAACCACAACGCAATGGAAGGATGAAAGCTATGAGCGCAAATGAACGTGACTATGCAGAAAAGCGCGATTTCATCCGCATGCGTGTGGATGCCGGCGTGTCGTTGATCCATGCCGGGCAAGAGATTGCCGGCGTCTGCCTGGACCTCTCCAGCTCTGGCATGCAGGTTCAGGCCCAGCACCCGTTCAACGTGGGCGACCAACTGAAGGTGCGTATTGACTCAGAGCACGCCGCGCTTAAAGGCCTGGAGGCGGACACCGAGGTGGTCTGGGCCAGAAAAGAAGGTGACGACCAACACCTGGGCCTGAAAATCCTCAAGATGTACTGAAATTAATGCACACAAAAAAGGCGGCCTCGAAGGCCGCCTTTTCCATTCAAGGGTTAACCTTAAAAGTCATCCACTACCTTGCCATCTTTGACCTTGAACTCACGGTTCTGCAGGTAGGCATTGCGGATAAAGGTGTATTTGTCGCCATTGATCAGCTTTTCAGCCGACAGCAGACTCGCACGGGTATCGACGATATCCAGGCCCATGGCGCTGTTGCGTGTAGGGATATCGCTCATGTAGCGGTACGGTTCGGTGTAGCTGTCGACGTACTTGGACGGCGCATCACGCAAGGTGCTTGGGCCCAACAGCGGCAGCATCACGTACGGACCGCTCCCCACGCCCCAGTAGCCGAGGGTCTGGCCGAAGTCTTCGTCGCTGCGTTGCAGCCCCATTTTGGTGCCTACGTCGATGACGCCGAGCACGCCAAACGTGGTGTTGACCAGCAAACGCGCGGTATCGACACCCGCCTGATATGGCTTGAGTTGCAGCACATTGTTGGCCAGGTTGCCCACATCACCAATGTTGCGGAAGAAGTTGTGGATACCGTCTTCGACAAATTGCGGGGTAATGAACTGATAGCCTTGGGCCAATGGCTTGAGGGCGTAGGTATCAACGGTGTCGTTGAAGGTGAAAATCGGGCGGTTGATGCTTTCCCATGGATCGTCTTCCGCAGCCTGGGCGGCGAAAGGCACCAGCAACACACTGGCACATACCGATAGTTGAGCAAGACACTGGCTCCAGCGCATAGCTTGAACTCCTTGAATGATCTGTCATGGGCGCTATGCCCTGAATAAGACGGCAGTATATGACGGAAGTGTAAGATTAGGCAGCTTGACGGAATTGTCATTCAGCAAATATACAAAACTCCTACATCCAAGATCAGGTGTCATCTGCTTGTCATGGGCTTCCGATAGCGTCACAGCTATTTTCAGGGACGTCCCAATGCCCCACCCCCAGATCGCTGCAGACAACGCCCCGTCCTTGACCGCCGTACTCTTTGGCCTCAGTGGCTGCCTGGTGGACTTCGGTTCCATGGCCCACGCCGACACCATCCCCACCGGCGAAGCCCTGGCCACCCCTGGCGCCCTGAACATCCTGCAATGGCTCAACAGTCAAGGCACCCCCTGCGCCTGGCTGGATGAGCTGCCCCCCACCGTCACCACGCCGTTGGCCGCAGCCCTGCCGGACTGGATCCAAGGCACCCGCCCTGCGACCGCACCCTGGCCGGCACCCCATGCTTGCTGGCAAGCCTTGATGGACCTGAACATCCAGCACTTGGATGGCTGCGTACTGGTCAGCGGCGAGCCGCGGCTGCTGCAAGCAGGGCTCAACGCTGGGCTCTGGACCATTGGCCTGGCGTCCTGCGGCTCACTGTGCGGGCTGCCCCCCAGCCAATGGCAAGCCCTGAGCGAACAGGCGCGCGAACACAAACGCGCCAAAGCTACCGTCGCGCTGTACGGCCTCGGCGTGCACTCGGTGATTGATCATCTGGGTGAGCTGGGCACCTGCCTGGCGGACATAAGCCTGCGCCGGCTCAAAGGCGAGAAGCCCTGATCAAGATCATGCACAGTCGCCGCCAGTGGATTAATCTACAGGTCATACCGTAGACCTTTCTCGGCGTGCCGCGGTCTATGCCAGTGCCTATTGATAAAAGGAAGAACGCCATGCCTGCCCGCGAAAAACTGCAAGAACAGGTCAACATCCTGCGCGAGCAATTGAACCAGGAGCCGCCTCTGCCGCTGGAAAAACGCGAAGCGCTGGAAGCATTGATTGCCAAATTTGAAGTGCAACTGGAACTGGAACCTGCGACCCAGCCGCCGAGCATCTCCGATGATGTGAACCTGGCAGTCGAACGTTTCGAATTGGACCATCCGGGCATTGCCGGGACATTGCGCAATATTGTAGTGGCCTTGGGCAATATGGGGATTTAATCCCAACCCGAGCCAGGTACAAAACCCAATGTGGGAGCGGGCTTGCTCGCGATAACGGAGTGTCAGTCACCGAAGATATTGACTGAAACACCGCTATCGCGAGCAAGCCCGCTCCCACATTTGCTGGGTGTGAAGCTTACTGTCGGGCCAGGCGCAGGTTCTGGAACTGTACATCCTCAGTGCTGCGATACGGGTTGATATCCAACCCACCCCGTCGCACATACCGCGCATAAACCGTCAACTTCTCAGGCTTGAGCAACCGCTGCAGGTCGAGAAAGATCCGCTCCACGCACTGCTCATGAAAGTCCGAGTGCTGGCGGAAGCTCACCAGGTAGGCCAGCAGGCTCGCATGGTCCAGCGCCGCGCCGCGATATTCCACCGCAACGCTGCCCCAGTCCGGCTGACTGGTCACCGGGCAGTTGGATTTGAGCAGATGGCTGTGCACGCTCTCCTCCACCACACGGGAATCATCACAGCGCAGCAGTTCCGGGCGCGGATGCTCGTAGTTGCTGACACTGATATCCAAGTCATCAATGCACACGCCCGGCAGGCGCACCACGCCTTCGTCTTCCACTTCGGCCAGGCTACGGATGCGCACGCCCACCGGTTTGCCGGCCGCCGCGCTCAGATCGGCACGCAGGGTCGCCTCAAGGCTTGGCCCATCGGCAAACGGCGTCTGGTTCAGCGAGTTGAGGTAGAGCTTGAAGGATTTCGATTCGATGATGTTCGGCGAGTCGGCCGGGATGCTGAACTCACCGATGGCCACCACCGGCTTGCCAGACGGTAGCAGCCAGGACAATTCAAAGCAGTTCCAGAAGTCCACGCCCTTGTAGGGCAGCGTCTCGGCGGTGAGGCCCAGCTCGGCCCATTTGGCGGCGCGAGGAATGGGAAACAGCAATGAAGGGGTGTAAGTGGAGATGTATTCACTGGACTTGCCCAGCGGCGAATGTTCGGCTGCGGGATGCATGGCGGAAACCTGGCTAAATAAACCCCGCCAGTCTACCAGCCTTTGCACCCGCCTTTGAGCCCGAGGTTTACTGGCTGACGTTCAGCTTGCCGACCATCCCCGCCTGGTAATGCCCAGGGAGGTTGCAGGCAAACTCCAGGGCCCCAGCCTTGCTGAAGGTCCAGGTCAATTCGGCGGTCTTGCCCGGCTCCACCAGCACGCTGTTGGGATCGTCATGCTTCATGCTGCCCATGTCACCATGACCCATTGCCGCGTGATCCATCTGGCCCATGCCGGTGGTGGTCAACATGCCGCTGGCCTGCATTTTGAGCATTTCCTTCTGGTGATCGGCATGCATGGCCGCGTCCCCCAGGTTGAACTCATGCAGCAACTGGCCCTTGTTGACCAGCACAAAGCGCACCGTCTCGCCGGCTTTTACATCCAGGGATGTAGGAGCAAAGGAAATATCCTGCAGCAGCACTTCTACAGTCCGCGTGGCCTTGGTCGCCGGGGCAGCCTCGCCAAAGGCGAAAGTGTGCGCACCATCGGCCAGCGCCGCAGCGCTCAGCATCATCAGACAACCCACCAACCACCAGGCTTTGCGCGATAACATGTTCATTCTCCAAAGGTACGGGATCCGCTTGTGGGACACTCTAATAATGCGTCGCTGCCAGCCAGCTGACTGTTAGATTACAACTTTGTCAGGTTGCGCCAGCACCACGGCGCACACGGTATAAAGCCTGCTGCTACCCGTTGCCATGAGTTGCCTATGAAACTGCTGATCGTCGAAGACCAACCCAAAACCGGCCACTACCTGCGCCAGGGCCTGGCCGAAGCCGGGTTCAATACCGAACTGGTGGCCGACGGCACCACCGGCCAGCACCTGGCGCTGACGGGCGACTACGATTTGCTGATCCTCGACGTGATGCTCCCTGGCCGCACCGGCTGGCAGATCCTGCAGGCGGTGCGCAGCGCCGGCCTGGAGATTCCGGTGTTATTCCTGACTGCGCGGGATGCGGTCGAAGATCGGGTCCACGGCCTCGAGCTGGGGGCCGACGACTATCTGGTCAAGCCATTCGCGTTCTCCGAGCTGTTGGCCCGGGTGCGCAGCCTGTTGCGCCGAGGCAGCAGCACCCCCCAGGAAACCGGCCTGCACCTGGCCGACCTGCGCCTGGACCTGATCCGCCGCCGCGTAGATCGCAGCGGCCAGCGCATCGACCTGACCGCCAAGGAGTTCGCCCTGCTGGAGCTGCTCCTGCGCCGCCAGGGCGAAGTGCTGCCCAAGTCGCTGATTGCCTCCCAGGTTTGGGACATGAACTTCGACAGCGACACCAATATCATCGAAGTAGCTATCCGCCGCCTGCGCCTGAAGATAGATGACAGCTTTCCCAACAAGCTGATCCACACAGTGCGCGGCATGGGCTATGTGCTGGAGGAGCGGTTCAGTTGATCAAGCGCCTGTCCCTGGCCAGCCGCCTGGCCCTGTTGTTTGCCGGCTGCACCGCCGTGGTCTCGCTGCTGGCGGGCGTGTTGTTCAACCAGGCCAGCGAGAAACACTTCATCGAGCTGGACCAGCAATTGCTCGACAGCAAGCTGATGACCCTGCGCAGCGCCCTGCAAGGCGCCGACACCCCGGCGCTGTTCGCCCCACGCATCGCCGCATTGAAAGACGAGCTGAGCCATCAACCCGACCTGTCGGTACGCATCAATGCCGCCGACGGCCAGCGCTGGTTTGACAGCGCGCTGCGCATCCCCAATGACCTGCCTACCGCGCCCGGCCTGCACAGCCTGCAAAGCGCCGGCACCAGCTACCGGGTGTACAACGCGCCGTTGAATCCCGAGCAGCCCGGCTCCGCGCAGTTGGTCCTGATGCTGGACATTACCCATCACCAACACTTCCTGCAGCGCATGCAGCACCTGATCTGGCTGACGGTCGGCCTGTCCGCCCTGGCCACCGCGCTTCTCGGCGCCTGGGCCGCACGCAGCGGGTTGCGTCCGTTGCGGCGAATGACTGAAGTGGCCAGCCGCGTGCGCGCCCACTCCCTGACCCAGCGCCTGCCCGAAGAACAGATGCCCGCCGAACTGGCGGAACTGGCCCAGGCCTTCAACGCCATGTTCAGCCGCCTCGACGACGCGTTCCAGCGGCTGTCGGCGTTCTCTGCCGATATCGCCCACGAGCTGCGCACGCCGCTATCCAATCTGCTGACCCAGACCCAGGTGATCCTCACCCAGCCCCGGCCGCTGGAGGACTACCGCGAAGCGCTGCACAGCAATCTGGAAGAGCTGCAATGGATGGCCCAACTGGTCAATGACATGCTGTACCTGGCCAAGGCCGATCACGGCTTGCTGAACCCCAGGCGCGAGCCCCTGGCCCTGGCCGACGAGGTGGATGCCTTGCTGGAGTTCTTCGCGCCGTTGGCCGAGGACGCCCAGGTCAACCTGCTGCGCGACGGCAGCGCCAGTACCGTCGGTGACCGCAGCATGCTGCGCCGTGCTTGTTCCAATCTATTGGACAACGCTGTGCGCTTTACCCCGCCGGGAGGCGAAGTACGGGTGAGGATCAGCGAAAACGCCCAGGCAGTGACGCTGAGCGTGGAAAACACCGGCACCGGGATTCCCCAGGGATTACTGCCCAAGCTGTTTGACCGGTTCTACCGCGTGGATCCGGCACGCCATGAAGGCAGCAGTGAGCATGCTGGGCTAGGGTTGGCGATTACCCAGTCGATTGTGCAGGCACACGGGGGGAGGATTTTCTGTGAGTCACAACCGGGGTGGACGCGGTTTGTGATTGAGCTGCCGCAGGGGGTTTGAGGCAAGCTGGGCGGGCCTCATCGCGGGCAAGCCCGCTCCCACATGTTGATTTGCGAACACCGTCAAATGTGGGAGCTGGCTTGCCTGCGATAGCGATCTCAAGACCTACGAATATCTCAGGGCATGCGCCGGCTCAATCTTCGCCGCCCGATACGCCGGGTAGATCGTCGCCAGAAAGCTCAACACAAACCCCGCGCTGCAAATCAGCAACACATCGCCACCTTGCAGCTCCGAAGGCAGGTTGCTGACAAAGTACACGTCCGAACTGAAGATATGCTGCCCGGTCACGCGCTCCATCCAGCCCACCAGCTCACTGACGTTGAGCGCGGCAATCACTCCCAGCACGCCGCCAATCAGGGTGCCGACGATACCGATCACCGTGCCCTGGACCATGAAGATCGCCATGATCTGCCGTGGCGTGGCGCCGATGGTGCGCAGGATCGCGATGTCCGCGCCCTTGTCGTTCACCACCATGATCAGCGTGGCGATGATATTGAACGCGGCGACGGCGACGATCATCAGCAATAGCAGGCCGATCATGGTCTTTTCCATCTTCATTGCACTGAACAGGCTGCCCTGGGTGTGGGTCCAGTCATCGGCCTTGTAGGCGGCGCCCAGGCTGCCGGCAATGTCCGCCGACACTTTCGGCGCCGCGTACAGATCTTTGACCGCCAGGCGCACGCTTTGCACCTGGTTCGGCTGCCAATGCAGCATTTGCGCGGCATCGGCGACGTGGATCAGCGCCATCGAGCCATCCAGCTCGGCACCCACCTTGAACACCCCCACCACGTTCAAACGCTGCATACGCGGGGTGATGCCGCCGGGCGCAGTGCTGATTTCCGGGACGATCAAGGTCAGCTTGTCCCCCACATTCAAGCGGAAACGGCGCGCAGTGATTTCACCGATCACCACGCCGAACTCACCCGGCTGCAGGTTTTCCAGATTGCCCTGGACGATATGCTGGGTGACGATCGACACCTTGCCTTCCTGGGCCGGGTCGATCCCGCTGATCTGGATCGGCTGCATCGAGCCCTTATAGGACAGCATGCCTTCCATCTCGGTAAACGGCACGGCGGCGGTCACTTCGGGGTTTTTCAGAGCGGCGGCGGCCACGGGCTGCCAGTCGCTGATCGGGTTGACGCCGACGATGGTGGCATGCGGCACCATGCCCAGAATGCGCGAGCTCATTTCCCGCTGGAAGCCATTCATCACCGACAACACCACGATCATCGCCAGCACGCCCAGGGCGAGGCCGATCATCGAGGTCATCGAGATAAACGAGACAAAACGGTTGCGGCGCTTGGCGCGGGTATAGCGCGTGCCGATAAAAATCGATAACGGTCTGAACATTCGCGGGCACCGTTGAAAAAATAGAAAACCCAGACACGAATGCCCGGGCTGAAACAGGTCAGATGGCGACCAGATGACCTTCCTGCAGGTGCAACACACGGTCCATCTGCCGGGCCATGCTCATGTCATGGGTCACCACCAGGAACGCGGTGCGCATCTGGGTGCTCAGCTCCAGCATCAAGTCCTTTATGCCCTGGGCAGTGTGGGAATCGAGGTTGCCGGTCGGCTCATCGAGCATCACCAGGCCTGGGTTGTTCACCAGGGCACGGGCAATCGCCACACGCTGGCGCTCGCCGCCAGACAGCTCTGCCGGCTTATGCTCCAGGCGATGCCCCAGGCCGACGCGCTCCAGCAGCGCCGTAGCACGCTGACGCGCCTCCGGGATCGCGGTCTTGCCGATCAACAGCGGCATGCACACGTTTTCCAGGGCCGTGAACTCTGGCAGCAAGTGGTGGAACTGGTACACAAAGCCCAGGGAGCGGTTGCGCAACTGGCCACGGGCCTTCTCGTTCAACGCCGAGAGTTCTTCACCGGCCAGCCACACGCTGCCCTGGGACGGCGTATCAAGGCCGCCCAACAGGTTGAGCAAGGTACTTTTGCCGGAGCCGGAACTGCCGACGATCGCCACACGCTCGCCCGGATGCAGTTCCAGTTGCAGGTTGGACAGCACCACTACCGATTCCGGGCCTTCCTCGTAGGATTTGCCCAGGTTGCGGCAGCTCAGGATTGCTTTTTCACTCATGCCCGATTCACTCATAGCGTAAAGCCTGCGCCGGCTGGGTACGTGCCGCGCGCCAGGCTGGATATAGGGTGGCAAGGAAACTCAGGACCAACGCGGCGCCGCCGACCATCAACACATCCTGACTCTGCACCTGGGATGGCAAATAGTCGATGAAGTAGACGTCGGCGTTGAGAAACTTGTGGCCGATCAGGGTTTCGACGCCGGCGATGGCAGCACTGACGTTCAGCGCGGCGAAGATCCCCACGGCCGTACCGATCAAGGTACCGACCACGCCGATCACCGTGCCCTGGACCATAAAGATCGCCATGATCTGTCCCGGCGTGGCGCCCAGGGTGCGCAGGATGGCGATGTCGCCCTTCTTGTCGTTCACCACCATCACCAGGGTGGAGATGATGTTGAAGGCGGCCACCGCGACAATCAGCAACAGCAATAGGCCAATCATGGCCTTTTCCATGCGGATCGCCTGGTACAGGTTGCCGTGGGTACGGGTCCAGTCACGGGCGTAGTACTGGCTTTCACCCAGGTGCTGGGCGATTTCCCAGGCCCCGCGTGGCGCCTCGAACAGGTCGTTGAACTTCAGGCGCAAGCCCTGCACCTGGTCCGGCTTCCAGCGATGCAGGCGGGCCAGGTCGGTAAGGTTGGTCAGGCCGAGGAAGCCGTCGATTTCGCCGGCACCGACATGAAAGATGCCAACCACGGTAAAGCGCTTCATGCGCGGGAACATGCCCGCCGGGGTCACGGTGACTTCCGGGGCGACGAAGGTCAGCTTGTCGCCAATGGCCACGCCGAGCTTCGCCGCCGCACGGTCGCCGATCACGATGCCGAAGCTGCCAGGCGACAGGGCATCGAGCTGGCCCTGCTGCATGAACTGATCAATGATCGAGACCTTGCGCTCCTGTGCCGGGTCGATGGCATTGAGCAGGACTTTCTGCACCTTGCCATTGTTGGTCAACAGCCCCTGCATCTGGGTAAATGGCGCGACGGCCAGCACCTTGGGGTTCTGCTTGACCTTGTCGGCCAGGCCTTGCCAGTCGCCCAGGGGCTCGCCGGACTCGATGGTCGCGTGGGGCACCATGCCCAGCACGCGGGTGCGCATCTCATGATCGAAGCCATTCATCACCGATAGCACCACGATCATTACGACGACGCCCAGAGCGAGTCCGATCATGGAGGTCAGGGAAATGAACGACACAAAATGATTGCGACGCTTTGCACGGGTATAACGCGTGCCGATAAATACGAAGAGAGGTCTGAACATGTCGGGGCTTGTTCGGAGGAAAAGAAGACGTCCCGGTGGCGGGGTCTGGTAAGCAGCTTTACACTCAGACCATTACCGTTACCTGGGGTTCGCCATGACGACATTAGATGAAGAAGATCGCCGCGAATACTACCGTATCGACGACACGATCGCACTCCAAATCAAAAGCCTGTCGGCCCCGCAAGCGGCGAGCAAGGAAGTGTTGCTGGATGATTCCCCGCTGTTCAACCTGCTCAGTGAACTGCACCTGAGCGAATTCGAGTCCCAACACCTGCTGCGCCAGCTCGGCGAGCGCGACCGCACCCTCGCCGCCTTCCTCAAAGTGCAGAACAAACGCATGGATTTGCTCAGCCAGGTCATGGCGCAAAGCCTGCTGGGCGAGATCGGCGCGCCGCAGCCGGTGATCATTTCCGAAGGTGGCATCGACTTCCAACACCCCACGGCACTCGCGCCCGGCAGCCACCTGGCGGTCAAGCTGGTGCTGATGCCCCAGGCGCTGGGCCTGCTGCTGCGGGCCAAGGTCACCCATTGCGATCCCAAGGGCGACAGTTTTGACATCGGTACCGAATTCGAATCCATGACTGACGCCCAGCGCCAGTTGCTGGCTCGCTATATTTTGCAAAAACAGGCCCAGGAACGGCGCCTGGCCCGGGAACAAAGCGACGGCCAAGACACCTGATTTCGTATTTATCCAGCCAGACACCTGGCGAAAAGGAGCAACTGTGACCCTGATTTATGGCCACCGCGGCGCTAAAGGCGAAGCACCGGAAAACACCCTGACCAGCTTCCAGCAATGCCTCAAGCACGGCGTGCGCCGTTGCGAACTGGACTTGCACCTGTCCATGGACGGCGAGTTGATGGTGATCCACGACCCGACCTTGAAGCGCACCGCAGACCGACGCGGCAAGGTGGTGGAATACGTCGCCGCCGACCTGGTGAAGATGGACGCACGCAAAGGCGGCCCAGGCTGGGTCACCCCTTGCCCGATCCCGCGCCTGGAAGAACTGTTTGAGCAGTGCGACTTCGACCACTGGCAACTGGAAGTCAAAAGCGCCTCGCGCACCCGCGCCGCGACCACCGTGCTGGCGATCCGGGAAATGGCCCAGCACTTTGGCCTGCTGGACAAGGTCACCGTGACTTCAAGCTCGCGGGAAGTGTTGAAAGCCGCCCTGGAGCTGACGCCGGACCTGTCCCGTGGACTGGTGGCCGAATACGCCTGGCTCGACCCGCTGAAGGTCGCGCAGAACTATGGCTGTGAGTATTTGGCGTTGAACTGGACGTTGTGCACTCCCGAGCGACTGGAAAAAGCCCAGCGCCAGGGCTTGCACGTGTCCGTGTGGACAGTCAACGAACCCGCGCTGATGCGCAGGCTCGCCGACTTCGGCGTAGATAGCCTGATTACAGACTTTCCCGGTTTGGCCACTGCCACTCTCGGGAATTACTGAAATCGGTCTCCCCGGCCGGCTCAGGCCACCGGCCGGAGCCGCTCAAAAAAGCCGGTTGAGGCCGTCGTAGGCCGCTACCCGATAGGCTTCAGCCATGGTCGGGTAGTTGAACGTGGTGTTCACAAAATACTTAAGGGTATTGAGATCACCCGGCTGGCTCATGATCGCCTGGCCGATGTGCACGATCTCCGAGGCCTGGTAGCCGAAGCAATGCACGCCGAGCACTTCCAGGGTCTCGCGGTGGAACAGGATCTTCAGCATGCCTTGCGGCTCGCCGGCGATCTGCGCACGCGCCATGCTCTTGAAGAACGCCTTGCCCACTTCGTAAGGCACCTTGGCCTTGGTCAGCTCGTGCTCGTTCTTGCCGATGGAGCTGATCTCGGGAATGGTGTAGATCCCGGTCGGCACATCGTTGACATAGCGCCAGCTACCGTTGTCGACAATGCTGCCAGCCGCCGAACGGCCCTGGTCGTGGGCGGCACTGGCCAGGCTCGGCCAGCCGATCACATCGCCGGCACCATAGATATTGGTGACGCAGGTGCGGTAGTTCTCATCCACCTCGATCTGGCCACGGCTGTTGACCTTGACCCCGATGTTTTCCATGCCCAGCTTGTCGGTGTTGCCCGTACGGCCGTTGCACCAGAGCAAGGCATCGGCCTTGATCTTCTTGCCGGACTTGAGGTGCAGGATCACACCGTTGTCCAGGCCTTCAACGCGGTCGTATTCCTCGTTGTGGCGCACGGTGATGTTGTTGTTGCTGAAGTGATAGCTCAACGCCTGGGAAATTTCCGAGTCGAGGAAGCTCAGCAACTGGTCACGGTTGTCCACCAGCTCCACCAGCACACCCAGGCCGCTGAAGATCGAGGCGTATTCACAGCCGATCACGCCGGCGCCGTAGATGATCAGTTTGCGCGGGGTGTGGCCCAGGCTGAGGATCGTGTCGCTATCGTAGATACGCGGGTGGTGGAAGTCGATATCGGCCGGGCGATACGGACGCGAACCGGTGGCGATGATGATGTGCTTGGCCACCAGCTTCTCGACCACGCCATTGGCGCAGACCACTTCGACGGTTTGCTCGTCGGCGAAGCTGCCGGTGCCGAAGAACAGGTCGACGCGGTTACGGGCGTAGTAGCCGGTACGCGAGGCGACTTGTTTGGAAATGACTTTCTCGGCGCTTTTCAGTACATCCGGGAACGAGAACCAGCGCGGCTCACCAATGGCCCGGAACATCGGGTTGGTGTTGAACTGCATGATCTGGCGCACCGAGTGACGCAAGGCCTTGGACGGGATGGTGCCCAGGTGGGTGCAGTTACCGCCGACCTGACGACGGCTATCGACCATCGCCACCTTGCGTCCTGCTTTGGCGGCGTTCATCGCCGCACCTTCTCCAGCTGGGCCGGAACCCAGTACCACCACGTCGTAGTTGTAGACAGCCATGCGTACTCCTCAGAACAGGCCAGGACGCACGGTTGGGCGCCTGGCTAAATCATGCCGCGGCCAGCGGTCATGAAGGATCAAATAGGCTCAGGTGTGTGAGCCGGGGCACAGTCTATATAAGGCTCAACGCCGCGCACATTAACCCTTGGTCGCGTCGTAGGCCAGTTTTGCCTTTACTACACAGTATTGATTACGGCTTGACCGTCGTCAGTTGTTCGAACGCTTTGTTGCTGCGTGTGACGAAAGCATCCCCCTCACGCATCACAAAAAATGCCGCGATCCGCTGTTTTTCTGCATAGTCCCAGCCCTCGTCGGGCCCCAGTACCAGGAGCAAGGTCGACAAGCCGTCCGCCATAAGCGCCGAAGGCTCCAGTACCGTGACCGACGCCAGGTGATGGGTGATCGGCGCCCCGCTACGGGCATCGAGGGTGTGGGAATAGCGGCGACCATCCTGCTGGAAATAATTGCGATAGTCACCTGAAGTAGACACGCCGAAGCCGTCCACCACGATCACGCGCTCAGCCACCTGCTGGTCATCGCGGGGCTCCTCCAGGGCCACACGCCAGGGCGTGCCATCGGGTTTGCGCCCGGCAGCCTTGAGCTCGCCAGTCACTTCGACCAGGTACCGGTGAATGCCCAACTGCCCTAGCCGCTCGGCGATCCGGTCCACCGTGTAGCCAGCGGCAATGCTGTTGAAGTCCACTTGCACCGCCGCGTCCTTGCACAGCTGGTGACCGTCGATGCGCAAGTGCTGATGACCGACGCGCTGGCGCGCCAAGGCCAGCGTCATGGGATCCGGGACTTTTACCTGTCGCGCCTGGGGCCCGAAGCCCCACAGGTTGAGCAGTGGCTCGACGGTCAGGTCAAAAGCGCCGCCACTGGCCTGGGACAGCTGCTCGCCCGTGCGTACCAACTGCAGGATCGACTCGGGCATCGGCTGGCAGCGGTTGGCCGGCAAGTCATTGAAGCGCTCGATATCGGAATCGCTGCGATAGGTCGACAGCTGTCGGTCGACCTCGGCAAGGATGCGCTCGACCTGCGGCTGCACATCATTGGCCGCCGGCGTCCCGGGGGTACGGACATATTTGATTGAATAAGTGCTGCCCATGGTCGGGCCGCCAAACGCCTCCAGGGCCTCATCGCCGCCGCAGCCCGTCAAGATCGCCAACACAGCGCCCACCATCGCGCATCGCAAACCGCCCATAAGCCACACAACCTTATCGCTGCTGAAAACCCAATGAAGCCGCACTCAAGCACATTTTCGGGGCTGGCCATTATGCGGCATGTCGTCGCCTGACGCGGGTTGCTTCATGACAAATAGCCAGCTTGCTAACGGTTTTTGTTGCTCGCCCACACGGATACACATATGGTTACAAAACTCTTGGGCACCAGCCAGCGCCCAGACCTTGCAGCAAGGAAGAACGACGACCAGGGATTTCCAACAAGATAGCCAGTTGAGTAAATGACATGTCCAACACCACGGGCAAAGGCAAGGCGATCTTTCGCGTTGTCAGCGGTAACTTTCTCGAAATGTTCGACTTCATGGTCTACGGCTTCTACGCCACAGCCATTGCCAAGACCTTCTTCCCTGCCGACAGCGCCTTCGCGTCCCTGATGTTGTCCCTGGCGACCTTCGGTGCCGGGTTCCTGATGCGTCCGTTGGGGGCAATTTTCCTCGGTGCCTACATCGACCGCCATGGCCGTAAAAAAGGCCTGGTGATCACCCTGGCCATGATGGCCGCCGGCACCGTGCTGATCGCCTGCGTGCCCGGCTACGCCACCCTCGGGGTGGCCGCGCCGCTGATCGTGCTGTTTGGCCGATTGCTGCAAGGCTTCTCGGCAGGTGTCGAACTGGGCGGGGTCTCGGTGTACCTGGCGGAGATCGCCACGCCGGGACGTAAAGGTTTCTTCGTCAGTTGGCAGTCCGCCAGCCAACAAGCCGCCGTGGTCTTCGCCGGCCTGCTGGGCGTGGGCCTGAACCACTGGCTGAGCCCCGAGGAGATGGGTGAGTGGGGCTGGCGCGTGCCGTTCCTGATCGGCTGCCTGATCGTGCCGGTGATCTTCGTGATTCGCCGCTCCCTGGAGGAAACCCCGGAATTCCAGGCACGTAAACATCGCCCTACCCTGCAGGAAATCATCCGCTCCATCGGCCAGAATTTCGGCATCGTCCTGGCAGGCATGGCGCTGGTGGTGATGACGACCGTGTCGTTCTACCTGATCACCGCCTACACACCGACCTTCGGCAAGGCCGAACTGCACCTGTCGGACCTGGATGCGTTGCTGGTCACCGTGTGCATCGGCCTGTCGAACTTCTTTTGGTTGCCCGTGATGGGCGCGGTATCCGACAAGGTGGGTCGCAAACCCTTGCTGCTGGGGGCGACTATTCTGGCAATCCTCACGGCATACCCGGCCCTGTCATGGCTGGTGGCCAATCCGAGCTTCAGCCACCTGCTGCTCGTCGAGTTATGGCTGTCGTTCCTGTATGGCTCGTACAACGGCGCCATGGTCGTCGCGCTGACCGAAATCATGCCAGTGGAAGTACGCACCACAGGCTTTTCATTGGCCTACAGCCTGGCGACCGCAACCTTTGGCGGCTTTACCCCGGCCGCCTGTACTTACCTGATCCATGTACTGGATAACAAGGCTGCGCCGGGGATCTGGCTCAGTGGCGCGGCGGTGCTGGGGCTGGTGGCGACCCTGGTGCTGTTCAAGGGAAATCGGCACGAACTGCGCACTGCGCAGGCTTCGGTAGTCGGTGGGGCCTGATAGATCGCTATCGCGGCGATGCGGCGGCCCGACAAGCCCGCCCACACATTTGAATGTATTCGCAAATCAAACTGTGGGAGCGGGCTTGCCCGCGATGAGGCCTTCACACCCAACACAAACCCCCAGCCACAAAAAAGCCCCGAACCAGTCGGGGCTTTTTCATTTACCGCTAATGCTTAGCGCGGAAACGCCGGCGGGTTGACCCCAGCCATGTCTTCCATCACGCGCACCACCTGGCAGCTGTAACCGAACTCGTTGTCGTACCAGACGTACAGTACAACGCGGTTATCCTGGGTGATGGTCGCTTCAGCATCGACCACACCGGCGTGGCGCGAGCCAACGAAGTCGGTGGACACCACTTCCTGGGAATTGACGAAGTCGATTTGCTTATGCAGATCGGAGTGCAGCGCCATGTAGCGCAGGTACTCGTTCATCTCTTCGCGGGTGGCGGCTTTCTCAAGGTTGAGGTTGAGAATGGCCATCGACACGTTCGGCGTGGGTACACGGATCGCGTTACCGGTCAGCTTGCCGGCCAGCTCAGGCAGGGCCTTGGCAGCAGCGGTGGCAGCACCGGTCTCGGTGATCACCATGTTCAGCGCGGCGCTACGGCCACGGCGATCGCCCTTGTGGAAGTTGTCGATCAGGTTCTGGTCGTTGGTGTACGAGTGAACGGTTTCGACGTGACCGTTGATGATGCCGAACTTGTCATTCACAGCCTTGAGCACCGGCACGATGGCGTTGGTGGTGCAGGAAGCGGCGGACACGATCTTGTCGTCAGCGGTGATTTCGTTGTGGTTGATGCCGTGAACGATGTTCTTCAGCTTGCCCTTGCCAGGCGCAGTCAGCACAACGCGGTCGATACCCGGGCAGGCCAGGTGCTGGCCCAGGCCGTCGGCATCACGCCATACGCCGGTGTTGTCCACCAGCAAGGCGTTCTGGATGCCGTACTGGGTGTAATCCACCTCGGTCGGGTTCTTCGCGTAGATCACCTGGATCAGGTTACCGTTGGCGGTGATGGTGTTGTTTTCTTCGTCGATGGTGATGGTGCCATTGAACGAACCGTGTACCGAGTCGCGACGCAAGAGGCTGGCGCGCTTGGTCAGGTCATTTTCGGCGCCTTTGCGCACGACAATGGCCCGCAGGCGCAGGCCGTCGCCACCGCCGGTTTTTTCGATCAGGATGCGTGCCAGCAGACGGCCGATACGACCGAAGCCGTACAGCACCACGTCAGTGCCTTTACGGGATGCGGCGTTTTGCTGGCCAACCACGTCGGCCAGTTCTTCACGCACGAACTGCTCGGCGCTGCGGCCATTGCCTTGAGCGCGGAATTTGAACGCCAACTTGCCCAGGTCCACCGAAGCCGCGCCGAGCTTGAGCTCGCTCATGGCTTTAAGCAGAGGGAATGTTTCGTGGACGGAGAGTTCGCTATCGTCCGAAGAACGATGGCGAGCAAAGCGATGAGCCTTGAGAATCGCGATGACTGATTGGTTGATCAGGCTGCGGCCATAGATCGAGCTCACCACATTGTTATTGCGGTACAGCTGACCGATAAGCGGGATCATCGCTTCTGCGAGTGCTTCACGGTCGATCCATTCACCAAGACACTGGTCGGGCTTCTGAGTCACGGGAACCTTCCACATGTAGGGGCTGAAAAAAGGGGCTACATTATGCCGCCCGACCGCCCCCGGAGCAATGCGCGCCACGCAACAAAAGCCCTTGCACATAATTTTCGCCGCGCTACAGGCCAGTAAATACGCGGCTTCCAGCGCACCCCCTGGTGAAAGCCTCGGGCCACTTGTCCGTAACCCTCCGAAACATACGTGCATTTTGGCACTACATTTTGAGTCAAAACCGCGCATTGTTTGTCTTAGCCACTACATTTCCTACAAACCGTAATAGGCACAGTCAGCAACTGACAGGCGGCACTCCGGGCCGTTACAATTACCGACTTTGTCGCAACGCTGGAGCTCAAACGTCCGTGCCCGTCCTGCGTCTACCGCTACTCCCTGCCGAGGCAGGTAAACAGCATTGGGGCAATCTGCCCGGTGCCGCCCTGAGCCTGGCCATTGCCGAGGCTGCCAGTGCAGCCAAGCGCTTTACCCTGCTATTGACCGCCGACAGCCAAAGCGCCGAACGGTTGGAGCAGGAGCTGAGTTTCTTTGCCCCCGATTTGCCGGTGCTGCATTTCCCGGACTGGGAAACCCTGCCCTACGACTTGTTCTCGCCGCACCAGGACATCATCTCCCAGCGCATCGCCAGCCTGTACCGCTTGCCGGAACTGGCCCACGGCGTACTCGTGGTGCCGATCACCACGGCCCTGCACCGCCTGGCGCCGACCAAGTTCCTGCTGGGCAGCAGTCTGGTGCTGGATATTGGCCAGAAACTCGACGTGGAGCAGATGCGCACGCGCCTGGAAGCCAGCGGCTACCGCTGCGTCGATACGGTGTACGAGCATGGCGAGTTCGCCGTGCGTGGCGCGCTGATCGACCTGTTCCCGATGGGCAGCAAACTGCCCTACCGCATCGACCTGTTCGACGACGAAATCGAGACCCTGCGCACCTTCGACCCGGAAAACCAGCGCTCCATCGACAAAGTACAGTCGATCAAGCTGCTGCCGGCCAGGGAATTCCCCCTGCAAAAAGACGCCGTCACGCGCTTCAAGGCGCGCTTTCGCGAACGCTTTGACGTGGATTTCCGCCGTTGCCCGATCTTCCAGGACTTGAGCAGCGGGATTACCCCCGCCGGTATCGAGTACTACCTACCGCTGTTCTTCGACGAAACCTCGACCCTGTTCGATTACCTGCCCCAGGACACTCAGGTGTTCTCGCTGCCGGGCATCGAACAGGCGGCGGAAAACTTCTGGAACGACGTGCGCAACCGTTATGAAGAACGCCGCGTCGATCCATCCCGGCCTTTATTGCCGCCTGCCGAGCTGTTCCTGCCGGTAGAGGACTGCTTCGCCCGCCTGAAGAACTGGCCACGGGTGGTCGCCAGCCAACAGGATGTGGAAGCCGGCGTCGGCCGCGAACGCTTCCCGGCCCAAACCCTGCCCAACCTGGCCATCGAGGCCAAGGCCAGCCAGCCGCTGCAAGCGTTGTCCGACTTCCTCGGCGATTTCCCCGGCCGCGTGCTGTTTACCGCCGAATCCGCCGGGCGCCGCGAAGTGCTGCTGGAGTTGCTCGAACGTCTGAAGCTGCGACCAAAAACCGTCGACAGCTGGCCGGACTTTGTCGCCGGCAAGGACCGCCTGGCGATCACGATTGCGCCGCTGAACGAAGGCCTGCAACTGGATGATCCGGCCCTGGCGCTGATTGCCGAGAGCCCGCTGTTCGGCCAACGCGTGATGCAGCGCCGGCGCCGGGAAAAACGTGCCGACGCCAACAACGACGCGGTGATCAAGAACCTCACCGAACTGCGCGAAGGCGCGCCGGTGGTGCATATCGACCACGGCGTGGGGCGCTACCTGGGCCTGCAGACCCTGGAGATCGACAACCAGGCCGCCGAATTCCTCACCATGGAATACGCCGAGGGCGCCAAGCTCTATGTGCCGGTGGCCAACCTGCACCTGATCGCGCGCTACACCGGCAGCGACGACGCCCTGGCGCCGTTGCACCGCCTGGGTTCCGAGACCTGGCAGAAGGCCAAGCGCAAGGCCGCCGAGCAGGTGCGCGACGTAGCCGCCGAACTGCTGGACATCTATGCTCGCCGCGCGGCCCGCGAAGGCTATGCGTTCGCCGACCCGAAGGCCGACTACGCCACGTTCAGCGCCGGCTTCGCCTTCGAAGAAACCCCGGACCAGCAAACCACCATCGACGCCGTGCGCGCCGATATGCTCGCGCCCAAGCCCATGGACCGCCTGGTCTGCGGTGACGTGGGCTTTGGCAAGACCGAAGTGGCGATGCGCGCCGCGTTTATCGCGGTGCATGGCGGCCGCCAGGTGGCAATCCTGGTGCCGACCACCCTGCTCGCCCAGCAGCACTACAACAGTTTCCGCGACCGCTTTGCCGATTGGCCGGTGACCGTGGAGGTGATGAGCCGCTTCAAGTCCGCCAAGGAAGTCAACGCAGCCGTGGCCGACCTGGCCGAAGGCAAGATCGACATCGTGATCGGTACCCACAAGCTGCTGTCGGACGATGTGAAGATCAAGAACCTGGGCCTGGTGATCATCGACGAAGAGCACCGCTTTGGCGTACGCCAGAAGGAGCAGCTCAAGGCCCTGCGCAGCGAGGTCGATATCCTGACCCTGACCGCCACACCGATCCCGCGCACGCTGAACATGGCGGTGTCGGGCATGCGCGACCTGTCGATCATCGCCACGCCGCCGGCACGACGCCTGTCGGTGCGCACCTTCGTCATGGAGCAGAACAACAGCACGATCAAGGAAGCTCTGCTGCGCGAGTTGCTGCGCGGCGGCCAGGTCTACTACCTGCACAACGATGTGAAAACCATCGAGAAATGCGCCGCCGACCTCGCCGAACTGGTGCCGGAAGCGCGGATCGGCATCGGCCACGGGCAGATGCGCGAACGCGAACTCGAACAGGTGATGAGCGACTTCTACCACAAGCGCTTCAACGTGCTGATCGCCTCGACCATTATCGAGACCGGCATCGACGTGCCGAGCGCCAACACCATTATCATCGAGCGCGCCGACAAGTTCGGCCTGGCGCAGTTGCACCAGTTGCGTGGCCGGGTCGGCCGCAGTCACCACCAGGCCTACGCCTACCTGCTGACGCCACCGCGCCAGCAAATTACCGGCGATGCGGAAAAGCGCCTGGAAGCCATCGCCAACACCCAGGACCTGGGCGCGGGCTTTGTGCTGGCCACCAACGACCTGGAAATCCGTGGCGCCGGCGAACTGCTGGGCGACGGCCAGAGCGGGCAGATCCAGGCCGTGGGCTTTACCCTCTATATGGAAATGCTTGAGCGCGCGGTGAAGGCCATCCGCAAAGGCGAACAACCGAACCTCGACCAACCCCTGGGCGGCGGGCCGGAAATCAACCTGCGTCTGCCGGCATTGATTCCCGAAGACTACCTGCCGGATGTGCATGCACGCCTGATCCTGTACAAGCGCATCGCCTCGGCCACTGACGAAGAAGGTCTCAAGGACCTGCAAGTGGAGATGATCGACCGCTTCGGCCTGTTGCCGGAGCCGACCAAGAACCTGGTGCGCCTGACCCTGCTCAAATTGCAGGCCGAGCAACTGGGGATCAAGAAGGTCGACGCCGGGCCGCAGGGCGGGCGTATCGAGTTCGAAGCGCAGACGCCGGTAGACCCGCTGGTACTGATCAAGTTGATCCAGGGCCAGCCCAACCGCTACAAATTCGAAGGCGCTACGCTGTTCAAGTTCATGGTGCCGATGGAACGTGCAGAAGAGCGCTTTAATACATTGGAGGCGCTGTTTGAGCGCCTCATCCCGAAACCTGCTTGAAGGACGCCCCATGCGCCTGCTTCGTATCCTGAGCCTGTTGTTGGTGGTAGTCGCACCTTCGGCGTTTGCCGACAGCCTCTACCAGGTGGAAATGATCCTGATCCGCCAGAATGCAGAGCCGCTGATCAATAGTCGGCCGGCCCCGGAAGACTGGGCCGCCGGGGCGCCGCGCCAAGGGATCGAGAAAATCAGCCCGCCGCGCCTGAACAATATCGTCGAGAAACTCCAGGCCAATGGCGACTACACCGTGCTGCTGCACAAAGCCTGGGAGCAGAACCTGGGCGAGCAGCCGGTAAAGGTGAAAATCACCGACGGCCAGGAACAGTTTGGCCAATACCCCATCCAGGGCACACTGGACCTGCAATTGGGGCGTTTTACCCGTATTGACGCCAGCTTCTGGCTCAACCAGTTCGACAACAACGGCAGCGTGATTGCCAGCGAACACTTGAGCCAACCGGACGTGCGCACCAAGAACAACCAGCTCAATTACCTGGACGCTGGCCACCTGGCCCTGCTGATCAAGATCACCTCCCTTACCGCCAAGCCACCGAGCGCGCCGCCGCCCGGCCTGGCGGACTGATCCAGCGCCATGCCCCTGACGTCGTCGCTGACCAAACCCCTGGCTCCGTCCTGGGCCAACCGCTTCAAGGAACAAAGCCTGGAGCGCGGCCGGCGCTACGCCCTGGAAAACCGCGTAAGGATTGTCGAGTCCGGCGACAGCACCATCATCGCCAGTTGCGAAGGCTCGGGCGGCAATGTGTATCGCCAGACCATCTCCCTGCGCGAATCGGCCAAAGGCACCCTGATCCTGGTGGACAGCCGTTGCACCTGCCCCGTGCACACCAATTGCAAACACATCGCGGCCGTGCTGCTGCAGGTCCAGGAAACCCTGGCCTACCCGGCGGCGGCCAAGGATGCCGAGCTGCTGGAGAAACTGCAGGCCGTGCTGGATAACCGCGTGGTCCTGCCGCAAGTGGTGCTCGAGGATGTGCAGCCGATTCCCCGGCTGTGGCTGGCCAGCATCGAGTTCAGCGCCTTTGAGCCGCGCAACGGCAAGATGCAGCGCTATATCCAGCACCGCGCAGCGCTGTCGTTCAATTACCAGGGTAACTATGTCAGCGGCCAGAAAAACGCCGACATCGTTGTCCGCCAGGAAACCCAGAGCCTGCGGATCAAGCGCCATCCCGAGGTGGAGCAAGGCTTTCGCGAGCACCTGCGCCTGCTGGGCTTCAAGATCGCCACCCGCCAGAGCAAGGCCCTGCCGGAAAGCGCCGGCGAGCTGTTTGAGATGGTCAATGACAGCGCCTGGCTGAACTTCACCCTCAACGCCTCCCCAAGCCTGCGGGCTGCCGGTTGGGAACTGCAGATCGACGAGGATTTCGGCTTCGACCTGAGCCCGGTCGAGGACTGGTACGCCAGCGTCGATGAAGTGCCGGAGCGCGACTGGTTCGACCTGGAGTTGGGGATTATCGTCAATGGCGAACGGCTGAGCCTGCTGCCGATCCTGCTGAACCTGATGCGCTCCCACACCGAAATCCTCAACCCGGAAAAGCTCGCGCGCCGCCGCGACGACGAACTGATCCTGGTGAACATCCCCGGCCTGCCCAACGGTGGCCACGGCCCGCTGCAAGTCGCCCTGCCCTACGGCCGGCTCAAACCGGTGCTGGCGACCCTCGGTGAGTTCTACCTGCAGGAGCCTGGCACCACCGCCTTGCGCCTGGCCAAGGCCGACGCGATTCGCCTCAACCCGCTGGAAGACCTACCGCTGCAATGGGAAGGTGGCGAGCAGATCCGCAACTTTGCCCAGCGCCTGCGCGACATCAAGGACTTCACCTGCGCCGCCCCCGAGGGCCTCAACGCCACGTTGCGCCCCTACCAGCTCGAAGGCCTGAGCTGGATGCAGTCCCTGCGCCAACTGGAAGTGGGCGGGATTCTCGCGGATGACATGGGCCTGGGCAAAACCCTGCAGACCCTGGCGCATATTCTCAGCGAAAAAATCGCCGGGCGCCTGGACCGGCCGTGCATGGTGGTGATGCCTACCAGCCTGATCCCCAACTGGCTCGACGAAGCGGCGCACTTCACCCCGCAGCTCAAGGTACTGGCACTGTACGGTGCCGGGCGCAAGAAATACTTCGCCCAGTTGCAGGACTACGACCTGCTGCTGACCACCTACGCCCTGCTGCCCAAAGACATCGAACAACTGGCCGTGCAGCCACTGCATGTGCTGATCCTCGACGAAGCCCAGTACATCAAGAACCCCACCAGCAAGGCCGCCCAGGCCGCCCGCGAGCTGAATGCACGCCAGCGCCTGTGCCTGAGCGGCACGCCCCTGGAAAACCACCTGGGCGAGCTGTGGTCGCTGTTCCACTTCCTGCTGCCGGGTTGGTTGGGCGATGTAAAAAGCTTCAACCGTGACTACCGCGTGCCCATCGAAAAACGCGGCAGCGACGTGCGATTGCAACACCTCAACGGTCGGATCAAGCCGTTCCTGTTGCGCCGTACCAAGGAACAGGTGGCTACTGAATTGCCGCCCAAGACCGAGATCATTCACTGGGTCGATCTCAATGAAGCCCAGCGCGATGTATACGAAACCATGCGCCTGGCCATGGACAAGAAGGTGCGCGACGAGATCACCCGCAAGGGCGTGGCCCGCAGCCAGATCATCATTCTGGAAGCGCTGCTCAAGCTGCGCCAGGTCTGTTGCGATCTGCGCCTGGTAAACGACGCCACCCTGCCCGCACGCGGCAGCAGTTCCGGCAAGCTCGACAGCCTGATGGAGATGCTCGAGGAGCTGTTTGCCGAAGGGCGCAGGATCCTGCTGTTCTCGCAGTTCACCTCGATGCTCAGCCTGATTGAGCTCGAGCTGAAAAAACGCGGGGTCGCCTACGCCTTGCTGACCGGCCAGACCCGCGACCGGCGCACGCCGGTCAAGGACTTCCAGAGTGGCAAGCTGCAGATCTTCCTGATCAGCCTCAAGGCGGGCGGCGTGGGACTTAACCTGACCGAAGCCGATACCGTGATCCACTACGACCCCTGGTGGAACCCGGCCACGGAAAACCAGGCGACTGACCGTGCGTATCGCATCGGCCAGGAAAAGCCAGTGTTTGTGTACAAGATGATTGCCCGGGGCACTGTGGAAGAGAAGATCCAGGCGCTGCAGCAAGAAAAGTCAGACCTGGCAGCGGGGGTGCTGGATGGCCGCACCACGGGCGACTGGAAGCTGGGCAACGAGGATATCGAGGCGCTGTTTGCGCCGTTACCCCAAAAGCTAGAGAAGCGTTGATAGTTAGATAGCTATCGCGGGCAAGCCCGCTCCCACAGGGGGCTCACTGGGGCAGAGATTTTTGGTACCGCCACAAATCAAATGTGGGAGCTGGCTTGCCTGCGATAGCGGTGGGTCAGCCGCCAGAAAGAGTGACTGGGCTGCCGCCATCGCGGGCAAGCCCGCTCCCACAGGGGGCTCACTGGGGCAGAGATTTTTGGTACCGCCACAAATCAAATGTGGAAGCTGGCTTGCCTGCGATAGCGGTGGGTCAGCCGCCAGAAAGAGTGACTGGGTTGCCGCGATCGCGGGCAAGCCCACTCCCACAGGGGATCTCACTGGGGCAGAGATTTTTGGTACCGCCACAAATCAAATGTGGGAGCTGGCTTGCCTGCGATAGCGGTGGGTCAGCCGCCAGAAAGAGTGACTGGGTTACCGCGATCGCGGGCAAGCCCGCTCCCACAGGGGATCTCACTGGGGCAGAGATTTTTGGTACCGCCACAAATCAAATGTGGGAGCTGGCTTGCCTGCGATGGGCGCACCTCAATCTCATTCGATCAACTGTGCATCCCGAAGCGCGCCAAGCGCCGCCAACCAACGCGGATCCTGCTTATAGTCAGTCGACGCAATCGCCTGCCCACGCATACGGGCAATACGTGCCGATGGCGTGACCTTCATGCGTTGGGCCGCACTCAGGGCCAGTTCGGCCGCTGCGCGGTCATTGCACACCAGGCCCATGTCGCAGCCAGCACTTAAAGCAGCCTCGATCCGGCTCGCCGCATCCCCCACCACGTGGGCACCGGCCATGGACAGGTCATCACTGAAAATCACCCCGTCGAACTGCAATTCGCCGCGCAGGATGTCCTGCAACCAGCGACGCGAGAAGCCGGCCGGCTGGTTATCCACCTGTGGGTAAATAACGTGGGCCGGCATGACCGCGGCCAATTGCTTGCTCAGGCGCGCGAACGGCACCAGGTCATGGGTGCGCAGTTGTTCCAGGCTGCGCTCATCAACGGGAATGGCGACGTGGGAATCTGCCTCGGCCCAGCCATGACCCGGGAAGTGCTTGCCGGTGGCGGCCATGCCAGCGCTGTTCATGCCTCGGATAAAGGCGCCGGCCAGCAACGCGGCACGCTCGGGATCACCTTCGAACGAGCGCGTGCCTACAACGGCGCTGCGCTGGTAGTCGAGGTCCAGCACGGGGGCGAAGCTCAGGTCCAGGCCGACGGCCAGTACTTCCGTGGCCATGACCCAACCGCACTGCTCGGCCAGGTATTCGGCATTGGCATTGTCCGCCAACGCCCGCATGGCCGGCAGGCGCACAAACCCCTGGCGCAGGCGCTGGACCCGACCGCCTTCCTGATCCACAGCCAGCAACAGGTCCGGGCGCACTGCGCGAATGGCGGCGCTCAACTCCCGCACCTGGCGCGGATGCTCGATGTTGCGCGCAAAAATGATCAGGCCGCCCACTTCAGGCTGGCGCAACAAGTGGCGATCTTCAGCCGTCAGCCAGGTGCCGGCGACGTCCACCATCAAAGAGCCTTGCAGGGCAGCAGTCATAAATTTTCCTTGAATGACGCGCGCACTTCACCGCCTAGCCAGGTCAAGCCAGGCAAGGCGGTGAAGTGCGGATAAATAGTTGAAATCGGCATGGGCGGCTAGCTTAGCGGATGCACGCGGTTGCGCCCAGACGCCAGTGGCTAAACCTTGGCCGCCACCGGGACGGACTTGCTACGCGGGCGCAGTTGAGCGGCGGCCATGGCCGGGTCGGTGACGCCGCTTTCCGCGCGCATGCCAGCGGCCAGGAACGGCACCATCAGGCGCATCACCTGCTCGATGGAGGTGTTGACGCCGAAATCGGTCTCGGCGATGGCGCGCAAGGCTTTGATCCCGGACATGCTGAACGCAGCAGCACCGAGCATGAAGTGCACGCGCCAGAACAATTCGATAGGGGGAATACGCGGGGCCGCCTCGTTCACCAGCAACATGTAGCGACGGAATACTTTGCCGTACATATCTTCGAGGTAACGTCGCAAGTGGCCCTGGCTCTGACTGAACGCCAGGCCCAGCAGGCGCATGAAGATCGACAGATCGTTGCCGCTGCGCGGCTGTACCACCAGGGCTTGCTCGACGAGGATTTCCAGCAGGTCTTCCAGGCTCGGCTTATTCTCAGGCTTGGCCTGGCGCCGCTCCAACTCACGGTCGAGGCTGATGCAGAATGGCCCCAGGAAGCGCGAGAACACCGCCTGAATCAGGGCTTTTTTCGAGCCGAAATGATAGTTCACTGCTGCCAGGTTGACCCCGGCCTTGCTGGTGATAAGCCGCAATGAAGTTTCAGCAAATCCTTTTTCCGCGAACAACTGCTCGGCAGCATCGAGAATGCGTTCAACGGTTTCCGACTGGGCCATGGCTACTCCGCCTGACAAACACTTGTTTGAAACATACGTTTCACCTTGTGCAATGTCAAGCCTGCAGGTCCGTTTTCCGGCCGGTCAGTCACCCGATTCGCACCTATTTAATCACATCTTCCATCGCCTGTAGGCAGCGCTGTCTCCAGGCTTTGCAGGGCCCGACGGATGACCGTCCGGCGGAGTCGGCAAAAACGATGATTGCCAAACGCAGTTCACTGTATATAATCCCAGTCACTGTATAAAAAGACAGAGCGATCAACATGCTAAAACTGACGCCACGCCAAGCTGAGATTCTCGCTTTTATCAAGCGCTGCCTCGACGACAACGGCTATCCGCCGACCCGGGCAGAAATCGCCCTGGAGCTGGGGTTCAAATCCCCCAATGCTGCCGAAGAACACCTGAAGGCCCTTGCCCGCAAGGGTGCGATCGAAATGACCCCGGGTGCGTCCCGCGGTATTCGTATCCCTGGCTTCGAAGCCAAGGCTGACGAATCGACACTGCCGATCATCGGCCGGGTCGCTGCCGGTGCGCCGATTCTGGCACAACAGCACGTCGAAGAGTCCTGCAACATCAACCCGACCTTCTTCCATCCTCGCGCCGACTATCTGTTGCGGGTCCATGGCATGAGCATGAAGGACGTGGGCATCTTCGACGGCGACCTGCTGGCCGTGCACACCACCCGCGAAGCGCGTAACGGCCAGATCGTCGTGGCCCGCATTGGCGATGAAGTAACGGTCAAGCGCTTCAAGCGCGAAGGCAGCAAAGTCTGGCTGCTGGCAGAAAACCCTGAGTTTTCGCCGATTGAAGTCAACCTGAAGGATCAGGACCTGGTGATCGAAGGCTTGAGTGTCGGCGTAATTCGCCGCTAACGGAGGCATCATGCAGTTCCCACACGCGCAACAACATACACAACTGCCGCTGTTTGAGGCCTTTCTGGCCCAGCCACTTGCACCTATCCTCAGCGAGGCGGTGGAGTCCCCATGGACCGCCCCCGCCGAACCGGAGGTCTTCAGTGAATTGTCGTTGCGCGGCGCTGCCGGGAACTGCCTGAGCTTGCTGGCGCCGATCCTGCGTGAACTGAGCGAGGAACAGGACGCCCGCTGGCTGACCCTGATCGCCCCACCCTCCAGCCTGACCCAGGCCTGGCTGCGGGATGCAGGCCTGAACCGCGAGCGCATCCTGCTGCTGCAACCACGCGGTGCCCAGAGCGCCCAGCAACTGACCTGCGAGGCATTGCGCCTGGGGCGTAGCCACACCGTCGTCAGCTGGCTGAACCCGCTGGGCGCTTCGGCCAAGCAGCAGTTGATCAGCGCAGCGCGCACAGGCGATGCACAGAGTTTGAATATTCGATTGGGATAAACCCGAGACTGGCGCGCAACGCGTTCTCGGGAGTGGCACAGGTCGTCCGATTACAGCCTGACGTCAGGTCAGTGCCTGCGATGGACGCAAGGCTTCTACAGAATTGAGAAGCCGATTGAACATTTGAATCTTAAAAAACGCCAAACGGACTCAGTGAAGAACCCGTGGACCGTCGTCTTTTTCAGGTTCGCCTTCAGCCAGGCGCCCCGCCATCTGCACACCCACGCTCAACATGGCTTTTGCCACTTCCACATGCTGGCCTTGTAGGAACGCCTTGGCGTCCTCGGAAAAATCCAAAGTCACCAGAGAACCCTCGTCCTCAGCCCTGCGCAGCTCAATTCGGCCGTCGGGCAATTCAACAATTTCCAGAAAGGACGTTGGCATAAAAATCTGTTCTCCAGGATAGCCCGGCATTATATCAGGCATGAGGGCTGCATCGCTCGGTATCTGAGGCAGCTTGCCGTGCGGCTTGATGAATGGTCAAAGGCCTGCCGAGTACACCTGACTCAGCACTCGTTCAATCCATCCCGAAAGCGGATCGCCAGCTTCTTCAGCTCCTGGCGCCAACTCTCCAGTTCGGCCCGGCTCAGTGGCTCCGGCCCTTCTTCTTCCAGGCTGACCGCAACGATCAGCGGCTGGGTCACATCGCCCTTGGGCATGTGCGGCACACGCGGCGGCTGGAACATCGCCGAATGCGCAGCCAACAAGCGTGCCAGCCAACTGTCGGGGCTCCGGGCCATTTCCACCAATTCAGCCAACTCAGGAATAGCCAGCGACTCCTGCACCTCACGGGTCAGGATATCCTCGGCCCGTGGCGCATTCGCCTGGGGCAAACGATAGAAGCCGGCAATTTCATGACACAGGCCCAGCAAGGCCCCGTACAGGTGAAACAACGCCGACTCTCGCCCCGCCTGGACCAGCGCGATAGCGTTCATCTCCTTTCCTTCCTCGGCGCGGCCAAGGGCTTCCAGGGACAAACCCGCGAAGTAAATTTTCTGGTTGGTACGGGTATAGAGTTCGTTGGCCATGACGGCAGTCTCCACAACGACATAGATGTGATGCTGGCTGAACAGTGTCAAGGATGAGACAAGTCCACTGCAAGCGCAAACCAAAAGGCCGCCTGTGAAGGCGGCCTTTACTTCAACGCAGGTGCTGGATCAAGCGCCCTGGCGCTTATCCTCGACCTTCCACTTGCCACCATCGTAGAAGGCTTTCCAGCCCGTAGGCTTGCCGTCCACTTCGGTCTGCACGTACTGCTCCTTGGTCTTGCGGCTGTAGCGGATCACGGCCGGGCGACCGTCGGGATCCTTCTTCGGCGCTTCACACAAGAAGTGGTACTTCGGATCGATTTCATCCTTGTGCGGCACGATCTCCAGCACCAGCGGCGCACGGGTCTCGCGGTTTTTCGGGAACTGGCTGGCGGCCAGGAACAAGCCCGAAGCGCCGTCACGCAGGATATAGGTGTCGTTGACCTTCTCGCACTTGAGCTCGGGCATCTTCACCGGGTCCATCTTCGGCGGCGCCGCGTCACCGCTTTTCAGCAGTTTGCGGGTGTTCTTGCAGGTCGGGTTGGTGCAACCGAAGAACTTGCCGAAACGACCGGTCTTGAGCTGCATCTCGCTGCCGCACTTGTCGCATTCCAGACTCGGGCCTTCATAGCCCTTGATGCGATAGGTGCCTTCTTCGATCTCGTAGCCGTTGCAATCGGGGTTGTTACCGCAGATGTGCAGCTTGTGCTTCTCGTCCAGCAGGTAGGCGTCCATGGCCGTGCTGCAGATCGGGCAACGGTGCTTGCCACGCAGTACCAGCGACTCGGATTCACCCTCGTCATCGGCAGCGATTTCATCACCCGGCACCAGGTTGACGGTGGCCTTGCAGCGCTCTTTGGGCGGCAGGCTGTAGCCCGAGCAACCCAGGAACACACCGGTCGACGCGGTACGGATCTGCATTGGACGACCGCAGGTGGTGCACGGAATATCCGTCATCACCGGCTGGTTGGCACGCATGCCGTTTTCCGGGCTCTCGGCTACTTCGAGTTTTTTCTTGAAGTCGCCATAGAACTCGTCGAGTACGTTTTTCCAGTCGCGCTCGCCCTGGGCCACGTCATCGAGATTCTCTTCCATACCGGCAGTAAAGCCGTAGTCCATCAGGTTGGAGAAGCTCTCGGACAGACGCTCGGTGACGATATCGCCCATCTTTTCCGAATAGAAACGGCGGTTGTGCAAGGCAACGTAGCCACGGTCCTGGATCGTGGAAATGATCGCCGCATAGGTCGAAGGACGACCGATACCGCGTTTTTCCATTTCCTTGACCAGGCTGGCTTCCGAATAACGGGGTGGTGGCTTGGTGAAGTGCTGGCTCGGATCGAGTTTGATCAGCTTCAGCGCATCGCCCTGAGCCATGTCTGGCAGCACATCGTCATCACCCGGCTTGGCGATTTGCGGCATCACGCGGGTATAGCCGTCGAACTTGAGGATCCGGCCCTTGGCACGCAGCTCGAAGTCCCCGGCACCCACTGTGACGGTGGTGGACAGATATTGCGCCGGCAGCATCTGGCACGCCAGGAACTGGCGCCAGATCAGCTCGTAGAGGCGCTCAGCGTCGCGTTCCATGCCGGTCAGCTTGCTTGGCTCGGTATTGGCGTCGGACGGACGAATCGCTTCGTGAGCCTCTTGTGCGCCTTCCTTGCTGCTGTAGACGTTTGGCTTCTCCGGCAGGTACTTCTTGCCGAACTCGCTTTCAATATAAGTACGCGCCATCGCCACCGCGTCCA
Source organism: Pseudomonas sp. WS 5412 (assembly GCF_012985615.1). Taxonomy (NCBI): domain Bacteria; kingdom Pseudomonadati; phylum Pseudomonadota; class Gammaproteobacteria; order Pseudomonadales; family Pseudomonadaceae; genus Pseudomonas; species Pseudomonas sp. WS 5412. The sequence continues at coordinate 251,624 of NZ_JAARMB010000003.1, forward strand.
CCGACAGGTTGGTGGAGTCAGTACGCATATAAGTGATGTAGCCCGCTTCGTACAGACGCTGGGCCATCATCATCGTCTTCTTCACGCCAAAGCCCAGGCGGTTGCTCGCGGCCTGTTGCAGGGTGGAGGTGATGAACGGCGCCGACGGCTTGCTGCTGGTGGGCTTGTCTTCACGCTTGACGATGCTGTAGCTGGAAGCCTTGAGCTTGTCCAGCGCGGCCATGGCCTGGGCTTCGTTGAGCGGCTTGAAGGCCTCGCCTTTCTCGCGGGCCACTTCAAAGCGCACGTTGTTGCCCTTGGCGGTACCGAGGTCCGCGTGGACTTCCCAGTACTCTTCAGGGTTGAACGCACGAATCTCGCGCTCACGCTCCACCACCAGCTTGACCGCTACCGATTGCACACGGCCAGCGGACAGGCCACGGGCGATCTTCGCCCACAGCAGTGGCGAGACCATGTAGCCGACGACGCGGTCGAGGAAGCGCCGCGCCTGTTGGGCATTGACGCGGTCAATGTCCAGCTCGCCCGGCTTGGAGAAGGCTTCCTGGATCGCCTTCTTGGTGATTTCGTTGAACACCACGCGTTTATAGCGGCTGTCATCCCCACCGATGGCTTCGCGCAGGTGCCAGGCAATAGCTTCCCCTTCGCGGTCCAAGTCCGTCGCGAGATAGATGGTGTCAGCATCCTTGGCGAGCCGGCGCAGCTCCTCGATCACCTTTTCCTTGCCCGGAAGGATTTCGTACTTGGCCTTCCAGCCATGATCCGGGTCCACACCCATGCGCGAGACCAGCTGCTTGCGCGCCTTCTCTTTAGGCGAGAGCACCGGACCTTCGCCCGCAGCCGCCTTGCCGCGCTTGGCAGCAGGCTCCTTGCTGGCGCTAGCCGAACCGCTGGTGGGCAGGTCTCGGATATGGCCGATACTCGACTTCACCACGTACTCGTTACCCAAGTACTTGTTGATGGTCTTGGCCTTAGCCGGGGATTCCACAATGACCAGCGATTTGCCCATGGATCGGAAAATTCCTGAATTCGAGAAGAGAAAGGCGGTTGGCGCCTGACGCGGCAACGCTATATATAGTGGCAACACAGTGAGGTCAAGCGCAGCATTGCGCGCAACCTGCCGTTATTGCCCTGAAAAAAGACTGGGTTCGACCTGCACCAAAGCAAAGCGCGGGACCTGCTTGCCGTCAACCTCGACGGTCTCCAGGAACATGCTCAAGGGACGCACCCAAAAGCCGTAATCGCCATACAGTGCTTGGTAGAACACCACTTCTTCCTCGGTCTCGGAGTGCCGTGCCACATTAAAAACGCGGTACTTGGGACCTTTATAATGCTGGTAGAGCCCTGGTTCGACTTTCATGCTCTGACCCTCTTACAAAATTTATTAAAAAAAAATTAAAAATTCCAAAAAACAAAAACCGGGGCACTGGGCCCCGGCTTCCGTCAACCCAACGCTTAGACGCGTTCGAAGACGGTGGAAATGCCTTGGCCGAGACCAATGCACATGGTTGCAACCCCCAGGTTGCCGCCATTTTGCTTCATCACGTTAAGCAAGGTGCCGGAGATACGTGCACCGGAGCAACCGAATGGGTGGCCCAGGGCAATCGCACCGCCGTGCAGGTTAACCTTCTCGTTCATCTTGTCGAGTACTTTCAAATCTTTCAGCACTGGCAGGGCCTGTGCGGCGAAAGCTTCGTTGAGCTCGAAGAAGTCGATGTCGGAGATGCTCAGACCTGCGCGCTTCAAGGCTTTTTGTGTGGCCGGTACTGGACCATAGCCCATGATCGCCGGGTCCACACCCGCTACGGCCATGGAACGGATCACCGCCAGAGGCTGGATCCCCAGGTCCTGGGCACGCTGGGCCGACATCACGATCATGCACGAAGCACCATCAGTGATCTGCGACGACGTACCGGCTGTCACGGTGCCACCCTTTGGATTGAACGCCGGCTTCAAGGCCGCCAGGCTTTCCAGGGTGGTGTCCGGACGAATGGTTTCGTCGTAGTCGAACAGTTTCAGGAAACCGTTCTCGTCGTAGCCGTTCATCGGGATGATTTCATCCTTGAACTTGCCTTCCACAGTCGCCTTGTGGGCCAACTGGTGGGAGCGCAAGCCAAAGGCGTCCTGGGCTTCACGGGTGATGCCATGCATCTTGCCGAGCATTTCCGCAGTCAGGCCCATCATGCCCGAGGCTTTCGCCGCGTACAGCGACATGTGCGGGTTAGGATCGACACCGTGCATCATGCTGACGTGCCCCATGTGCTCCACGCCACCGACCACGAATACATCACCGTTGCCGGTCATGATCGCCTGGGCAGCCGTGTGCAGCGCGCTCATCGACGAGCCACACAGGCGGCTGACGGTCTGGCCGGCCGCAGTGTGCGGGATCTGCGTCATCAAGGAGGCCATGCGCGCGATGTTCCAGCCCTGCTCCAGGGTCTGGTTGACGCAGCCCCAGATCACGTCCTCGACCTCGTTCGGGTCGACCTTGACGTTACGCTCCAGCAACTTGCTGATCAGGTGCGCCGACATATCTTCGGCACGGGTGTTGCGGTGCATGCCGCCCTTGGAGCGGCCCATCGGAGTACGACCGAAGTCGACAATCACGACGTCTCTTGGATTCAAGCTCATAAATATTCTCGCTCTAGTCGTCTGGGCACTTAACCGAAGAAGCTCTGGCCATTCTTGGCCATCTCGCGCAGCTTCGCAGTCGGGTGGTACAGCGGGCCCAGATCAGCGTACTGATCAGCCAGGGCAACGAACTCGGCCACACCGATCGAGTCGATGTAACGCAGCGCACCGCCACGGAATGGAGGGAAACCAATACCGTACACCAGGCCCATATCGGCTTCGGCGGCGGTTTCGACGATGCCGTCTTCCAGGCAACGTACGGTTTCCAGACACAGGGCGATCATCATCCAGTTGATGATGTCTTCGTCAGACACTTCACGCTGCTCGTAGACGATGGGTGCCAGCACTTCGTGAACCGATGGGTCGGCAACTTTCTTCTGCTTGCCCTTCTTGTCGGTCTCATAGGCGTAGAAGCCCTTGCCATTCTTCTGGCCCAGGCGCTTGGCTTCGTAGAGTGCATCGACAGCCGAACGACGGTCGTCCTTCATGCGGTCCGGGAAGCCTTCAGCCATGACGTCGCGACCGTGGTGGCCGGTGTCGATGCCGACCACGTCCATCAGGTACGCCGGGCCCATGGGCCAGCCGAATTTTTCCATGACCTTGTCGATACGCACAAAGTCCACGCCAGCGCTGACCAGCTTGGCGAAACCGCCGAAGTACGGGAACAGCACGCGGTTGACCAAGAAGCCCGGGCAGTCGTTGACCACGATCGGGTTCTTGCCCATTTTCTTGGCGTAGGCAACGGTGGTGGCAACAGCCAGCTCGCTGGACTTCTCGCCACGGATCACTTCTACCAGCGGCATCATGTGCACCGGGTTGAAGAAGTGCATGCCGACGAAGTTTTCCGGACGCTTGAGGGCCTTGGCCAGCAAGGTGATGGAAATGGTCGAGGTGTTGGACGCCAGGATCGTGTCTTCTTTGACCTGGGCTTCGACTTCAGCCAGTACCGCCTGCTTGACCTTCGGGTTCTCGACAACCGCTTCGACCACTAGGTCGACGTGGCCGAAATCACCGTAGGACAGCGTAGGACGAATGCCGTTAAGCACTTCAGCCATTTTCGCAGCGGTCATGCGACCTTTATCAACGCGGCCGACCAGCAGCTTGGCGGCTTCCGCCAGGCCTTGCTCGATACCGTGCTCGTTGATGTCTTTCATCAGGATCGGCGTGCCTTTGGACGCCGACTGATAGGCAATACCACCGCCCATGATCCCGGCGCCGAGTACGGCAGCCTGTTTCACGTCTTTGGCGATTTCGTCGTAGGCCTTGGCTTTTTTCTTCAGTTCCTGATCGTTCAGGAACAGGCCGATCAAGCTCTGCGCAGCAGAAGTCTTGGCCAGCTTGACGAAGCCGGCAGCTTCGATTTCCAGGGCCTTGTCGCGACCGAAGTTCGCGGCTTTCTGGATGGTCTTGATCGCTTCGACCGGCGCCGGGTAGTTAGGGCCCGCTTGACCGGCCACGAAACCCTTGGCGGTTTCGAACGACATCATTTGTTCGATGGCGTTGAGCTTGAGTTTTTCCAGCTTAGGCTGACGCTTGGCCTTGTAGTCAAATTCGCCGCTGATGGCGCCCTTGATCAGGTTCAGTGCAGCTTCTGCGAGTTTTTCCGGAGCAACCACAGCATCGACGGCGCCAACTTTCAGCGCGTCTTCAGCACGGTTTTCCTTGCCGGCGGCGATCCACTCGATGGCGTTGTCGGCACCGATGATACGCGGCAGGCGCACGGTACCGCCGAAGCCCGGGTAGATACCCAGCTTGACTTCCGGCAGGCCGATTTTCGCGCTGGAAGCCATGACGCGGAAGTCCGCAGCCAGGCACATTTCCAGACCGCCGCCCAGAGCGATGCCATTGATCGCGGCAACGGTCGGCACGTTGAGGTCTTCGAAATCGCTGAAAATCTTGTTGGCTTCGAGGTTGCCAGCCACAAGCTCGGCATCGGGCAGCTTGAAGTTGTCGACGAATTCGGTGATGTCAGCGCCGACGATAAACACGTCCTTGCCGCTGGAGACGATCACACCTTTGATCGATGCATCAGCCTTGATGGTGTCTACGGCCTGACGCAGTTCGTTCAGGGTTAGACGGTTGAACTTGTTGACGGACTCACCCTTGAGGTCGAATTTCAATTCGACGATGCCACTTTCAAGAGCCTTAACCGTGATGGCTTTACCTTCGTAAATCATCAACTGATCTCCACGATATGGAAGCTGAACAGTACACATCGGACGCTGGCCCCTGGTCGGGCATTGATCATTTCGTCAATGCTCACGCCAACGCGCCAGGCACACCCGCCAATGCGATAGTCGGGATTATGTATGAGATGCCTGACAGACGAACACTCAATTCATACGCCCGTTTGATTTGGGTACGCCACCTTCAGCCAAATTCCGACAATTGTCAATCGCCCGAAAGCGCCGTAAAAACGCGACTTTTCAGTCATTTCATAACCGCCAAGGCGAATCAATGCGCAGGTATTCACCTGATCAATAATCCAAAAGAGCCAGCAAAGGCCTGTACAGCGGCGGATATCCGGCTAGGCTAGCCGCATGTGGGAACGCCGGCGCGAATGCGCGGCGCGATGAAACGCAGAATGACCGGCCTGCCTGGCCAACTCCAGCCCGATGATGATGTCGGGCTTTTTATTGCCTCAGGCCAGGGCCTTGAGTAACGCACTGATGGCCTGCAAGTCGCTGGACTCGCCCTTCTCGCCCCAGTACAGGGCGATCATCTGCTTGTCCGCCTCCACTTTGAAGACATTGGCCGGCAGCGTTGCAAAATGCGGCAACAACTTCTCGTCCACGCAGATTTCCTGCCATTGGTTGACCCACACACCCGGCTCCTGCTGCCAGTAAACCCACAGCGCGGGTTTGCTGCCGCGCCGTGGCCGACAGTACTGCGCACAGGGGCTGGGCGGCTCCTGCTTGAGCCAGTGCGGCCATTCCTGGGGCGACAGTTGCATCGCCAGGCCGATGCGTCGCGCCTCCATGCGCAGGGCCATGCGCCCGCTCTGGTGGCGCGAGGGCCGCAGCCATGCCAGAGGGCTCAAGACCACTAGAAGGATTGACACCACTATCCAGACCGTCATATGTGTACTCCCGAATTTCTAGATGAGCGGATTTGACCCCATCCGCTTGAAAGCAGCCATACTGAACTTATTGCAGTCCCCTGGAGGAACGCCTCATGACTTACCAACATATTCTGGTCGCCGTGGATCTGACCGAAGAGTGCGATCCGGTGATCAAGCGCGCCGTGGCCATTGCCGGTGATACCGTGAAGCTGTCCCTGGTGCATATCGTCGAACCCATGGCCATGGCCTTTGGCGGCGACGTACCGATGGACCTTTCGCAACTGCAACAGCAGCAATTCGACCAGGCCAAGGAGCGCCTGGACCGACTGATTGCCAAGTATCCCGCACTGAAAAAAGACCAAAGCCACCTGACTTACGGCCAGCCACGCCAGGAAATCCATCATCTGGCCAAGGAACAGAACTGCGACCTGATCGTGGTCGGCAGCCATGGTCGCCACGGCTTGGCGTTGCTGCTGGGTTCGACCGCCAACGACGTATTGCACGGCGCACCGTGCGACGTACTGGCAGTGAAGCTGGTAAAAAGCTCGTAAGAGCACTGCACATCAAATGTAGGAGCTGGCTTACCTGCGATAGCAGCCTGTCAGCTGATACAGCTGGTGGCTGGCAGACCGCTATCGCCGGCAAGCCAGCTCCTAACTGTTGAAGTGCATTTCATATAAAAAAACCGGTACTCGTAAGAGCACCGGTTTTTTATTGCCGCTGAATCAATCAGGCATCCAGCTCGGCCCAACGCTCAACCAAGACTTCCAGCTCCTGGTTCAGCTTCTCCAGGGACTCGATGACCTTGGCCGTTTCTGCCGCCGGACGCAGGTAGAAGCCCGCGTCAGCCATGTCGGCCTCCACTGCAGCAATCTGCTTTTCCTTGGCTTCGATTTCACCCGGCAGGGCTTCGAGCTCACGCTGCAGCTTGTAGCTGAGCTTCTTCTTGGCAGCCGGCGCGGCTTCCTGAACCGGCGCAACAGCAGCCGGTGCAACCACAGCAGAGTTCAAGTCGGCCTTGCCAGACTTGCTCTCGGTCACGCCCAGCAGGCGCGGCGAGCCGCCCTGGCGCAGCCAGTCCTGGTAACCACCGACGTATTCGCGCACCTTGCCTTCACCTTCGAAGACCAGGGTGCTGGTGACCACGTTGTCGAGGAATGCCCGGTCGTGGCTGACCATCAGTACGGTGCCGTTGAAGGTCAGCAGGACCTCTTCCAGCAACTCCAGCGTTTCCACGTCGAGGTCGTTGGTCGGTTCGTCGAGCACCAGCAGGTTGGCCGGTTTGCTGAACAACTTGGCCAGCAGCAGGCGCGCACGCTCGCCGCCAGACAACGCCTTGACCGGCGTGCGCGCACGTTGCGGGCTGAACAGGAAGTCGCCCAGGTAGCTCAACACGTGGCGGCTCTGGCCGTCGATGTCGATAAAGTCGCGGCCTTCGGCGACGTTGTCGATCACGGTCTTTTCCAGGTCCAACTGGTGGCGCAACTGGTCGAAGTAGGCCACGTCGATGCGCGTCCCCTCTTCCACAGTGCCGCTGGTCGGTTGCAGACCGCTGAGCATCAGCTTGAGCAGGGTGGTCTTGCCGGTACCGTTGGCACCCAGCAGGCCGATGCGGTCGCCGCGCTGCAGGACCATGGAGAAGTCTTTGATCAGGAACGGGCCATCCGGGTGATGGAAGCTGACGTTCTCCAGGACCATCACCTGCTTGCCCGACTTGTCGGCGGTATCGAGCTGGATATTGGCCTTGCCGGTGCGCTCGCGACGTTCGCTGCGCTCCACACGCAAGGCTTTCAGGGCCCGTACACGGCCTTCGTTACGGGTGCGGCGGGCCTTGATGCCCTGGCGGATCCACACTTCTTCCTGGGCCAGCTTCTTGTCGAACAGCGCGTTGGCGGTTTCTTCAGCGGCCAGGGTGGCTTCTTTGTGCACCAGGAAGCTGGCGTAGTCGCCGTTCCAGTCGATCAGGCCGCCGCGATCCAGCTCGAGGATGCGCGTGGCGAGGTTCTGCAGGAAAGAACGGTCGTGCGTGATGAACAGCACGGCGCCCTGGAAGTCTTTGAGGGCTTCTTCAAGCCAGGCAATCGCGCCGATGTCCAGGTGGTTGGTTGGTTCGTCGAGCAGCAGCAGGTCCGGCTCGGAAACCAGAGCCTGGGCCAGCAGCACACGGCGACGCCAGCCGCCGGACAATTCGGCGAGGGTCTTGTCGGCCGGCAGTTGCAGGCGGCTCAGGGTGCTGTCGACCAATTGCTGCAAGCGCCAGCCATCACGGGCTTCGAGGTCTTGCTGGACGTGCATCAGTTTGTCCAGGTCGGCATCGGTGACGCAGTTCTGCGCCAGGTGATGGTATTCGGCAAGCAATGCGCCCACACCGTCGAGGCCTTCGGCAACCACGTCGAACACGGTCCGTTCGTCGGCCACCGGCAATTCTTGCGGCAATTCGCCGATCTTCAGGCCCGGGGCGCGCCACACGGAGCCGTCATCGGGCTTCTGGTCGCCTTTTACCAGCTTCATCATGCTGGACTTGCCGGTGCCGTTGCGGCCGATGATGCACACCCGCTCACCACGGGCGATCTGCCAGGACACCTTGTCCAACAACGGCATAGCGCCGAAAGCAAGGGACACATCGCTGAATTTGAGCAGGGTCATACGCTTCTCCAAAAACTGGGCGCGCATTCTACCTGAATTGGGGGGTGAAGCGGCCGGCATTTTCGTGCCCGACACGTTCTGTAGGACATTTCTTGAGAACTTCAGCGAAGCAGCCAGCAAAGCTTTCACCGGCTGTAGGCAAAAGGCTAAGCTAGGGGTAATCAGTGTCGGCGGCGCCGGCACTAGTCCTGATTTCTTTGCACGGACGTCTCATGCGCAGTCGCCTTTTCAGCTTTTTATCTTGCCTGCTTCTTTCCTCCACCGCCGTCCAGACCGCCCAGGCCGTGGACCTGACCACCCAACGCCAATATTACGACCAAGCCAAGCGCGCCCTGGCCAAAGGTGACACCGGGCCGTACATGCAATACAGCCAGGCCCTGGCCGACTATCCGCTGACGCCTTACCTGGCCTATGACGAACTGACCGCCCGCCTGAAGTCCGCGAGCAACCAGGAAATCGAACAGTTCCTGGCCAAACATGGCGACCTGCCCCAGGCCAACTGGATGAAACTGCGCTGGTTGCGCTGGCTGGCCGAGCGTGGCGATTGGCAGACCTTTGAAAAGTACTACGACGCCAAGCTCAATTTCACCGAACTGGACTGCCTCCACGGCCAATACCAGTTGAGCCACAACCTCAAGGCCGAAGGCTACAAGACCGCCGAAGCCCTGTGGATGACCGGTAAATCCCAACCCGCCGCCTGCGATGCCACCTTTGGCCAATGGGCCGCCGCCGGGCAATTGACCGAACAGAAAATCTGGGACCGCACCAAGCTGGCCGCCGAAGCCCGTAACTATGCGCTGGCCAACAGCCTGGTGAAAACCTTGCCCACCCTGGGCGCACAGGGCCGCTTGATGGTGGATGTGGCGCAAAAGCCCGCCATGCTCAGCGACCCATCACGCTTCCTGCCGGCCACCGAGGCCATGTCCGACGCCGTCGGCCTGGGCTTGCGCCGCCTGGCGCGCCAGGACCCGGAACAAGCCATGGCCCTGCTGGATGGGTATGCCAGCAGCATGCACTTCTCCCGTGACGAAAAAGTCTCCATCGCCCGGGAAATCGGCCTGACCCTGGCGCGCCGCTACGACCCGCGCGCCCTGGATGTGATGACCAAATACGACCCGGAACTGCGTGACAACACCGTCTCCGAATGGCGCCTGCGCCTGCTGCTGCGCCTGGCCCGCTGGGAAGATGCCTACCAGTTGACCCGCAAGCTGCCCCAGGACCTGGCCACCACCAACCGCTGGCGCTACTGGCAGGCCCGCGCCCTGGAACTGGCCGAGCCGAAAAACCCCCATGCACTGGTGCTGTACAAGGGCCTGGCAAAGGAGCGGGATTTTTATGGCTTCCTTGCCGCGGATCGCTCCCAGGCCCCGTATCAACTCAATAATCAGCCGCTGGTCATGAGCCAGGCGCTGGTCAACAAGGTGCGCAATACCCCCGGTGTACGCCGCGCCCTGGAATTTTATGCCCGTGGCCAGATCGTCGACGGCCGCCGCGAGTGGTATCACGTCAGCCGCCACTTCAACCGTGACGAAATGGTTGCCCAGGCCAAGCTTGCCTACGACATGAAGTGGTACTTCCCAGCGATTCGCACCATCAGCCAGGCCAAGTACTGGGACGACCTGGATATCCGTTTCCCCATGGCCCACCGCGACACTCTGGTGCGTGAAGCCAAGGTCCGTGGCCTGCATTCGAGCTGGGTGTTTGCCATTACCCGTCAGGAAAGCGCGTTTATGGATGACGCCCGCTCCGGCGTCGGCGCCAGCGGCCTGATGCAACTGATGCCCGCCACCGCCAAGGAAACCGCGCGCAAGTTCAGCATCCCGCTGGCGTCACCGCAGCAGGTGCTGGATCCGGACAAGAATATCCAACTCGGCGCCGCCTACCTGAGCCAGGTGCACAGCCAGTTCAACGGCAACCGCGTGCTCGCCTCCGCGGCCTACAACGCCGGCCCTGGCCGCGTACGCCAATGGCTGCGCGGCGCCGACCACCTGAGTTTCGACGTGTGGGTGGAGAGCATCCCGTTCGACGAAACCCGCCAGTATGTGCAGAACGTGCTGTCTTATTCGGTGATCTACGGGCAGAAGCTCAACTCGCCACAGCCGCTGGTGGACTGGCACGAACGTTATTTTGATGACCAGTAACAGCCGGTAGATGCTGCCCGCTTGAAGCTGCAAGTGCCCGCGTTGTGAGACGCGGGCATTTTTTTAGGGTTCGTCGTGGCCATCGCTGAATTGCAGGGCCGCCAGCCGCGCATACAGCGGGTTGCTGGCAATCAGCTGCTGATGGGTGCCCACTGCGACCAATTTCCCTTGATCCATCACCGCAATCCGGTCGGCGTTTTTTACCGTGGCCAGGCGGTGGGCGATCACCAGGGTGGTGCGCCCCTGCATCAGTTGCGGCAACGCCTGCTGGATCAAATGCTCGCTCTGCGCGTCCAAGGCACTGGTGGCCTCGTCCAGCAACAGAATGGGCGCATCCACCAGCAAGGCCCGGGCAATGGCCAGACGTTGGCGCTGACCGCCGGAAAGGCCCAGGCCGCCATCCCCCAGATGGGTCTGGTATCCGTCAGGCATTTGCAGGATGAAATCGTGGGCATGGGCAATGCGCGCCGCTTCTTCGACCTGGGCAAAACTGGCCTGCGGGTTGCCGTAGCGGATGTTGTCTTCGACGCTGCCAAAAAACAGCGCCGGGCTCTGGGACACCAAGGCAAAGCAGCGACGCAGATCCAGCGGGTCGAGATCGGTCAGCGGCTGGCCTTCGAGCAGCACCTGCCCCTGCTGCGGGTCATAGAAACGCAACAGCAAGTCGAACAGGGTGGACTTGCCCGCCCCGGACGGGCCGACCAGGGCCAGGGTTTCGCCAGCCTTGACGCTCAGGTTCAGGCCCTCGATGGCATAGCGGTCGGGACGCGAGGGGTAGGAGAAATACAGGTCTTGCAGCTCCAGACGGCCACTGACCCGTTGCGGCAACTTGATCGCGCCAGTCGCCGGCGCCTGGATGTCATTGCTCGACTGCAACAGCTCGGCAATCCGCTCCGCCGCGCCGGCTGCCCGTTGCAACTCGCCGATCACTTCGCTCAAGGTGCCAAAGGCGCTGCCGACGATCAGGCTGTAGAACACAAAGGCCGCCAGCTCACCGCCGGAGATGCGCCCGGCAATCACATCCATGCCGCCCACCCACAGCATCACGCCGACGGCACCCAGCACCAGCACAATCACCAGGGTGATCAGCCAGGCACGCTGGACGATGCGTTTGCGCGCCGTGGTGAACGCCTCCTCCACCGTCCGCGCGAAGCGCTGCTCATCCTGCACCTGATGGTTGTAGGCCTGCACGGTCTTGATCTGGCCCAGGGTCTCGGACACGTAGCTGCCGACGTCGGCAATCCGGTCCTGGCTCTGGCGCGACAAGCTGCGCACGCGGCGACCGAAGATCAGAATCGGCGCCAGCACCAGCGGCAGCGCCACCACCACAATGCTGGTGAGCTTGGGGTTGGTGATAAACAGCAACACAATCCCGCCGATCACCATCAACGCGTTGCGCAGGAACAGCGACAAGGACGAGCCGATCACCGATTGCAGCAATGTGGTGTCGGCGGTCAAGCGCGACTGGATTTCCGAGCTGCGGTTGTGCTCGTAGAACCCCGGATGCAGGTAGATCAGGTGGTTGAACACCAACCGACGAATGTCCGCCACCACCCGCTCGCCGATCCACGACACCAGGTAAAAGCGCGCAAACGTGCCCACCGCCAGGCCCAGCACGAGGATCATGAACAGGCCGATGGACTGGTTGAGCAGGTGCGGCGATTGGGTCATAAAGCCCTGGTCCACCAACAGCCGAATACCCTGGCCCATGGACAAGGTAATGCCTGCGGTGACGATCAGCGCGAGCAAGGCGCCGACGGCCTGCCAGCGATAGGGGGCAATAAAGCGGGTGGCCAGGCGAATGGCGCGGCGTTGACGGGCTGAAAGCATGGAAAGCATCACCTGAGGAAGACAACCCCAAGCCTACACTGCAATCGGATTGAACTTGGGCAAATCACAATGAGTCAGGTTAATTATGCCCGGCAAGACTAGGCCCTAGAGGCTATCGGTCTAAACTCCGGCTGGAAATCCAGCGTGATTTCTGCTGGAGTGGGCATTCGATCCGTCGACGGGCCATGGAGTTGTAACAGCTCGGTCACGCGGGGGAATTAGAGTAGGTACACAACCTGATGAGGAGACAGGCCATGTCCTTGCAAACCAGCAGCACTGACAAAGTTGAAGTAATCCGCCAGCCACAGCAGTTGCCTTGCTCGTACATCGATGCACAGGGCCGTGAAGTGCAGATTACCGAAGAGATGATCCAGGGCGCCTGCGCCGAACTGGAGCAGAAACTGGTCAAGCCTGCCCAGCAAGGCTGATACGCCCCAGCTCTTTCAGACCCGGCCCAGGTGGCCGGGTTTTTTATGCCTGCGCTATGTCGATCAGCAAAGGCCCGCGCCCAAGCTGGTGACGAGGGTCTGCAAGGCTGCCGACTCGCCGCTGATCCGCACCTTCAAGCCGTCAATCTCGCGGCGGTCCGGGTAGTGCTTGCGCAGCAGGTCGAACGCCTTGCGCTGCTCCTCCACAGTGCCCACGAGGCTGCGGCGGAAATCCGCATCATCGCGCCGCGGGTCGTAGACGCTGCGGCACAGCGTCGCCAGGGCCCAGGCCGGGTCGGTGCTGGCATTGAGGTTAACCTCGGCCAGCCAAGGCTCAGGCAGCAAGTCACTCAACTGAATGCTCGCCGGCTGCCCAAGGTGCGCGCACAGCGCCTGGTAGATCTGCGCCGTGCCGCGCTGCTTGCCGTCCAGGCTGTAGCCGGCGATATGCGGGGTCGCCAGCACGCACAACTCGGCCAGCTCGACATCCACTTCGGGCTCGCCTTCCCACACATCCAGCACCGCCTGCAGGTCTTCGCGGTCCAGCAACACCTCGCGCAGCGCCGCGTTATCCACCACCGGGCCGCGGCTGGCGTTGATCAGCCAGGTACCCGGCTGCAACTGCTCCAGGCGCTGGCGATCCAGCAGGTGCCAGGTCGAGCCATTGCCGGATTTTTTCAGCGGGGTATGCAGGCTGATCACATCACATTGCTCGATGATCTGTTCCAGGCTGACGTAATCACCGTCTTCGGCGACCTGGCGTGGCGGATCGCAGACCAGCACTTTCCAACCCAGGCCCTTGAGCACCTTGACCAGGCGCCCGCCCACTTCACCGGCACCGACGATGCCATACGTCCGCTGGTTCAGGTCTGCGCCCTCGATTTCAGCCAGGGTCAACAGGCTCCCCAGCACATAATCCACCACCCCCCGGGCGTTGCAACCCGGCGCGCTGGACCATTGGATACCGGCCCGCTGAAAGTAATCGAGGTCCAGGTGATCGGTGCCGATGGTGCAGGTGCCGACGAACCGTACCGGCGTGCCTTCCAGCAGCGCGCGGTTGACGTTGGTCACCGAGCGCACCAGCAGCACATCGGCCTGTTCAATGGCGGCGCGGTCAATGGCCCGACCGGGCACGCGGCGGATCTCGCCAAACCCTTCGAAGAACGCATCGAGCAGCGGGATATTTTCGTCGGCAACAATCAGCATGGCAGGCTCCTTTGGCGGACCCGCAGTGTACAGGCACCAGCCTGCGGCGCGTTTACAAATCCGCTACACAGGTATTTTCCTGACCCATCCGTCAAGGCGTAGAATGCGCCGTCCTGAGTTCTCCCTTATCGGACATCTGTACGTGAACACTGCCACCACAACCCTCTCCCGCCCTGCCCGCGTTCGCCGGGAAGTCCACAGCCTGCTGGCGCTGGCCCTGCCGATCATGATCGGGCAACTGGCCACCACCGCCATGGGTTTTGTCGATGCGGTGATGGCCGGGCGCGTCAGTGCGCGAGACCTGGCGGCGGTGGCCCTGGGTAACTCCATCTGGATTCCGGTGTATCTGTTGATGACCGGCACCTTGCTGGCCACCACCCCCAAAGTCGCGCAGCGCTTTGGCGCCGGCAGCCACGCCGAGATCGGCCCGCTGGTGCGCCAGGCGTTGTGGTTGGCGCTGGTGGTGGGAGGCACCGCGTCATTACTGCTGATCAGTGCCGAACCGATCCTGCATGCGATGAACGTTGATCCCGAGCTGATCGCCCCCTGCATGGGCTACCTGCACGGGATCGCGGCGGGCATGCCGGCGGTGGCGCTGTACTACGTGCTGCGCTGCTTCAGTGACGGCCTGGGCCGCACGCGCCCAAGCATGCTCCTTGGCCTGGGCGGGCTGGCGTTGAATATTCCGTTGAACTACGTGTTCATCTACGGCCATTTCGGTGTGCCGGCCATGGGCGGCGTGGGCTGCGGCTGGGCCACCGGGATTGTGATGTGGGCAATGATGCTGGGCTTCGTCGGGTGGACCCGCTGGGCCCCGGCCTATCACGCCAGCGAGCTGTTCAAACGCTTCGACTGGCCGAAATGGTCGGTGATCAAGCGCATCCTGAGCATCGGCCTGCCGATTGGCATCGCCGTATTTGCCGAGTCGAGCATCTTTGCGGTGATCGCCCTGCTGATCGGCAGCCTGGGCGCAACCGTGGTCGCCGGGCATCAGATCGCCCTGAACTTCAGTTCCCTGGTGTTCATGATCCCCTACTCCCTGAGCATGGCCGTGACCGTGCGGGTCGGCCAGGCCCTGGGCCGTGGCGAACCCCGTGAAGCGCGCTTCGCCGCTGGCGTGGGGATGGGCACCGCACTGGCCTATGCCTGCCTATCATGCAGCCTGATGCTGTTGTTTCGCGAGCAGATCGCCACGATCTACACCGCCGACCCGCAGGTGGTCCAGGTGGCGGCGATGCTGATTGTGTTTGCGGCGCTGTTCCAGTTCTCGGATGCGATCCAGGTGACGGCCGCCGGCGCGTTGCGTGGCTACCAGGACACCCGGGTGACCATGGTCCTGACCCTGTTCGCCTATTGGGGCTTGGGCCTGCCGGTGGGTTACTTGCTGGGGCTGACCGACTGGCTGGGCCAGCCCAGCGGCCCGAGCGGCTTGTGGCAGGGCCTGATCGTCGGCCTCAGTTGCGCGGCGGCGATGCTGGTGGTGCGCCTGGCACGCAGTGCGCGCAAGCGCATCCGCACGGCGGTTTAAGCGAGCTTCTTGCGGATCCAGTAGAGGTAAGTCCCCGCCTCTTCGCGCTGCTCCACCAGTTCATGGTCCAGGAACACGCAGAACTTGGGGATATCGCGGCGGGTCGAGGGATCGGTCGCGATCACCTTGAGCAGGCCGCCGGGCGCCAGGTCACGGATGTGCTGGTGCAGCATCATTACCGGCTCCGGGCAGTTGAGGCCGGTGGCGTCGAGGGTGCCGTCGACGGCAGGGTCAAAAATGTCGCTCATCACTCACTCCTACAAGGTCGTCTTTAGCGGGCCTTGGGTTTCTTTACGTCCAGGCGGCGCAGGTGGCAGGTCACTTCCTCACGGTCGTGGTACAGCTGCTTGCAACCGATTTCTACCCGGATGCCCCGCGCCTTGAAGCCTTCTTCGATGCGCTCCAGCAGGCGTTTTACTTCGGCGTAGCGCTGTTTCATCGGCAACTTGAGGTTGACCACCGCTTCGCGGCAATGCCCCTCGCCAATCCAGGTTTCCAGCAGTGCCGCGTTACGCGCCGGTTTCTCGACGATATCGCAGACCATCCAGTCCACCGGCTGCTTGGGGGTGAAGGTAAAACCATCCGCCATCAAGTGTTGCACCAGGCCGGTGTCCATCAGACTTTCGGCCATGGGGCCGTTATCAATCGCCGTCACCAGCATGCCGCGATTGACCAACTGCCAGGTCCAGCCGCCTGGCGCTGCGCCGAGGTCTACCCCGGTCATGTCGCCGTGCAGGCGCTCGTCCCACTGGTCGCGGGGGATAAAGTGGTGCCAGGCCTCTTCCAGCTTCAAGGTCGAGCGGCTGGGCGCGTCACGGGGGAATTTCAGGCGCGGGATGCCCATCGGCCACATCGCCGAGTTGTTTGACTCGGCCAGGCCCATAAACACTTCGCGACCGCTCTTGAAGGTCAGCAGCAGGCGCGGCTTGCTCGGGTCTTCGACCAGTTTGCCGGCGGCCAGCAGGGCCTTGCGCAGATGCACTTCGAATTTCTTGCAGAAGTTCGACAGTTCCTTGCCGTCGTTGGTATCGACCATCTCCAGCCACAGGCTGCCGCACACCGGGAAATCCCGCAGGTGCGCAAGGATCACGCTGATGCGGTCGGTTTCCGGCAAGTCGATGAACACCCCGCGCGCCCACTGCCTTGGGAAGATCAGCTCGGCAAAGCGTTGGCCGCGCATCAGGCGCTGGGCGCCGTCTTCTTCGGTGCAGACAAATTCGGCGCAGGCGCTGCCGGTCTTGGCCTTGGCATAGCCGGAAACGTTCAGGCGCGCGGCGTGTTCCGCGATCTCGGAACAGACTTCGCCTTCAAAACCCGGGCGGCAGTGCATAAAAAGGGTGTTCATTGAATCTCCTGGCAACTGGCTTGCTCTATCGCAATGCCTGTCATGAAAACGCGCGCATGATAGCTGAGTTCGGAACCTTGGACTTGCCCATAGAGTCCAGTAATTAGCCTGCTACTGAAAACCGGGCTAGCTTATAAGCTCTGTTCGTCCCGTCAGGTCCGTAGCCGTGCGGACCATAAGGAGTCATGTAATGTCATCCGTTGATAGCCTGAGAACCCTTAAGACCCTGCAAATCGACAGCAAGACCTACCACTACTTCAGCCTGCCCGAAGCCGCCAAGAGCCTGGGAGACCTGGACAAGTTGCCGATGTCCCTCAAGGTGCTGCTGGAAAACCTGCTGCGCTGGGAGGACGACAAAACCGTCACCGGCGCCGACCTCAAGGCCCTTGCCGCCTGGCTCAAGGAGCGCCGCTCCGATCGCGAAATCCAGTACCGCCCGGCCCGGGTATTGATGCAGGACTTTACCGGCGTACCCGCCGTGGTCGACCTGGCCGCCATGCGCGCCGCCGTGGCCAAGGCCGGTGGCGATCCGCAGCGCATCAACCCGCTGTCGCCGGTGGACCTGGTGATTGACCACTCGGTGATGGTCGACAAGTTCGGCAATGCCGACGCCTTCGAACAAAACGTCGATATCGAAATGCAGCGCAACGGCGAACGTTATGCGTTCCTGCGCTGGGGCCAGAGCGCCTTTGATAATTTCAGCGTCGTGCCGCCGGGTACCGGCATCTGTCACCAGGTCAACCTGGAATACCTGGGCCGCACCGTGTGGACCAAGGACGAAGATGGCCGCACCTACGCCTTCCCCGACACCCTGGTGGGCACCGACTCCCACACCACCATGATCAACGGCCTCGGCGTGCTGGGCTGGGGCGTGGGCGGTATCGAGGCAGAAGCGGCGATGCTCGGCCAGCCGGTGTCTATGCTGATCCCGGAAGTGATCGGCTTCAAGCTCACCGGCAAATTGAAAGAAGGCATCACCGCCACCGACCTGGTACTGACGGTCACGCAGATGCTGCGTAAAAAAGGCGTAGTGGGCAAGTTCGTCGAGTTCTATGGCGACGGCCTCGCCGACCTGCCCCTGGCCGACCGCGCCACCATCGCCAACATGGCCCCGGAATACGGCGCCACCTGCGGCTTTTTCCCAGTGGATGACGTGACCCTGGACTACCTGCGCCTGTCGGGCCGGCCTACCGCCACCGTCAAGCTGGTCGAGGCCTATACCAAGGCCCAAGGCCTGTGGCGCAACGCCGGTGAAGAACCAGTGTTCACCGACAGCCTGGCCCTCGACATGGGCACTGTCGAGGCCAGCCTGGCCGGGCCGAAACGCCCACAGGACCGGGTCTCGCTGCCGGATGTGAGCCAGGCCTTCAGCGACTTCCTCGACTTGCAGTTCAAGCCTGCCAGCAAGGAAGAAGGTCGCCTGGAAAGTGAAGGCGGTGGCGGTGTTGCGGTGGGCAATGCCGACCTGGTGGGTGAAGCCGACTACGACTTCGAAGGCCAGACCTATCGCCTGAAAAACGGCGCGGTGGTGATTGCGGCGATTACTTCGTGCACCAACACCTCCAACCCGAGCGTGATGATGGCCGCCGGCCTGGTCGCGAAAAAAGCCGTGGAAAAGGGCCTGAGCCGCAAGCCCTGGGTAAAGAGCTCGCTGGCGCCCGGCTCCAAGGTGGTCACCGACTACTACAACGCCGCCGGCCTGACCCCCTACCTGGACCAACTGGGCTTCGACCTGGTGGGCTATGGCTGCACTACCTGCATCGGCAACTCCGGGCCGCTGCCTGAGCCTATCGAGAAAGCCATTCAGCAAGCCGACCTGACGGTAGCGTCGGTGCTGTCCGGCAACCGAAACTTCGAAGGCCGCGTGCACCCGCTGGTGAAAACCAACTGGCTGGCCTCGCCACCGCTGGTGGTGGCCTATGCCCTGGCCGGGACCGTGCGCATTGATATCAGCAGCGAACCCCTGGGCACCGGCAAGGATGGCCAGCCGGTCTACCTGCGCGATATCTGGCCCAGCAGCCAGGAGATCGCCGACGCGGTGGCCCAGGTCAGCACCAGCATGTTCCACAAGGAATACGCCGAGGTGTTTGCCGGTGACGCACAGTGGCAAGCCATTGAAGTGCCGCAGGCCGCGACTTATGTGTGGCAGGAAGACTCCACCTATATCCAGCACCCGCCGTTCTTCGATGACATCGCCGGGCCGCTGCCGGTGATCAAGGATGTGCAGGGCGCCAATATCCTGGCCCTGCTTGGCGACTCGGTGACCACCGACCACATCTCCCCTGCCGGCAATATCAAGGCCGACAGCCCTGCCGGACGCTACCTGCGCGAACAGGGTGTGGAACCGCGGGACTTCAACTCCTACGGCTCGCGCCGCGGCAACCATGAAGTGATGATGCGCGGCACCTTCGCCAACATCCGCATCCGCAACGAAATGCTCGGCGGCGAAGAAGGGGGCAACACCCTCTACATTCCTACCGGCGAGAAGATGCCGATCTACGATGCGGCCATGAAATACCAGGCATCCGGCACGCCATTGGTGGTGATCGCCGGCCAGGAATACGGCACCGGCTCCAGCCGCGACTGGGCCGCCAAGGGCACCAACTTGCTGGGGGTCAAGGCGGTGATCGCCGAGAGCTTCGAGCGCATCCACCGCTCCAACCTGGTGGGCATGGGCGTGCTGCCGTTGCAGTTCAAGCTGGACCAGAACCGCAAGGCCCTGCAACTGACCGGCAAGGAGAAGATCGACATCCTCGGCCTGACCCATGCCGAGATCGAGCCACGCATGAACCTGACGCTGGTGATTACCCGCGAAGATGGCCGTAGCGAGAAGGTCGAGGTGCTATGCCGGATCGACACCCTCAATGAAGTTGAATACTTCAAGGCAGGCGGGATTCTGCACTATGTATTGCGTCAGCTGATCGCTTCATAACGCGTCAAGCCATACAAAACACCGCCTTCGGGCGGTGTTTTCATTTTTGCCTCCAGGTACCGCCGCTATAATACGCACCCGTTGCAAGAACCGGCTTGCCGGTTCCTGCAAAAGCAATTGCGTCATTTTTAACGTCACAAGGATTTTCAATGCCCGCTTTACCCTGGCTGTACCTGGCACTTCTATCCATCGGCTATGCACTGGCCCTGGCCTACGGGCAACTGGGTTTACTGGCCCTGGTGTCCATCGGCCTATTGCTGGTGGCAGGTTACGCCGTGCGCCAACAACACATCCCATGGGCGCGCTACCTTGGCCATGGCTTGTTTATCGTGCTGGCCCTGGGCCTGGCGATGCACTGGCTGCCCGGTTTCTACAACGGTCGCGGGATCGACCCGCAGCGCTTCAGCGCTGATGCCGTGCCCTTCTCGATGTACCTGAACCAGGACAAACCGTTGATTGGTTTCTGGCTGCTGCTGGTCTGCCCGTGGATCGTCGCTCGCCGCCCGTTGCGCCTGTCGATCTATGCCACGGCCCTGGCCTTGACCCTGACCACCATCGCCGCCCTCGGCGGGGCGGTGCTTCTGGGCATTATCAGTTGGGCGCCCAAATGGCCGGACCAGGCCTGGCTCTGGGTGTTGAACAACCTGTTACTGGTGACCCTGGTTGAGGAAGCACTGTTTCGCGGCTATATCCAGGGCGGCCTGAGCCGGCGCTTCAAGCAACTGCCTTATGGCGAAAACCTCGCCTTGCTGCTGGCCTCGCTGCTGTTTGGCCTGGTGCATGTGGGCGCGGGTTGGCAATGGGTGCTGCTGGCCAGTATCGCCGGCGCGGGGTATGGCCTGGCCTACCGCTTCGGCGGCCTGGGCGCAGCGATTGCCACACACTTTGGCTTGAACCTGCTGCATTTCGGGTTGTTTACCTACCCGATGCTGGCGGGCTGAGCCGCCACTCTGCACTGAACACAAAGCCGCCTTCGGGCGGCTTTTGTGTGTTCGGGGTTCGATAAAACCTAGCCGTACGGTCAGTGGTCGCACCTACCCCCGTTCGGCAGAATGCCTAGGAGCTTTCGTACTCACCCAACCAGCAGAGCTTTCAATTGCCGGGACTGCGATGAGGGAACCCACGCCTGTGTGTCAGGTACCCAATAAGAACCCACGCCCATGACTCTCAAGACCCTGTCCATCTTCGGTACTCGTCCGGAGGCCATAAAAATGGCGCCGCTGGCGATCCAACTGGCAGCTGATGCCGATTTCGACGCAAGAATCTGTGTCACCGCGCAGCATCGCGAGATGCTGGACCAAGTGCTTGAGCTGTTTGAGCTGGTACCTGATTACGACCTGAACATCATGAAGGCAGGCCAAAACCTGACGGATGTGACCACGGCCATCATCCAGGGGCTGCAGGCGGTGCTGGATGACTTCAAACCGGATGTGATCCTGGTTCACGGCGACACCGCCACCACTTTCGCCGCCAGCCTGGCGGCCTATTACCGGCAGATCCCGATTGCCCACATTGAAGCCGGGCTGCGCACCAACGACCTGTATTCGCCCTGGCCGGAAGAAGGCAATCGACGCCTGACCGGCAGCCTGGCGACGATCCACTTTGCGCCCACGCAAACATCCCGGCAAAACCTGCTCAATGAAGGCGTAGCCCCGGACAGCATCCATGTCACGGGCAACACCGTGATTGATGCGCTGCTCAGTACGGTGGAGAAACTGGTGCCGATCCGCGCCAGGCTTGATCGGCAGTTTGCCTTCCTGCCCCTGGGGCAACGCATGGTGCTGGTGACGGGTCATCGCCGCGAGAACTTTGGCGAAGGTCTGGAGCGTATCTGCCAGGCCCTGGCTCACAGCGCCCGGTGCTTTCCGGACGTGGCCTTTGTTTACCCCGTGCACCTGAACCCCAACGTACAGCAGCCGGTGAAACGTCTGCTGGCGGGGATCGACAACGTGTACCTGATCGCCCCCCAGGATTACTTGCCCTTCGTGTACCTGATGACCCGCGCCCACCTGATCCTGACCGATTCGGGCGGCATCCAGGAAGAAGCACCCGCCCTGGGCAAGCCGGTGCTGGTGATGCGCGAGACCACAGAGCGCCCCGAAGCGGTCGCGGCAGGCACCGTCAGGCTGGTAGGCACCGACATCGGTTGCATCACCCATCACCTCAACCAATTGCTGGAGAACGAGGCCGAGTATCGGCAAATGAGCATCGCCCATAACCCTTATGGCGACGGTAACGCTTGCCTGCGTATTCGGGCAGCGCTACTGGACCTTCCACAAAAAAACGAGGCCGCCGCATGAGTGTCGAGAAGATTTGCGTCATCGGCCTGGGCTACATCGGCCTGCCAACCGCAGCCATTTTTGCCTCGCGCAAAAAACAGGTGGTCGGCGTGGATATCAACCCGCGCACCGTGGACATCATCAATCGCGGGGCCGTGCATATTGTCGAGCCCGGGCTGGAGCTGCTGGTTCACGCGGTGATCACCCAAGGCTACCTGCGGGCAACCACCACGGTGGAACCTGCGCAGGCGTTCCTGATCGCCGTCCCCACGCCATTCAAGGACAACCATGAGCCCGACCTGAGCTATATCCGGGCAGCGGTCGAAGCCCTGGCCCCGGCGCTGAAAAAACGCGACCTGGTCATCCTCGAGTCCACTTCCCCGGTGGGCACCACCGAGCGCATGGCCCAGTGGCTTGCCCGGGCGCGCCCCGATCTGACCTTCCCGGCAACCCACGGCGAAGCCAGCGATATCCGCATCGCCCACTGCCCGGAGCGTGTGTTGCCGGGCCATGTACTACGCGAACTGGTGAGCAATGATCGGATCATCGGCGGCCTGACGCCGGCCTGTTCGGCCGCTGCTGCCCAGTTGTACCAGACGTTCGTCGAAGGCCAGTGCCTTGTGACCGACGCGCGTACGGCAGAAATGTGCAAGCTCACGGAAAACAGCTTTCGCGACGTCAATATTGCCTTCGCCAATGAGCTGTCAATGATCTGCGCACAGTTGAGGATCAACCCTTGGGAGCTGATTCGCCTGGCCAACCATCACCCGCGGGTGAACATCCTCCAGCCAGGTCCGGGCGTGGGCGGGCACTGCATTGCCGTCGATCCGTGGTTCATCGTCAGCCAGACCCCGGAACTGGCGCGCTTGATCCGTACGGCCCGCGAGGTCAATGAGTATAAGCCGCAGTGGGTGATCCAACAGGTCAAGCTGGCGTTGGCCACGCTGCTGCTCAAGCGTACCGACCTGCAGGCAGGCAGCGTACGGATCGCCTGCTATGGCCTGGCGTTCAAGGCCGATATCGACGACCTGCGTGAAAGCCCTGCCCTGGGTATCGCCCGGCAACTGGGCAAGGAGCTGGGGGTAAAACTGCTGCTGGTAGAACCGAACATCGAGGGGCTGCCCGCCGACATGGCGATGCACGCGCTGACCGATACCACCGACGCCCTCGAGCGGGCGCAGATTCATGTCGTGCTGGTCAGGCATCGCGAATTCATGTCGATGCCCGCCCTGCGCGATGGCCTTCTGGTGATTGATGCTGCCGGCGTGCTGGCGGCTTGAGAACGAATCAAGGATGAATGCGATGGAACGCGCCTTACACAAGCAACTGCGCCAGGACCTTGAGGAGCAACGCGCGAACAGCGAACAATTGCAGGCGGCCCTCACCCGCGCTCTTGAGCAGATCGCCACGCTTGACGACAGCCTGAACAGTGCCAATGCCAAGCGCCACCTGGCAGAACAGCGGCTGATCAAGACTCGCGCCAGCCTCACCTATCAATTGGGCTACCAGTTGAAGACCGGCACCCGCTCGCTGGGCGCATTGCTGCGCCTGCCGGCGATCTTGTTCAGGCTGTACCGGCAAGCCCGCAGGAACCGCCCGATTTGCACCCCCACAAAGGTTGAGCATGTACGGCAGTCGCTGCCTGCCACCGCGCCGGTTATCGCGCCCCCCGCGCCCCGCCCGCTGGCAGAGGCCGAGCATGTCCACCGCCATCTGCTGCCAGGCGCCCAGGAGAATACCAAGCCATTAAGAATAGCCTGCGTGATGGACGCATTTACCTACGATGCCTACCGCCATGAATGCCAGTTGCTGCAACTGACCCCGACCCGCTACCTGGCGGAACTCGAAGCGTTCCAACCCGAATTGCTGTTTATCGAGTCGGCATGGCGCGGCCAGGATGACGTGTGGCGCAACAAGGTGGGGCACAATTGCGAAGAGCTGCGGGGCGTCGTGCAGTGGTGCAGGGAACACCACGTGCCTACGGTGTTCTGGAACAAGGAAGACCCCGTGCACTACGACACCTTCCTGAATACGGCCAAGCAATTCGACTTTGTATTCACCACCGATATCGACTGCATTCACCGCTATAAAGGCGCACTGGGACACGACCGCGTCTACCTGCTGCCCTTTGCCTGCCAGCCGGCGGTGCACAACCCGATTGAGCTGTATGAACGCAAGGACGGGTTCTGCTTTGCCGGTTCCTACTACGTCCGTTATCCCGATCGGATCCGCGACCTCGTCAACCTCATCAGTGAACTGTCACCTTTGCGCCCCTTGGAGATCTACGACCGCAACCTCGGCAAACAAGACTCCAACTATCAGTTCCCTGTGGAGTATCAACCTTACATCGTAGGGACCTTGAGAGCCGATCAAATGGCCCTGGCCTACAAAGGCTATCGCTACGGGATCAATCTCAACTCGGTCAAGCAATCCCAGTCGATGTTTGCGCGACGCGTCTTCGAGCTGCTGGGCTCCAACACCCTGACTGTCAGCAATTTCTCCCGCGGCCTGCGCGTGCTGTTGGGGGATCTGGTTATCGCCACCGACAACAGCTCACACATGCTCAACCAGCTCAAGACACTGGCGGACAACCCGCAATACAGCGCCAAACTGCGCCTGGCCGGCTTGCGCAAGGTGATGCAGGAACACACCTACGCTCATCGCTTGCGGTATGTCATGGCCAAAGTCACCGGCACGCCTCAAGACGATCCCTTGCCCACGATCTGCATCATCGCCAACGCGGTCAACAACGCCGAGCTGCTGGCACTGACCCGGCACCTGCAGCGCCAGCGCTACAGCAATATCCTCATGACGGTAGTGGTGCACTCGGGGGCAACCGCTACGGACCCACGCTTGCGCCTGATCAGCCGCAAGCAATTGAATGCCATTACCGTGGCTGAACTGGCCAACGGCGCAGCCTGGGTGGGCGGGATGCTCGCCGAGGACTATTACGGGCCCCACTACTTGCTCGACCTGGCCCTGGCCACGCGCTACAGCCAGACCAGCGTGATCGGCAAGGTGGCGCACTACGCAGCCGACGAGCATGGCATCCATCTACAGAACGCAGGGCAAGACTACCGTTGCAGCAGTGCCATCGCCGCCCGTTGCGCACTGATCAAACCCTCGTCGCTGGCCGGGCAAACTGCCTGCGCCTGGCTCCACGCCCTGCCCTCCCTCGAGTACCGAAACCCTCTGGCCCTGGCAACCGATGCCTTCAACTACTGCAAAAATGCGGCTGGCGCCAACCCACAGCACGTCAGCGCCGTGGTGGATGATGTTGAGGTGGCTAGCGGTATCACCCTCGACACACTGCAACGTCACGCAGAAACCATCCCCCCGCTGCAAGTGAGTGTCAGCACGCCGTACATCAGCGGCGAAGCCTTGGCAAAGCTGTTTGCCCCACTAGGCAGTAGGTTGCTGCAAGCCGAGGTCGACGCAGGTACCTGGCACATCAGTTCAACCCTCGCGGACGGTCGGCACGAATACCACTATGCCCGGCAGGAACTGCCCGTGGACCAACTGGCTAGCAGCGCTCCCCTGAAGCTGTTCCTCGATGCCACCCCAGGCCTGAATATTCAGTTGGTCATCCTGTTTCTAGATGCGCAGAAACAACGCATCAGCCATCAGCTGCACACGGCTAATTGCAACCTGAGCTGTGATGTCCCCCCCGAAACGGCCTGCGTGCGCCTGGGGATCCGCGCTTACGCAAGTGGCAGCACAACAATCAAGGCGCTGGTCCTGGGCCATCGCGATACGCAGCCATCGACCCTGCTCGGCAAAGCCGGGCACTTGCTGCTGAGCAACCATTACCCGGCCTATGACGACCTGTACCGGAACGGCTTTTTGCATACCCGTGTGAGCGCGTATCAAGCGCAAGGGCTAGCGGTGGATGTGTTCCGCCTGCGGCCAAATGAGCCGGTCAGTTACCAAGAGTTTGAAAACGTCGATGTCATCACCGGCTCCCAGGCAGCCCTGGCAAACATGCTCGGGTCGGGGTCATACCAATCGGTGCTGGTGCACTTCCTGGATCCGCAGATGTGGGAGGTGTTGCGCAAGCACGCCCTCCCCACAATTGTCTGGGTCCATGGCTCCGAAATCCAGCCATGGTGGCGGCGGGCTCACAACTACCTCAGCGCAGAACAACAGCAACTGGGCACACTTGAAAGCGAGCGGCGCTTGGGTTTCTGGCGCAACCTGTTGAACCCCATGCCGGCCCATTTGCAACTGGTGTTCGTCTCCCATCACTTTGCCGAGGAAGTCATGGAAGACCTGGGTTTTCGCTTACCCAAAAACCAGTACCGGATCATTCACAACCCGATTAATACCCAGTTGTTTTCCTATCAGGAAAAACCGCCTGAACAACGCAAGAAAATCCTCTCGATCCGCCCCTATGTATCGCGCACTTATGCCAATGACCTGAGTGTCAAGGCCATCCAGTTGCTGGCGCAAAAACCCTGGTTCAGTGAACTGCAATTTCGCCTGATCGGGGACGGGCCTTTATTTGAGGAAACATTGGCCCCCCTGCGCCAATACGCGAATGTGCGGATTGACAAGGGTTACTTGAAACAATCCGAAATCGCCGAACTACATAAAGACTATGGGGTGTTCCTGTGCCCCAGTCGCATGGACACCCAGGGTGTTTCTCGCGACGAGGCAATGGCCTCGGGCTTAGTGCCGATTACTAATCGAGTCGGCGCAATACCGGAGTTTGTCGATGATGAATGTGGTTTTCTCGCGGCCCCAGAGAGCTTCATCGAGCTGAGCGACGCCATTGAAACCCTGTTCCTGAACCCCCGCACGTTCCAGGAAAAGTCCCTGCGCGCCAGACAACGGGTGGTTATGCAAAGCGACACGCTGCAGATATCACAGGCTGAACTCAACCTCATACGAGACTCAAATGACCATCGAGAAAGCGTCGACATTACAGATCACCCTGCTATCGACTCTGGGCTGGTGCATGTCATTGGCTCGTAAATTCATGCGGGTTACTCCGACCGCCACCTTCACCGCCCATACCGCCCACTTCTGCGCGCAAGGCCTATTGATCGTGACCTTCCTGTTGCCGATCAAAATACTCATCCTGTTGGGCTCCGAGTCGATACCCGAGTATTTACCCCCGGCCCTCAAGTCATTCAGCAAGCCCTGGCTGATTATCGGCCTTAGTTTATTGACCGCTCTGTTTTATGGCTTGTACTTACTGTCCGAGCTGATTGCGTCGCGCTATTCCAGAACAGGCGCCTACCAACTGATGAAGCACAACCAAAAGTCCCACAGCTTGAGTCATCAGCGACCGTTGGCGGTACTGGCGTTTTCCAGGTTCACCCGAGGTTTGTCAGCGGCCAGCTTCGTGACAATTACCCTCAGCGCACTCCTTTACATCTACCCCGCGTTACTGACCATTGCCCTTACTTACATTGCGGTCGTCACGACACTGATCATCGTTTTATACAACCGCAAAGACCGCATCCGTTCAATTGTGCAGCGCCACCATCATGCGCTGCTCAATGCCCTGTCCTCCCTGGGTTTCCTGGGAACATTTGCCTTTATGGTCATGGACTTTCTTTACATGACCCCTACCCCCATCTATATCGCCCTTATCTCGTTGATTCTGGTCCGGCAAAGTCTCGCCCGGCTCAAGTCGATGATTGAGGACGCTATTTATCTGAAAAACCATCAGCAGAAAATCAATGCCCTGTTCTTCGCCCATTGATTCTCAACTAGCCGAACAGGAGAGGGTTCCCGTGACTCGTATTGCCATGCTCGTATGGAACGAATTCCGCAATGACGCCCGGGTATTGAAACAAGCCCAGACCCTTCAGTCGGCTGGTTATCTAGTCACGGTATTCGCGCTGCATACTCCCGGCGTGACCCGTAGTAAGGAAACCCTCATGGATGGCACCCGGGTAGTTCGAGTCGCACGACGTCCGTTATGGCGATGGCGCCGTGTCAAAGCGCAACAATCGCCGAGCGCGTCGGCTGCTGGCAACCCAATGACCGTCCTGCGCGTAGTTGCCCGGCTGTGGATCCATATCGGCCTGATAGCGCGCATTGCCGGGCACCGCGCCACGGTGATCCATGCCCATGACGTCAATACCCTGCCCAGCGCCTGGCTCGCCGCCCGGCTCAGTGGCGCCAAGCTGGTGTACGACGCCCATGAGCTCAGCACCAGCCGCGAAGGTTACGGGCGCTACCGCAAGTGGGTAGCGCTGATCGAGCGCACGCTGATGCCCAGGACTGACGGCAACATCACCACCACCGAGACGCGGGCGAAGTTCTTTGCCCGGGCATACGCGATTGCCCGCCCGCAGGTGCTGCAGAATCGCCCCCGGTTCAGCAACAGCCCGCCGACGCAACGGATCCGCAACGAACTGGGGCTGTTGCAGCCCTGGCCGATCATCGTTTATCAGGGAGGATTGCAGCAGGGACGCGGGCTGGAACGGCTGTTGCGGGTAGCGGCAAGGGTACCGGATGCCTATTTCGTGCTGATCGGCGGCGGCAAGCTCTGCGTGCCGTTAATGACGTTATGCAATGAACTGGGCCTGGCCGAACGGGTGCATTTTATCCCGGTGGTGCCCCTGGCGGATTTGCCCAGCTACACCGCGTCGGCCGACATTGGTGTGCAACCCATCGAAAACACCTGCCTGAACCACTTCACCACCGACTCCAACAAATTGTTCGAGTACGTGATCGCCGGGCTGCCGGTGATCGCCACGGACTTCCCGGAAATTCGCCGGATTGTCAGAGCCCATGACATCGGGCTGCTGGTACCGGCGGGTGACGACGTGCAACTGCAAACAGCCCTCACCCGCCTGCTGGGTGATCCCGCGTTACGCCGCAGGTATGCCGGCAATACCCTGATTGCCGCCAGATATTTGAACTGGGAACAGCAAGAAGCCGAACTGGTGGGGCTGTACCACCGGTTGGCAGGCAAGGACCAGGGCCATCCATGACCATACGAATTCTGCTACTGAGCTTCTATTACCCGCCTGACCTGGCGGCATTCCGAGTCGAAGCGATGGTCGAGGCCCTGCTGGCGCACCCGGGCGACGAGGTGCAGATCGACTTGCTCACCACTCATCCCAACCGCTATGCCACCTCTTGCACGGTAGACAGCGATGCCCAACAGCGGCCAGGGCTTTGTATTACGCGCATAGCCCTGCCCAAGCACCCCAGGAACTTCCGCGATCAGGCCTGGGGGTTTGTTGCCTATGCCCATGGGGTGCGCAAAGCGATAAAGGGCAAAGAGTACGACTTGATCCTCGCCTCCTCCTCGCGGCTGATGACCGCCGCCCTGGCGGCGTCTATCGCCAGCGCACGCAAGACGCCGCTCTATCTGGATATCCGCGATATTTTCGTCGATGTATTGCCCGACCTGTTCCCCGGCGTTATGGGCAAGTGCCTGGCCCGGCTGTTTTGCGTGGTCGAACAGCTTACGATAAACCAGGCATCGCGGATCAACCTGGTGTCACCGGGATTTCTCAGTTACTTCGTCGAGCGCTACCCGCATAAGACGTTTTCCACCTTCACCAATGGCATTGACGCCCTCTTCTGCCAGCCAGCACTCCAACAGGACACCCCCTGCGCACCTGCCGATCGCCTGAAAATTGTCTATGCCGGCAATATCGGCGCAGGCCAGGGCCTGGAAAAAATCATCCCGCAGTTGGCTGAACGCTTGGCTGACAGGGCGCGCTTCTTCGTGATCGGCCATGGCGGCACGCTACAAAAGTTGCGGGATGAACTGCAAAGCCGGCAGATCACGAATGTCGAACTGATTGCACCGACACCCCGCGCCCAGCTCATCACTCACTATGACCAGGCTGATGTGCTTTTTTTGCACCTCAATACATTCAAGGCGTTCCTCAAGGTCATTCCTTCCAAGTTGTTCGAATACGCCGCCACCGGCAAGCCGATCCTGGCAGGCCTGGAAGGCTACTCAAAACACTTCGCCACTACCCATATCGCCAACGCTTCGGTGTTTGCCCCGGCAGATGTGGAGTCCGCCATCGCCGCACTGGCTCGACTCAAGCTCGAGCCCACCGACCGCTCGGCATTCGTTCGCGATTACGCACGGACCACCATCCACCAGCGCATGGCGATGGACATCCTGGGCACCCGATAGAAACCCGCTGATTATTGCAAAAATAAGTTAAATAAAAGCCCGCCGGGGCCGACAACCTGTCAAAGCCTTGCGGATTGATCAATCATGCGTAATAACCAACCCGTTACCCAGCGCGAACGCACCTTCCCCGCTCAACAACGGTTGATCTCCACGACCGATGCCAAAGGCGTGATCACTTACTGCAACGATGCGTTTGTCGAGATCAGTGGGTTTTCCCGGGATGAACTGATGCGCGCCCCGCACAACCTGGTTCGCCACCCGGATGTGCCGGCGGCCGTGTTCGCGCATATGTGGACGACGCTCAAACAAGGCTTGCCATGGATGGGCATCGTTAAGAACCGCTGCAAGACCGGCGATCACTACTGGGTCAACGCCTACGTGACCCCGGTGTTCGACGGCGAACAGGTGATCGGCTACGAATCGGTGCGGGTCAAGCCGACCGCCGAGCAGATCCGCCGTGCCGAAGCGCTGTACCAACGAATCAACCAGGGCAAGTCGGCCATCCCGCGCAGCGATAAATGGTTGCCGGTACTGCAGGACTGGCTGCCGTTTATCCTGGTCAGCCAATTGAGCTTCCTGATCGGCGTCTGGTTCGACTCCCACTGGGGTTTTGCCCTGGCCGCCGCCTTGTCGGTGCCCCTGGGCCTGCTCGGCCTGAGCTGGCAGCAGCGCGGCCTCAAGCGCCTGCTGCGCCTGGCCGAACAGACCACCTCCGACCCGCTGATTGCTCAGATGTACACCGACAGCCGTGGCGCGCAGGCGCGACTGGAGATGTCGATCCTCAGCCAGGAAGCCCGCCTGAAGACCTGCCTGACCCGTTTGCAGGACACCGCCGAACACCTCAACGACCAAGCGCGCCAGTCCAACACCCTGGCCCACAACAGCTCAACCGGCCTGGAACGCCAGCGCGTCGAGACCGAGCAGGTGGCCACCGCCGTCAATCAGATGGCTGCTACCACCCAGGAAGTCGCCAGCCATGTACAGCGCACGGCCGATGCGACCCAGGAAGCCAATCGCCTGACCAGCCGTGGCCGGGACATTGCCGGGGAAACCCGCGAAGCCATCCAGCGCCTGTCGGTGGTGGTTGGAGAGACCGGGACAACCGTGACCCAACTGGCCAAGGACAGCGACGAAATCGGCGGCGTGGTGGATGTGATCAA
The DNA here is from genome assembly GCF_012985615.1 of Pseudomonas sp. WS 5412. NCBI lineage: Bacteria > Pseudomonadati > Pseudomonadota > Gammaproteobacteria > Pseudomonadales > Pseudomonadaceae > Pseudomonas > Pseudomonas sp. WS 5412. The sequence goes on from NZ_JAARMB010000003.1 coordinate 282,927, forward strand.
AGGCATTGCCGACCAGACCAACCTGCTGGCCCTCAACGCCGCCATCGAAGCGGCGCGTGCCGGTGAGATGGGCCGTGGGTTTGCGGTGGTGGCCGATGAAGTGCGGCAGCTGGCGCAACGCACCAGCGAATCCACCGGGCAGATCCATGCCCTGATCGCCAAGCTGCAACAGACCGCCAGCACCGCCGTGCAGACCATGGATGCCGGGCATCGCCAGGCTGAAGAAGGCGTGGCACGGGTGATGGAGGCTGATGCGGCGCTGGTGGGGATCAGTGAGGCGGTGGCGCATATTACCGACATGACCACCCAGATCGCCGCCGCGACCGAGGAGCAAAGCTCGGTGGCCGAAGAGATCAGCCGCAATATCAGCACCATTGCGCTGTTGGCGGACCAGACTTCGGAGCAGGCGTTGAACTCGGCGCAGTTGAGTGAAGAGCTGACGCATACGGCGAATACGCAGTATTCGCTGGTGGAGCGGTTTAACCGCTAGGGATTGACTGCCTGATCTAGCCCTATCGCGAGCAAGCTCGCTCCCACACTTTGATTTGTGAATCCATTCAAAATGTGGGAGCGAGCTTGCTCGCGATGAGGCCCTAACAGGCGCCGAGAAACCCTGCCACCTTCCCCGCCGCAGCCTCCAAATGCTGCGCATGACTAAACCCCGAAGCCTTCAACGGCTTCAAATCATGATCCCCCGCCACCAGCCACATCACCTCGATGCTCGGCGACAGCACATACCCCTCCACCGCCGCCCGATTGCCCAGCGCATCGCGTTCGCCCTGCACAATCAAGGTCGGGGTCTTCAGCCCGGCCAGATGCTCGACCCGTGGCTTCTCTGGCTTGCCCACCGCGTAGAACGGATACCCCAGACACACCAGTGCATCAGCCGCCAATTCATCGGCCAATAAACTGGCCATCCGCCCGCCCATGGACTTGCCGCCAATAGCCAAAGGCCCAGCGACATGACGTCGCACCTGGGCATATACCTCGCGCCAGCATTCCAGCAGCTTTGGAGCCGGATTCGGTGGGCGCCTGCCCCCGTCCACGCGGCGCTGGGCCATGTAGGGAAACTCGAAGCGCAATACGTTCACGCCATGCCCGGCAAGGCGTGCAGCCATGTCGTCCATAAAGCCGGAGTCCATCGGCGCGCCAGCACCGTGGGCCAGGATCAGCGTGGGTGATGGGCCAGCGCCCTCGCGCGTGGCTGCATTCCACAACCAACCGTATTCACCCACACACTGCGCCCATTGATCCCCGTCAATACTGGCCTTGTGCTCTTTGCCCATGCTTGCCTCGCTTTTTAGTCTGCCTATAACTCCAGCCCAAGTGCTGCATCTGCTTGGGTTGAACCGTGGATGGGGAACCATGAACACTACTTTAAGTACCGCCTATAACTACAAGGTGGTCCGCCAATTCGCCATTATGACGGTGGTGTGGGGCATCGTCGGCATGGGGCTCGGGGTTTTTCTCGCCGCCCAGTTGGTATGGCCCGAACTCAACTTCAACCTGCCTTGGACCAGTTTCGGTCGATTGCGCCCACTGCACACCAACGCGGTGATTTTCGCGTTTGGTGGCTGCGCGCTGTTTGCCAGCTCCTTCTACGCGGTGCAACGCACCTGCCAGACCCAGCTGTTCGCGCCGAAAGTCGCCGCGTTCTGCTTCTGGGGCTGGCAATTGGTGATCCTGCTGGCGGCAATCAGCTTGCCACTGGGCTATACCAGTTCCAAGGAATACGCCGAGCTGGAATGGCCGATCGACATCCTGATCACCATTGTCTGGGTCGCCTATGCCATCGTGTTCTTCGGCACCGTGGCCAAGCGCAACACCAAGCACATCTACGTCGGTAACTGGTTCTTCGGTGCGTTCATCATCACCGTAGCGATCCTGCATATCGTCAACAACCTGGAAATCCCGGTCAGCCTGACCAAGTCCTACTCGCTGTACGGCGGTGCGACGGATGCCATGGTGCAGTGGTGGTACGGCCATAACGCCGTAGGTTTCTTCCTCACCGCAGGCTTCCTGGGGATGATGTACTACTTCGTGCCGAAACAGGCCGAGCGTCCGGTTTACTCCTATCGCTTGTCCATCGTGCACTTCTGGGCACTGATCACCCTGTACATCTGGGCCGGTCCTCACCACTTGCACTACACCGCGCTGCCGGACTGGGCACAGTCCCTGGGCATGGTGATGTCGCTGGTTCTGCTGGCGCCAAGCTGGGGCGGCATGATCAACGGCATGATGACCCTCTCGGGCGCCTGGCATAAGCTGCGCAGCGACCCGATCCTGCGCTTCCTCGTTGTATCGCTGGCGTTCTACGGCATGTCGACCTTTGAAGGTCCGATGATGGCGATCAAGACGGTCAACGCCCTGTCCCACTACACCGACTGGACCATCGGCCACGTACACGCCGGCGCTCTGGGTTGGGTGGCGATGATTTCCATCGGCGCGCTGTACCACATGATCCCGAAAGTCTTCGGTCGCGAGCAGATGTATAGCCTCGGCCTGATCAACGCGCACTTCTGGCTGGCCACTATCGGCACCGTGCTCTACATCGCTTCGATGTGGGTCAACGGCATTGCCCAGGGCCTGATGTGGCGTGCAGTCAACGAAGACGGCACCTTGACCTACTCCTTCGTCGAAACCCTGGTGGCCAGCCACCCAGGCTTCATCGTGCGTTTGGTGGGTGGTGCGATCTTCCTCAGCGGCATGTTCCTGATGGCTTACAACACTTGGCGCACCGTGCGTTCGGCACAACCTGCCGAAGTAGCCGCTGCGGCGCAGATGGCCTGAGGAGTCGATGATGAAACACGAAACGATTGAAAAGAACGTCGGCCTGCTGATGCTGCTGATGGTGCTTGCCGTGAGTATCGGTGGCCTGACGCAGATCGTCCCGCTGTTCTTCCAGGACGTCACCAACAAGCCGGTCGAAGGCATGAAGCCCTACACCGCGCTGCAACTGGAAGGCCGTGACATCTACATCCGCGAAGGCTGCGTACAGTGCCACTCGCAAATGATCCGGCCGTTCCGCGCCGAGACCGAACGCTACGGCCACTACTCGGTCGCCGGCGAAAGCGTGTGGGACCACCCGTTCCTGTGGGGCTCCAAGCGTACCGGTCCGGACCTGGCCCGGGTAGGTGCACGCTACTCCGACGACTGGCACCGCGCGCACTTGTACAACCCGCGCAACGTCGTGCCTGAGTCGAAGATGCCGGCCTATCCATGGCTGGTCACCGCCCAGGTCGACAGCAGCCACACCGAAACCAAGCTCAAGGTCATGCGCACCCTCGGCGTGCCGTACACCGACGCGGACATCACCGCCGCCGTGGACAGCCTCAAGGGCAAGACCGAAATGGACGCTCTGGTCTCCTACCTGCAAGTGCTCGGCACTGCAATCAAGAGCAAGAGGTGAACCATGGGTTTTGAACTGGATACCGGAATGATCCGCGGCCTCGGCACGCTGGTGGTGGCAATTGCCTTCATCGGCCTGTCGCTGTGGGTGTTCAACTCCAAGCGCAACCCGGAGTTCGCCGAGGCCTGCCTGCTGCCATTTGCCGATGAGCCTAAGCCTGACGCCACCGGCACCCCATCCGACGCTCAAGAAGAGCCTGTAACAAGGAGCATTCGGCCATGACTACCTTTTGGAGTACATGGATCTGTGTACTGACCCTCGGCAGCCTGATCGGCCTGACCTGGCTGTTGTTCGGCACCCGCAAGGGCGAGACCAAGGGCAGCGTCGACCAGACCATGGGCCACGCCTTCGACGGGATTGAGGAGTACGACAACCCTCTGCCCCAATGGTGGTTCCTGTTGTTCGCCGGCACCCTGGTATTTGCCGTCGGCTACCTGATCCTCTATCCGGGCCTGGGCAACTGGAAAGGCGTCTTGCCGGGCTATGAAGACGGCTGGACCCAGACCAAGGAATGGGACAAGGAAATGGCCAAGGCCGACGCCAAGTTCGGGCCGATCTTCGCCAAATTCGCAGCCATGCCCGTGGAAGAGGTCGCCAAAGACCCACAAGCGCTGAAAATGGGCGGTCGCCTGTTTGCCTCCAACTGCGCGGTGTGCCACGGTTCCGATGCCAAGGGCGCCTACGGCTTCCCGAACCTGGCGGACGACAACTGGCGCTGGGGTGGTTCGGCGGATGCAATCAAGCTGACCATCATGAACGGTCGCCACGCTGCAATGCCGGCCTGGGGTGAAGTGCTGGGCGAAGACGGTGTGAAAAACGTCGCTGCCTATGTACGCCACGACCTGGCCAAGTTGCCACTGCCGGCTGACAGCAAGGTTGACCTGGCCGCCGGCCAGCAAGCGTTCAGCACCACTTGCGTGGCCTGCCACGGCCCAGAGGGCCACGGCGTAGAAGCCATGGGCGCGCCGAACCTGACGCAACCTGCCGGCTTCATCTACGGCACCAGCCTGGCGCAGTTGCAACAGACCATCCGTCACGGTCGCCAAGGCCAGATGCCGGCACAGGAAGCACTGCAAGGCAACGACAAGGTCCACCTGCTGGCGGCCTACGTCTACAGCCTGTCGCAGAAAGAGCAGAAGTAAGCTGCACGCTACAAGCTGCAAGAGAAGAGCTCTCAACTCGGCTCTTGCAGCCCTCCCCCTCTCCCGCTCCAGACTTGCCACTCACCGCTGCCCCCTGCGCCCCATTGTCGCACCCTTCTAAAGCACACCTTTCCCCTCCCGCCATTCGGGTCTACGCTTGTTCCGACAGTAGACCGGTGTTGAGCGGTCGCAGACCGACTTGCACGCGATGAGTCTGACATTCAAGCAAGGTGACAGGCGCAAAGGCTGACAGTTACCGGCTGTCACGCCATTGACCATTCGTCACTGCGTCAGCTTGTTTGCTCAGACCTGCGCGCAAGTGCCTGCACCCCTGCAAAATTCCTGTCCGACCCGTCAGCTTTTCATTTTTGATTTTGTCCTTACGCCAAACATGGAAAGGGCGCAGAATCTGGTTTGTAAAGCATTGACGCAGGTCAGCGTTACGTTGCAATGGCACCCCGCTTTCTCCATACTTGCGACCGATTTTTATCCTAATAAAACACCTAAACCGTGGAACCTTAGAATGAGCACAGCAATCAGTCCGACTGCTTATAACTATAAGGTAGTCCGCCAGTTCGCCATCATGACGGTGGTCTGGGGGATCCTTGGCATGGGGCTCGGTGTCTTCATCGCCTCGCAACTGGTCTGGCCGGAGTTGAACTTCGACCTGCCATGGACGACGTTTGGACGCCTACGCCCGCTGCACACCAACCTGGTGATCTTCGCCTTCGGCGGATGTGCACTGTTTGCCACTTCCTACTATGTCGTGCAGCGAACCTGCCAGACGCGACTGATTTCCGACGGTCTCGCCGCCTTCACCTTCTGGGGCTGGCAAGCGGTTATCGTGGGCGCCATCATCACCCTGCCAATGGGCTTCACCACCACCAAGGAATACGCGGAATTGGAATGGCCCCTTGCCATCCTTCTGGCGATCGTCTGGGTGACCTATGGCATCGTGTTCTTTGGCACCATCGTCAAGCGCAAGACCAAGCACATCTACGTTGGCAACTGGTTCTACGGCGCATTCATCGTCGTGACGGCGATGCTGCACATCGTCAACCACGCCTCGTTGCCGGTGAGTTTCTTCAAGTCCTACTCGGCCTACGCCGGTGCGACCGATGCGATGATCCAGTGGTGGTACGGCCACAACGCCGTAGGGTTCTTCCTGACCACGGGCTTTCTGGGGATGATGTACTACTTCGTGCCGAAACAGGCCGAGCGTCCGATCTACTCCTATCGCCTGTCCATCGTGCACTTCTGGGCACTGATCACCCTGTATATCTGGGCCGGTCCGCACCACCTGCACTACACCGCACTGCCAGATTGGGCACAGTCCCTGGGCATGGCCATGTCGATCATCCTGCTGGCTCCGAGCTGGGGCGGCATGATCAACGGCATGATGACCCTGTCGGGCGCCTGGCATAAGCTGCGCACCGACCCGATCCTGCGCTTTCTGGTGGTGTCGCTGGCGTTCTACGGCATGTCGACCTTCGAAGGCCCGATGATGGCCATCAAGACCGTCAACTCGCTGTCCCACTACACCGACTGGACCATCGGCCACGTACACGCCGGCGCTCTCGGCTGGGTAGCGATGATTTCCATCGGCGCGCTGTACCACATGATTCCCAAGCTGTATGGCCGGGCGCAGATGCACAGCACCAGCCTGATCAACACCCACTTCTGGCTGGCCACTATCGGCACCGTGCTCTACATCGCCTCGATGTGGGTCAACGGCATCACCCAGGGCCTGATGTGGCGTGCGATCAACGACGACGGCACCCTCACCTATTCCTTCGTCGAAGCGCTGCAAGCCAGCCATCCTGGTTTCATCGTCCGCGCCCTCGGTGGTGCGTTCTTTGCCAGCGGCATGCTGTTCATGGCCTACAACGTATGGCGCACCGTGCGTGCTTCCAACCCTGTAGAGGCTGAAGCCGCCACCAAGATCGCCGTCGTGGGAGCTCACTGATGAAGCACGAAGTAGTCGAGAAGAATATCGGCCTGCTGGCCTTCTTCATGGTCATCGCCGTGAGTATCGGCGGCCTGACCCAGATCGTTCCGCTGTTTTTCCAGGACGTGACCAACAAGCCGGTCGAAGGCATGAAGCCGCGTACCGCCCTTGAACTGGAAGGCCGCGATATCTACATCGCCAACGGCTGCGTCGGCTGCCACTCGCAGATGATCCGCCCGTTCCGTGCCGAAACCGAACGCTACGGCCACTACTCGGTCGCCGGTGAAAGCGTATGGGACCACCCGTTCCTGTGGGGTTCCAAGCGTACCGGTCCGGACCTGGCCCGTGTTGGCGGTCGTTACTCCGATGACTGGCAGCGTGCGCACTTGTACAACCCGCGCAACGTAGTGCCCGAGTCGAAAATGCCGGCGTACCCGTTCCTCGTGGAAAACAAGCTCGACGGCAAAGACACCGCCAAGAAAATGGAAGTCTTGCGCACCCTCGGCGTGCCTTACACCGACGAAGACATCGCCGGTGCCGAGGCAGCCGTCAAGGGCAAGACCGAAATGGACGCGCTGGTGGCCTACCTGCAAGGCCTGGGCACCATCATCAAAAGCAAACGGTGATCTGAATGGATATCGGGATGATTCGAGGCCTGGGCACCGTTGTCGTGATGGTGGCCTTTATCGGCCTGGCGTTGTGGGTATTCAGCCCCAAGCGCAAGTCAGAGTTTGAAGACGCGACCTTGCTGCCTTTTGCGGATGATCCCGAAGCCATCAAGCACGTCGAGCAAGCTTCTAGGAGTAACAAAGAATGACTACGTTCTGGAGTCTGTACGTCACAGTCCTCAGTCTGGGTACCATTTTTGCCCTGACCTGGCTGCTGCTGTCGACCCGCAAGGGCCAGCGCGCCGAGCAAACGGACGAGACAGTTGGCCACTCGTTCGATGGCATCGAGGAATACGACAACCCACTGCCAAAGTGGTGGTTCATGCTGTTCGTCGGCACCATCGTGTTTGCCCTGGGTTACCTGGTGCTATACCCGGGCCTGGGCAACTGGAAAGGCCTGCTGCCGGGCTATGCCTACCTGGATAACGACAAGCAAACCCCATTCGCCAACGGCCAGAGCGGCTGGACCGGCGTGCACGAGTGGGAAAAGGAAATGGCACGCTCGGACGCCAAGTTTGGGCCGATCTTCGCCAAATTTGCAGCCATGCCCATTGAGGAAGTAGCCAAGGACCCGCAAGCCCTGAAGATGGGTGGCCGCCTGTTCGCCTCCAACTGCTCGGTCTGCCACGGCTCCGACGCCAAGGGCGCCTACGGCTTTCCCAACCTGACCGACGCCGACTGGCGCTGGGGCGGCGAGCCGGAGACCATCAAGGCCACCATCATGGCCGGTCGCCATGCGGTGATGCCGGGCTGGTCTGAAGTCATCGGCGAACAAGGCGTGGCCGACGTGGCCGGCTTTGTGCTGACCAACCTCGATGGCCGCAAGCTGCCGGAAGGCGCCAAGGCCGACGTGGCTAACGGCGAGAAACTCTTCGCCGCCAACTGCGTGGCCTGCCACGGCCCGGCCGGTAAAGGTACGCCAGCGATGGGCGCACCTGACCTGACCCACCCGGGCGCGTTCATCTACGGTTCCAGCTTCGCCCAACTGCAGCAGACCATCCGTTACGGCCGCCAGGGCCAGATGCCTGCGCAGGAGCAACTGCAAGGTAACGACAAGGTGCACTTGCTGGCGGCGTATGTTTACAGCCTGTCGCACAAAGAGCAGCAAGAGCAGCAAGAACAGAAGTAAGCTGCAAGCCGCAAGAGAAAGCCCCGTATAGCGCATGCTGACGGGGCTTTTTTTGTTTCCAGTGAAGCGCATCGACTGCTTGTAGCTTGCAACTGCGCCGTAGTAACGTAACTACATTCCCCCATCCCGCTGGGAGGCGCCCCATGACTATCACGACAATCTCCAGCCGCAAATTCAACCAAGACACAAGCGGTGCCAAAAAAGCCGCGCGCCAAGGACCGGTTTTTATTACCGACCGAGGCAAGCCTGCTCATGTGCTGCTAAGTATTGAGGACTACCAAAAATTGACAGGCATCAACGCCGATATTGTTGACCTGTTGGTGATGCCCGAAGCGGCGGATATCGAGTTTGAAACCGAACGTGCCGTCATTATCCATCGACCCGTGGACCTCTCTTGATGTATCTGCTCGATACCAATGTCATTTCCGAGTTACGCAAACCCCAAGCCGACAAAAATGTGGTGGCGTGGGCCAAAACCGTCGCTGCGCCACGCCTGTATATTTCGGCGATTACCTTGAAGGAACTGGAGACTGGGGTGCTGCGAATGGAACGCCGTGACCCCGCGCAGGGCAAGGTCTTGCGCACCTGGCTCAAACGCCATGTCATGCCGGCCTTCGATGCCAGGATCCTGCCAATTGACGCTGCCGTGGCCTTGCGCTGCGCCAGCCTGCATGTGCCAGATCGCGCTAACGAAGGTGATGCGCTGATCGCCGCAACCGCTCTGGTTCATGGCCTGACCGTGGTCACCCGCAATGTCGCCGACTTCCAAAGCAGCGGCGTGAAACTGATCAACCCGTGGGACGAATGACCTTCGAGCCCTGAAAAACCGTCCATACTCCTCCTGTCAATTGATTCAAGTCACGTACACCATCAATTGATTTCCCCCAACGCGACCAAAGGTCGCACCCGTTCACCCGTACTACAGGCGTATCATTGCGCCACTGCTAGACCCCTATTTTGACCCCGGTTGGCACGTACTGGCCGAGGCAAATCTCCACTGCCGTGGGATGCAATGATGAGCGATCAGATTCCGGTACACGACGTTACCCCGCCTGCCAAAAAAACCAGCAACACTGTCGATCTCTACGCCTCGCGGGAGAAAATCTACACTCGAGCCTTCACCGGGATGTTCCGCAATCTGCGGATGCTCGGCGGTGCTGGCCTGTTCCTGCTGTACTTCGGTACGGTATGGCTGAACTGGGGCGGACACCAGGCCGTCTGGTGGAACCTGCCAGAGCGCAAATTCTTCATTTTCGGTGCGACATTCTGGCCCCAGGACTTCATCCTGCTGTCGGGCATCCTGATAATCTCGGCGTTCGGCCTGTTCTTTATCACCGTGTACGCTGGGCGTATCTGGTGCGGCTACACCTGCCCGCAAAGCGTGTGGACCTGGATCTACATGTGGTGCGAAAAGGTCACCGAAGGCGATCGCAACCAGCGGATCAAGCTGGACAAGGCGCCGATGAGCGCCAACAAGCTCCTGCGTAAACTCAGCAAGCACACGCTGTGGCTGCTGATCGGTTTTGTCACCGGCATGACCTTTGTCGGCTACTTCTCGCCGATTCGCGAACTGGTCTTCGAGTTCTTCACCGGCCAGGCCGATGGCTGGTCGTACTTCTGGGTTGGCTTCTTCACCCTTGCCACTTACGGCAACGCCGGCTGGCTGCGTGAGCAAGTGTGCATCTACATGTGTCCGTATGCGCGCTTCCAGAGCGTGATGTTCGACAAAGACACCCTGATCGTTTCCTACGATCCGCGTCGCGGCGAAGTACGTGGCCCACGCAAGAAAGGCGTGGACTACAAGGCCCTGGGCCTGGGGGATTGCATCGACTGCACCATGTGCGTACAGGTCTGCCCCACCGGGATCGACATCCGTGACGGCCTGCAGATTGAGTGCATTGGCTGCGCGGCCTGTATCGACGCTTGCGACACGATCATGGACAAGATGGACTACCCTCGTGGGTTGATCAGCTACACCACCGAACATAACCTGTCGGGGCAAAAGACCCACAAGTTGCGTCCGCGCCTGATCGGCTATGCGCTGGTGCTGCTGGCGATGATCACCCTGCTGGCCACGGCGTTCTTCATGCGTTCGCTGGTGGGTTTCGACGTCAGCAAGGACCGCGTGCTGTACCGCGAAAACGCCGAAGGGCGGATCGAGAACGTCTACAGCCTGAAAATCATGAACAAGGACCAGCGCGATCACACCTACGTGCTGGACGCCAGCGGCCTGCCGGACCTCAAGCTACAAGGCAAGCGCGAAATCAAGGTCCCCGCCGGGGAAATCTTCACCATGCCGGTGGAGCTGTCGAGCGCGCCGGAACAAATGCCATCGAGCACCAACGAGGTGAAATTCATCCTCAAGGATGCTGACGATGAAAGCGTCCACGTTGAAGCCAAGAGCCGATTCATCGGCCCACAAATTCGTTAAAAGAGAGCAGAACAATGCCCGTAGCAACTGCCGCAAGCCCCTGGTACAAGCACCTCTGGCCCTGGATCATCATTGCCATCCTGGCCTGCTCGGTGACGTTGACCTTGTCCATGGTGACCATCGCGGTGAACAACCCGGACAACCTGGTCAACGACAACTACTACGAGGCCGGCAAAGGCATCAACCGCTCCCTGGACCGCGAATTGCTGGCCCAGACCCTGCAAATGCGCGCCACCCTGCACCTGGATGAACTGACCGGGGAAGTGGAGCTGTTTCTCACGGGCAACAGCGGGCCGACCACTCTGGAACTGAACCTGATTTCGCCGACCCAGCCGGAGAAAGACCGCAAGGTCGTGCTCACCCGCAGCCAGAGCGAGCCGGGGCGTTATATCGGCCAGGTGACTGACAAGGTCGAAGGCCGCCGCTTCGTCGAACTGCTGGGGGTCGAAGGCGACCGTACCTGGCGTATGTTTGAAGAGGAAGAAGTCAGCCATGGCACCGACTTGAAGTTGGGTGACGAGCCGTTGCAGGGTGCTGAAGACCTGAAGAACTGAAAGCCTGCTCTTCGCGCATCGCGGACAAGCCTGCTCCTACAGATAGAGCGGGCTTGCCCGCGATGAGGCCCTCCCTGCCCACACAGATCCAAAGCCATGACCACCCCAACCCCCTGCTACCACTGCGCCCTCCCCGTCCCGCCCGGCAGCCGCTTCACCGCGGTGATCCTCGGCGAGCCCCGCGAGCTCTGCTGCCCGGGTTGCCAGGCGGTGGCCGAGGCAATTGTCGCGGGCGGCCTGGAAAGCTACTACCAGCACCGCAGTGAAGCCTCGGCCAACCCCGAAGCCTTGCCGGTGCAACTGGTCGACGAATTGGCGCTGTACGACCGCGCCGATGTGCAAAAGCCCTTCGTGCGCCACGACGGCGACCTGGCCGAAGCCACCCTGTTGATGGAAGGCATCAGTTGCGCCGCCTGTGGCTGGTTGATCGAAAAACACCTGCGCAGCCTGCCCGCCGTGGCCGAGGCGCGGCTGAACCTGTCCAACCATCGCTTGCATGTGCGCTGGGCCGACGCGCAATTGCCGTTGAGCCAGGTGCTCAGCGAACTGCGCCAGATTGGCTACGCCGCTCACCCGTATCAGGCCGACCGCGCCGCCGAACAACTGGCCAGCGAAAACCGCCTGGCCCTGCGCCAACTGGGGGTCGCCGGCTTGCTGTGGTTCCAGGCGATGATGGCCACCATGGCCACCTGGCCGGAATTCAATATCGACCTGAGCCCCGAGCTGCACGTGATCCTGCGCTGGGTCGCGCTGTTTCTGACCACCCCCATTGTGTTCTACAGCTGCGCGCCGTTTTTCAAGGGCGCCATGCGCGACTTGCGCACCCGCCACCTGACCATGGATGTCTCGGTGTCATTGGCCATTGGCGGCGCTTACCTGGCGGGCATCTGGACCGCCATCACGGGGGTGGGCGAGTTGTATTTCGATGCCGTAGGCATGTTCGCCCTGTTCCTGCTGGCCGGGCGCTACCTGGAGCGCCGCGCCCGAGAACGCACCGCCGCCGCCACTGCCCAACTGGTCAACCTGCTGCCGGCCTCGTGCCTGCGCCTCAAAGGCGATGGCCAGAGCGAACGCATCCTGCTCACCGAATTGGCCCTGGGCGACCGGGTGCTGGTGCATCCGGGTGCGATCCTGACGGCTGACGGGGTGATCCTGGATGGCCAGTCGAGCATTGATGAATCCCTGCTCACCGGCGAATACCTGCCACAACCGCGACAAGCCGGCGATAGCGTCACCGCCGGCACTCTCAACGTCGAAGGCGCGCTGACCGTGGAAGTGCGCGCCCTGGGCCATGACACCCGCCTGTCGGCCATCGTGCGCCTGCTGGAGCGGGCCCAGGCCGAAAAGCCACGCCTGGCCGAGATCGCCGACCGCGCCGCGCAATGGTTCCTGCTTTGCTCGCTGATCGCCGCCGCCGTGATTGGCCTGCTGTGGTGGGAACTGGACCCCTCGCGGGCGTTCTGGATTGTCCTGGCAATGCTGGTGGCGACTTGCCCATGCGCCTTGTCCCTGGCAACCCCCACCGCCTTGACTGCCGCCACCGGCACCCTGCACAAACTCGGCCTGTTGCTGACCCGAGGCCATGTGCTGGAAGGCTTGAACCAGATCGACACAGTGATTTTCGACAAGACAGGCACCCTCACCGAAGGCCGCCTGGCCCTGCGTGCCATCCGGCCACTGGGCAGCATGAGCAGCGACTTGGCCCTGGCCCTGGCCGCCGCCCTCGAAAACCGCTCCGAACACCCGATTGCCCGGGCTTTCGGCCGCGCCCCGCTGGCGGCTGATGAAGTGCTCAGCACCCCCGGCCTGGGGCTCGAAGGTCGGGTCGGTGAACGCCTGCTGCGGATCGGCCAGCCCGGTTTCGTCTGTGAATTAAGCGGCTGCGCGATTCCCGATTCGCCGCAAGACGCTGGCCAATGGCTGCTGCTGGGCGATACTGGCGGCGCCCTGGCCTGGTTTGTCCTGGATGATCGCCTGCGCAGCGATGCGCCGGCACTGCTGGCCGCGTGCAAGGCGCGGGGCTGGCGCACCTTGCTGCTATCGGGCGACAGCTCGCCGATGGTCGCCAGCGTTGCCGCCGAATTGGGGATTGATGAAGCCCGTGGCGGCCTGCGCCCGGATGACAAGCTGCAAGTGCTGCAACAGTTGCACAAGGAAGGCCGCAAGGTGTTGATGCTTGGTGACGGCGTGAATGACGTGCCGGTATTGGCCGCGGCGGATATCAGCGTGGCCATGGGCTCGGCCACTGACCTGGCAAAAACCAGCGCCGATGCGGTGCTGCTGTCCAACCGCCTGGATGCCCTGGTGCAAGCGTTCAGCCTGGCGCGGCGTACGCGCCGGGTAATCATTGAAAACCTGCTGTGGGCCGGGCTGTACAATGGCCTGATGTTGCCGTTCGCCGCCCTCGGTTGGATCACGCCGATCTGGGCCGCGATCGGCATGTCCCTCAGTTCGTTGACCGTGGTGCTCAACGCCCTGCGCCTGACGCGCCTGCCGCGCGCCAGTGCCGCGAGCACCACCCCACAGCCCCGCCCGCTGCCGGCTTGAGCCGCGCGGGCATGGAGTAGCGATGCCAGCTCTTTACGTAATGATTCCCGCGGCGCTGCTGATCGTCGCCATCGCCATCTACATCTTCTTCTGGGCGGTGGACAGCGGCCAGTATGACGACCTCGACGGGCCGGCCCACAGCGTGCTGTTCGACGACCAGGATCCCAAGCACCTGGCCGCTGTCGACGAGGCCAGCAGCCACCCGCAGCCACCGGCCAAGCCTGACGAGCCGGCGCCGCCCCATGCTTGACCTCGCGCCGCTGCTGGTTTCCGCGCTGATCCTTGGTCTGCTGGGCGGCGGCCATTGCCTGGGGATGTGCGGTGGCCTGATGGGCGCATTGACCCTGGCCATCCCCCCGGAACAGCGCAGCCGGCGGTTTCGCCTGCTGCTGGCGTACAACCTGGGACGCATCCTCAGCTATGCCGCCGCCGGCGTATTGATCGGCCTGGCCGGCTGGGCCGTGGCCAACAGCCCGGCGGCGATGTTCATGCGCATCCTGGCCGGCCTGCTACTGATCAGCATGGGCTTGTACCTGGCCGGCTGGTGGAGCGGCCTGACCCGTATCGAAAGCCTCGGGCGCGGCCTGTGGCGGCATATCCAGCCGTTTGCCAACCGTTTGCTACCGGTGTCCAGCCTGCCCCGCGCCCTGCTGCTGGGCGCGCTGTGGGGCTGGTTGCCGTGCGGCCTGGTCTACAGCACCTTGTTGTGGGCGGCCAGCCAGGGCAACGCCGTGGACAGCGGGTTGCTGATGCTCGCTTTTGGCCTCGGCACCTGGCCGGTACTGCTCGCCACCGGGCTGGCGGCGGAGCGCGTCACCGCGCTGTTACGCAAGCGCAGTGTGCGCATGGCCGGCGGCCTGCTGGTGATTATGTTCGGTATCTGGACCCTACCCGGGCCCCATCAGCACTGGCTGATGGGCCACTAAAAGGCCATGTGGCATAGCGCCGCTCCCCGTTGATACAAATCAAGATGACCGCCCAGCCATGCCCCTAGACTCGGCCCACTAGCCAATCCGGGGAACGCCCGCATGCTCGACGCCATTCGTTGGGACACTGATCTGATTCATCGCTACGACCTGGCAGGACCGCGCTACACCTCCTACCCCACCGCCGTACAATTCACCAGCCAGGTCGGCACCTTCGACCTGCTGCACGCCCTGCGCGACAGCCGCAAGGCCGTGCGCCCGCTGTCGCTGTATGTGCACGTGCCGTTCTGCGCGAACATCTGCTACTACTGCGCCTGCAACAAAGTCATCACCAAGGACCGCGGTCGCGCCCAGGCCTACCTGCAGCGCCTGGAGCAGGAGATTCAACTGGTGGCCTGCCACCTGGACCCCCACCAACAGGTGCAGCAGCTGCATTTTGGCGGCGGCACCCCGACCTTTCTCAGCCACGACGAATTGCGCCAACTGATGGCGCAACTGCGCCAACACTTCAACCTGCTGGATGACGATTCCGGCGACTACGGCATTGAGATCGACCCACGGGAAGCCGACTGGGCCACCATGGGCCTGTTGCGTGAACTGGGCTTTAACCGTGTGAGCATCGGCGTGCAGGACCTGGACCCCGAGGTGCAACGGGCGGTCAATCGCCTGCAAAGCCTGGAAGAGACCCGCGCGGTGATTGATGCCGCGCGCACCCTGCAGTTTCGCTCGATCAACATTGACCTGATCTACGGCCTGCCCAAGCAGACCCCCGAGCATTTCGCCCGCACGGTGGCCGAAGTCATCAGCCTGCAACCCGACCGCCTGTCCGTATTCAACTATGCCCACCTGCCGGAACGCTTCCTGCCCCAGCGGCGGATCAACAGCGAAGACCTGCCGGCCCCCGCCGTCAAGTTGCAGATGCTGCAGGAAACCATCGAACAGTTGACGGCCGCCGGCTACACCTACATCGGTATGGACCACTTCGCCCTGCCCGACGACGAACTGGCCATCGCCCAGGAAGAGGGCACCCTGCAACGCAATTTCCAGGGCTACACCACCCACGGTCACTGCGATTTGATCGGGCTCGGCGTTTCGGCCATCAGTCAGATTGGTGACTTGTACTGCCAGAACAGCAGCGACCTGAGTCATTACCAGAATGCCCTGGCCGGCGCGCAACTGGCCACCAGTCGCGGCCTGCTGTGCAAGGCGGACGATCGTTTACGAGGGGCGGTGATCCAACAGCTGATCTGTCACTTCAGCCTGGACTTCGACAGCATCGAGCAGGCCTTCACCGTGGATTTTCGCGGTTATTTCGCCGAGCTCTGGCCGCAACTCGAAGTAATGGCCAGTGACGGCCTGATCGAACTCGACGCCAAGGGAATCCGGGTGCTGCCAGCCGGGCGCCTGTTGGTGCGCTCGGTGTGCATGGTGTTCGATGCCTATCTGGAGCAACAGAATAGGCAGCGCTTTTCACGGGTGATCTGAGCCGGGTTACTTGGCCATCAACGAGGCGGCCTTCACCGCGTCTTCGGCGCTCAGGTTCTTCATCGCTTCGCTCAACGACGCATAGGCGCCGGTCAGCGAGGCTTGCAAGCCGCCCAGCGCCGATTGCACGCCGCTCAGTTTCGCCAGGACCTGCTCCGGGCTGAGGCGCTTGTCGGACATGATCGCCGACATCTCTGCCATCTTTTCCGCGATCTGCTGCTTCAACTGGCGAATCATTTTCAGCAGTTTCTGCACGTTCTCGTCCAGCCCGCTTTCTTCGATATCATCGTTGGCCGTCTTCTCGGCGCTGGCGGCCTTCAGCGACGCACCGGAGAAGGTCACGCTCACGCCTTCGGCAGGCTGGGTTTCACCCAGCGCCGTTGATTCGGTACCGGCGCCCACGGTGCTGGTTTTTTTCGATTCAAGCAGCGTCGGCACAGTGGTGCGGGACGGAAGATTGCCGTCGATGGAAAGCATATCGTGAGCCTCCAAGCTCATTGTCGTTAGCAGTTCATCGGCCACCGGGTAAAAACCTTTATACCTCTGCCGGTTTTTTGTACAGGCTGGCTTGATAGTCCCTCAGTGCGGTACCCTTACGTCTTATGTGTGTTTTCCCACAAGGATTTAAGAAATGTCCGAGCCAGTTAAACTGCGCGCTCATAGCCAGGCTCACTGCAAGGATTGCAGCCTGGCTCCCCTCTGCTTGCCACTTTCGCTGAATCTGGAAGACATGGATGCGCTGGACGAAATCGTTAAACGTGGTCGCCCACTGAAGAAAGGCGAGTTTCTGTTTCGCCAGGGTGACAAGTTCGATTCCGTCTATGCAGTACGCTCGGGCGCCTTGAAGACGTTCAGCCTGAGCGATAGCGGCGAAGAGCAGATCACCGGTTTCCACCTGCCCAGCGAGCTGGTTGGCCTGTCGGGCATGGACACCGAGATCCACCCGGTGTCGGCCCAGGCTCTGGAAACCACGTCGGTGTGCGAGATTCCCTTCGAACGCCTGGATGAACTGGCCCTGCAATTGCCGCAGTTGCGCCGCCAGTTGATGCGTGTGATGAGCCGGGAAATTCGGGACGACCAGCAAATGATGCTGTTGCTGTCGAAGAAAACCGCCGACGAACGGATTGCCACCTTCCTGGTCAACCTGTCGGCGCGCTTCCGCGCCCGTGGTTTCTCGGCCAATCAGTTCCGCCTGAGCATGTCGCGCAACGAAATCGGCAATTACCTGGGCCTGGCGGTAGAAACCGTGTCCCGGGTGTTCACGCGCTTCCAGCAGAACGAACTGATTGCCGCCGAGGGCAAGGAAGTGCACATCCTCGACCCGATCCAGCTCTGCGCACTGGCCGGCGGCTCCCTCGACGGCTGATCGGCGCACGAGGGGCGCGACACTTGTGGCCAAGCCAACCGGCGAGGCCGCAGGTATACTGCTGGGTCTTTGCGCCCAGGACTCCCGACGATGACTTTCGACGCCTTCGACATCAAATCCCTGATTCGCCCCGTCATCGACTTCCCCAAGCCTGGGGTGATCTTTCGTGATATCACGCCGCTGTTCCAGTCGCCCAAGGCCATGCGCCTGGTGGCCGACACCTTTATCCACCGCTACGTCGAAGCCGAGTTCAGCCATATCGGCGCGATGGACGCCCGAGGCTTTTTGATCGGTTCGGTGATTGCCTACCAACTGAACAAGCCGCTGATCCTGTTCCGCAAGCAAGGCAAGCTGCCAGCGGACGTGCTGTCCGAGGGCTATCAGACCGAATATGGCGAAGCCTTCCTCGAAGTACACGCCGACAGCCTGTGTGAAGGAGACTCGGTGTTGATGTTCGATGACTTGATCGCCACCGGTGGCACCTTGATTGCTGCAGCGAACCTGACACGGCGCATGGGCGCGCGGATTTTTGAGGCGGCGGCGATTATTGACCTGCCGGAGTTGGGCGGCTCGCAGCGTCTGGAGGATATGGGGATCCCTACGTTCTGTTTGACGCAGTTTGGGTTGACTGAGCGGTAATTTGCGCGGGTCTTGTGGGCTTCATCGCGGGCAAGCCCACATTTTGATTTGTGAACCCATTCAAAGGTGGGAGCCCCCTCAATCACAACCCCATCTGCTTACTGATGATTTCATTCATCACCTCCCGGGTCCCGCCGCCAATCGACAAAATCCGATTGTCGCGGTATAGCCGCTCCACCAGGCTGCCGCGCATATAACCCAGGCCACCCAGGATCTGCACCGCGTCATACGTCACGCGGTCGGCGGTGTCGGTGGCCAGGTTCTTGGCCATGGAGATCTCCTTGATCACGCTCTTGCCCGCCGCCATCTTCGCCGCCTGGCGGTAAGTGAACTCGCGGGAAACCTCGACCGCCGTGGCCATCTCCGCCAGGCGGTGCTTGAGCACCTGGAACTTGCCAATCGGCTTGCCAAAGGCCTGCCGCTGCGCAGCCCACTTCAGGCTCTCTTCCAGGGCCATCTGCGCGGTCATATTGGCCATTAATGCCAGGGCCAGGCGCTCGCTCTGGAAGTTGCCCATGATGCAGGCAAAGCCCATGTTTTCGCCGCCGATCAGATTACCCACCGGCACCTGACAATCATCGAAGAACAGCTCGGCAGTGTCCGACGCCCACCAGCCCATCTTCTTCAGCGGCTGGCCGACGGTGAAGCCAGGCGTGTCCTTCTCGATCAATAACAGGCTGATGCCGGCAAAGCCAGGCCCGCCGGTACGCACGGCGACGGTGTAGTAGTCGGCGCGTGCGCCACTGGTGATAAAAGTCTTGCTGCCACTGACCCGATAACAATCGCCATCGCGCACCGCACGGGTTTGCAGGCTGGCCACGTCGGAGCCGCCACCGGGCTCGGTGACGGCCAGGGCCATGATCTTCTCACCGGACAGCACCTGCGGGGCCACGCGCTCGCGCACTGCGGGGCGCGCCCATTTGACGACGGGCGGCAGGCCGATATCCAGCGAGCCCAGCCCCGCCACTACACCACCGGAGCCACAACGCATCAGCTCTTCGCTGGCGGCGACCTTGGCGAACAGGTCGCCCTCATGGCTGCCGCCCAGGGCTTCAGGGTAGCCAATGCCGAGAATCCCCGCCGCGCCGGCCTTGAGGTACAGCTCGCGGGGGAAGTGTTCGGCCTCCTCCCATTGCTCGATGCCCGGCAGAATCTCGCGCTCGACAAAACGGCGCACGCTGTCGCGGACCAATTGGTGACTGGGGTCGAAATATTCCTGGTAGGCAGACATCGGCAAGCTCCATGCAGAGATGGAGCGAACTTACCAAGCGCTTGCTTGGTTATCAAGCCGAACGCAGAACCCATGGAGGAGTTGGCTTGCCTGCGATGCAGGCAGTGCGGTGTATCAGGAGGACCGAGGCGATGCCATCGCAGGCAAGCCAGCTCCCACACAAGCCGGCGTGCCAGAGGATATTGGGCTTAGAGCGCGATAGGTTTACGCCCGGCAAACGAGTGCGCCAGGGTGCCGCCGTCCACCAGTTCCAGCTCGCCACCCAATGGCACGCCATGGGCGATGCGCGAGGTGATCAAGCCTTTGTTGGTCAGCAGTTGCGCGATGTAATGCGCCGTGGCTTCCCCTTCCACCGTCGGGTTGGTGGCCAGAATCACCTCGGTAAAGGTACCCTGCCCTTCAATGCGCGCCACCAACTGCGGGATACCAATGGCCTCCGGCCCCAGGCCGTCGAGCGGCGACAGGTGGCCCTTGAGCACGAAGTAGCGCCCGCGATAGCCGGTCTGCTCCACCGCGTAGACGTCCATCGGCCCTTCGACCACGCACAGCAGCGTGTCGTCGCGACGGGGGTCGGCGCATTGCGGGCACAGTTCTTCTTCGGTGAGGGTGCGGCACTGGCGGCAATGGCCCACACCGTCCATGGCCTGGCTCAAGGCCTGGGCCAGTCGCGAGCCACCGCTGCGGTCACGCTCCAGCAGTTGCAGCGCCATGCGCTGGGCGGTTTTCTGGCCCACGCCCGGCAAGGTGCGCAAGGCGTCGATCAGTTGACGAATCAGAGGGCTGAAGCTCATGGGGCAAAGGTCCGACAAAACAACGAGACGCGGTTTATACCCGCGCCTCGGATAAGCGTCAAATACGCACGACCAACTTGCCGAAGTTGCGCCCTTCCAACAGGCCGATAAAGGCCTCGGGAGCCTGCTCCAGACCATCGACCACGTCTTCGCGGAACTTGACCTTGCCGTCCCGCACCCAGGGCGCCATGGCGCTGATAAATTCCGGGTGGCGGTCGCCATAGTCGTCGAACACGATAAACCCCTGGATACGCACGCGCTTGGTCAACAGGGTGCGTTGCAGCGCTGGCAGGCGATCAGGGCCGGTGGGCGCCTCATGGGCGTTGTAGCCGGCAATCAGGCCACACAGGGGGATCCGTGCCTTGGGATTGAGCAAGGGCAGCACAGCGTCGAAGACCTTGCCGCCGACGTTTTCATAATAGATATCCACCCCTTTGTCGCAGGCCTGGGCCAGCTCTTCGGCAAAGTCCGCGCTCTTGTGGTCGATGCACGCGTCAAACCCCAGCTCCTCCACCACATAACGGCACTTGTCCGCACCGCCGGCCACGCCCACCACCCGCAGGCCCTTGAGCTTGGCCACCTGGCCGACCACCGAGCCCACCGCACCGGAGGCCGCCGCCACCACCAGGGTTTCCCCGGCCTTGGGTTGGCCGATATCCATCAGGCCCATGTAGGCCGTCATGCCGGGCATGCCCAGCACACCCAGGGCCATGGACGGGCTCGGCAGGCCCTTGGGCACCGGCATCAGGTTGCGTCCGTCACTGATGCTATGGCTTTGCCAGCCGGTGGCGCCGACCACCAGGTCGCCCACCTCGAACTTGGGGTTGCGCGACTGTTCGATGCGGCTCACAGCACCGCCGGTCATCACCTCGCCGATTTCTACCGGCGCGGCGTAGGACGGCGCGTCACTCATGCGCCCACGCATATAGGGGTCAAGGGACAGGAACAGGGTCTTGAGCAGAACCTGGCCGTCTGCGAGGTCTGGCAGCGCTACGCGCTCCAGACGGAAGTTTTCCGGCACGGGCGCACCCTGCGGGCGGGATACCAGGACGATGCGCTGGTTAAGGGTCATAGCTTCGGTCATCAGCGGGGCTCCTTTATATCGGTGATTGAATTCAGCGGTATAGAGTGCAGACAGCCATTGCAAGGCTGACGTTCGATTGTGCCCGACACAAACAAAAATGCCAGGCACGATGCCTGGCATTTTTGCAGTCGCGCGAGTCGATCAGAACGGCAGCTTCATGCCCGGCGGCAGTTGCATGCCCGCGGTCACGCCGGACATTTTGTCCTGGCTGTTGGCTTCGATCTTGCGCACGGCGTCGTTGACGGCCGCAGCGAACAAGGCTTCGAGCATTTCCAGGTCGTCTTCGCCAATGCCCGGCAATACGCTTGGGTCGATGCTCACACGCTTGATGTCGTGACGACCGGTCATCACTACGCTGACCATATCGCCACCGGCTTTACCGGTGACTTCGGCGTTGGCCAGTTCTTCCTGCATCTTGGCCATTTTTTCCTGCATCTGCTGCGCCTGCTTCATCAGGCCGGCCATGCCACCTTTCATCATGGGAATCACCTCAAAAGTACGTGGATCAATACGGCGCCGAGCCTCAAGGCCCGGTGCCTGCAATTATCAGCCCGCTGCAGCCTGGGCTTCGACAGGTTCAATAGTATCGTGTCGCACCACCGCGCCAAACTGCTCCATCATCTGCTGGATCAGCGGATCGGCCTGGATCGACTCCTCGGCCTCGCGCTGGCGGTTGAGCCGGCGACGGGTGGCGGCCTGGGCCGGGGTTTCCTGCTCGGGCTTGATCAGCTCGATGGTCACCGTCAGGGTGCGTTCGTGGAACTGATTCAGGGCATCGTTGAGGCGGCGCTGCTGGGTCGCGTTGAACAGGGCACTGTGGGCCGGGTCCAGGTGCAACAGCCAGTGATCGCCATCGACGGCAATCAGCGTGCAGTTGGCGGCGATGCTCCCGGTCATGCCGGAGATCGGCAATTTCGGGAACAGCTCCAGCCATTGCAGGGCGAGGCCGGTGGCCGGCATCGCGGCAGGTTCTGCCTCGGGCTCCGGCGCGGGCTCGGCGGTGTGTTCGCTGGCCAGGTCGTCCAGGTAGCTGTAGGCCGAATCCATGTCCGGCTCGATGTAATCTTCGTCCAGCGGCGGTTCGTCATCCAGGTCGATGCCGGGGGTAGCGGCGTCCACTTCGGCGATGGTCGGCTCGGGCACGGGGGCGGCGACCCATTCCGGCGCGTCCGGCACTACGCTGTCGGGGGTCGGCGTGGGCATGGGCGTGAGCTCGGGCTGCTCGCTGGTGGTTTCCAGCACGGCCTCGACTGCAGGCTCCTGCTCGGCCACGGCCTCTACCGGGTCGTTCCAGGGCAGATCGACCACAGGCGCGGGCTCAGGCTCGGCAACCGGCTCCGGCACCGCTACAGGCGCCACCGGCTCAACCGCGACCGGGGCGGCAGTGACTGCCACAGGTTCCGGCGCGATCACTGGCGCGACGACCGCCGCGCCAGCCACTGGTTTGGCGGAATCAACTGTGGCCTGGCTGATCCCCACTGGCTTTAGCGGCTGTCTCGGCGCATCGGCGGTGTCCGCCGGGCGGAACGCCAGCATGCGCAGCATGACCATTTCAAAGCCGCCACGCGGGTCCGGGGCCAAGGGCAGGTCTCGGCGCCCGATCAGGCCCATCTGGTAGTAGAACTGCACATCTTCGGCCGGCAACGCCTGGGCCAGGGCCAACACGCGGTCGCGGTCGCCGTGGCCGTTATCGACCCCTTCAGGCAGCGCCTGGGCGATAGCGACGCGGTGCAGCACGTTGAGAATTTCCGAGAGCACGCCATTCCAGTCCGGGCCTTGCTCCGACAAATGGCGCACGGCTTCGAGCAGCGCCTTGGCATCGCCTTCGATCAACGCATGCAGCACGTCAAACACTTGCCCGTGATCGAGGGTGCCGAGCATGGCGCGCACATCGGCGGCCATCACTTTGCCTTCACCGAAGGCAATGGCCTGGTCGGTCAGGCTCATGGCGTCGCGCATCGAACCATCGGCGGCGCGGCCCAGCAGCCACAGTGCGTCGTCTTCGAACGGCACGTTCTCCACACCCAGCACGTGGGTCAAATGCTCGACCACCCGCTCGGGGGTCATGTTCTTCAGGGAGAACTGCAGGCACCGCGACAAAATCGTTGCAGGAAGTTTCTGCGGGTCGGTGGTGGCCAGGATGAATTTAACGTAGGGCGGCGGCTCCTCCAGGGTCTTCAACAGGGCGTTGAAGGAGTGGCTGGAAAGCATGTGCACTTCGTCGATCAGGTAGACCTTGAAGCGGCCACGGCTGGGGGCGTACTGCACGTTGTCGAGCAGTTCGCGGGTGTCCTCGACCTTGGTGCGGCTCGCGGCGTCGATCTCGATCAGGTCGACAAAGCGCCCCTCGTCGATCTCCCGGCACACCGAGCAGGTGCCGCAAGGTGTGGAGGTGATGCCTGTCTCACAGTTCAGGCACTTGGCAATGATCCGCGCAATGGTGGTCTTGCCCACCCCGCGAGTGCCGGTGAACAGGTAGGCGTGGTGCAGCCGCTGGCTGTCCAAGGCATTGATCAGAGCCTTGAGCACATGGGTCTGGCCGACCATTTCGCGGAACGAGCGCGGACGCCATTTACGTGCAAGAACCTGATAACTCATCGAAAACCGTCGCAACTGGGAAGCGGAAGCCGGTAATGCTAGCGGAGCAGGGGCGAAATTGCATCCGGCACGCTCGCCTAATCTGACTAAGCTGGTAGTGGCCTCCCCTCCCAAGGGCTGATCTCGGAGAGTTTATGCGCGTAGTCCTGGGCGCTTTATGGATGATCACCACACTGACCCTGGCGGCACCCGCCCCGTTGCGCTTCGCCATTTCCGACAGCTGGGCCATGCCCCTGGTGCAGATCGAGGCCGGCCAGCCGACCCAGGGCATTTTGTATGACCTGATGTTGAGCCTGGCCACCCAGGTTGGCCATCCGGCGCAGTTCCAGGTACTGGCCCGAGCCCGCATCGCCCCAGCCATGGAGCATGGCGAGGTTGATGTGCGCTGCTACGTCGCACAGGCGTGGCTGGGTAACCTGTCCGGCGATTATGTCTGGAGCATCCCCTTGCTGGTGCAGCGTAATGTGCTGGTCAGCGCCCACGTCCCGCCGCTGTCGGTGAATGTGGCGAAGCTGGCTGCGCAGAATATCGGCACCGTGCTCAACTACAGCTACCCGACCCTCGAGCCGCTGTTCGCCAACGGCCAACTGCAGCGCGACGACGCCCGCAGCGAAGAGCAAGTGCTGCACAAGCTGGTGGCGGGACGCTTCAAGTATGCCGTCACCAACGAATGGGCCCTGGAGCGCTTCAATCAGCGGCTACCCGTGGGCCGCAGGCTGCACGTAGTGGCCGTGATCGATGAGCAGAGCCTGGGCTGCTACGTGCGTAACGACCCAGCCCTGCCCGTGCAGCAAATTTTGCGCACATTGCTGCGCATGAAGATGTCGGGGGAGATTGACGACATCATCAGGCTCTACACCGGCGACCGCGAGCGCCCGCCTCAATCGTCGCCCGCACCGTAGTTGAGCAGGTCAAACCCGGCGGCCCAGGCCGGCACCTCGTCAGCCGGCATGGGCTGGGCGAAGTAATAACCCTGGGCCACTTCGCAGCCCATGCGCAGCAGCAACTGGCCATGCTCAAGGGTTTCCAGGCCCTCGGCGATGACTTCGCGGCCAAATGCCCGGGCCAGGCCGATCACCGCCTGGGTCAAGGCCAGGTCGTCCTTGTCGTGCAGGATGTCACGCACAAACGACTTGTCGATCTTGATGGTCTGGGTCGGCAGGCGCTTGAGGTAGCTGAGGGAGGAATAGCCGGTGCCGAAATCATCCAGGGAAAACCGCACCCCCAGCGCCTGACACGCCGCCAGGTGCTCGGTGACCCGCTGGATATGGTCGATGGCCACCGATTCGGCAATTTCCAGATCAAGCATGTGTGGCGCGACATCGGGATGCTGGGCCAGCAGTTGCTGCAGGCGCTCGACAAAATCCGCACGCTGGAAATGCCGGGCCGCGATGTTCACGCTGACCGGCCAGCAGTGCCCAGCCTCCTGCCACTGGCGCATCTGCGCCAGCACCTGATCCATCACCCACTCGCCGACATCCACGATCAGGTCGGTCTGCTCGATCAACGACAGGAAATCCTTGGGCGCCACCAACCCGCGCATCGGATGCTGCCAGCGCAGCAACGCTTCAAACCCCACCACCTGGCCTTGGCGCAGGTTGATCTTGGGGTGGAAGTGCAGGCACAACTCCCCCGCCGCCAGGGCCTGGCGAATCTGCTGGACCGTCTGGTGGGTGGCCTTGACCTCCTGCTCCAGGGACACGTCAAATAGCTGGTAGCGGTTGCGGCCACTTTGCTTGGCCACATACATGGCCTGGTCGGCATGGCGCAGCAACGTATCGGCGTCCTCATCGTCCAGGGGGAACAAGGTCACACCGATACTGGCAAACACGTTGATCTGCGCGCCCTGGATCGAATACGGCTCGGAGATGGCCGTGAGGATCCGCCGCAGCGCGCCGTTAAGCTCATCGGCATCGCGCACGTAGCGCAGGATCAGTACAAACTCGTCACCGGCCAGCCTGGCGACCACATCTTCGCCACGAATGATCTCACGCAGGCGACGCGCAACCTCCACCAGCAACAAGTCGCCACTGGCATGCCCATAGCCGTCGTTGACGGCCTTGAAGCCATCCAGGTCGAGCATGCACACCGCCAGGGGGATTTGCTCGTTGCGGGAAAACTCCAGGGACTGCACGAGCAATTCGGAGAGGTAAGCGCGATTGGGCAGCCCGGTCAGCACATCGTGACCGACCCGCCATTGCAGGGTCTGCAGCAACTGACGCTTTTCGCTGACGTCAAAACGAATCGACACGTACTTCTGCACCTTCCCGGTACGCTGATCGACCAGCGGCACCATGGTGCTATCGACCCAATACAACGAGCCATCCTTGGCGCGGTTACAGATTTCCCCGCGCCAGACCCGGCCTTCGGTGATGGTGCGCCACATGCCCTGGAAAAACCCGGCAGGGTGCAATCCGGAGCTGAGGATCCGGTGGTTACGCCCCAGCAACTCGTCGCGGCTGTAGCCGGACATGCCGCAGAATTGGTCGTTGACGTAGGTGATGCGGCCGGTGAGGTCTGTCTCGGAGAAAATGGCGGCGGCATCCACGGCCCTGCGGTATTTCTCATCCATGAATGTGGCTCTAGGTGGCTAGCGGTTAAACCGCTCGACCAGGGCACGCAACCCGGAAGAGATGCTTTCAAGTTCCCGGCCCCGGGTGACTGCAGCGTTGGCGTTGCCCGCTGTCTTTTGTACCGTGGCCGCGACGTTATTGATCTGTTGTGAAACATCCTCTGCGACGTGGGATTGTTCCTGTGAGGCTGCAGCCATTTGCTGACTCATGCCGGTAATGCGTTCCACCGCCTGGCGGATGCCCAGCAGTGCCTGTTGCGCTTGCAGTACCTGCTGCACGCCTTGCTCGGCCTCTTGAATACCGGTGCTGGCAATGTCCACCGCCTGATCGGCCCCGGCACGCAAACTCTGGATGATGCCCTGGATCTGCTCGGTCGACTGTCGGGTCTTGCCCGCCAGCGCCCGCACTTCATCGGCCACCACGGCAAAACCACGGCCTTGCTCGCCGGCCCGCGCCGCTTCGATAGCAGCATTCAGGGCCAGCAGGTTGGTCTGGTCGGCGATGGCCTGGATCATGCTCGCGGCCACACGGATTTCCTGGGTCTGGTCGGCCAGATGGCCCACCGCCTGATTGATCTGGGTGACAGTGCTAGCCAGCAGTTGAATCGCCTCGCGTGTGGTGCCGACAACATGGCTGCCCTGCTCAGCCAGGTCATTGGCGGTGCGGGCTTCGCTGGCGGTCTGCTGGACATGGGTTGCCACTTCGGCGATGGACGCGGCCATTTCGGTCATGGCGGCGGCGGTCATATCGGTTTCCGCGCGTTGCTCCAGCAGCGCCGACTCGGTGGTGCCCGATAACATGCTGGAATGAGCAGCAGCCTCGGCCATCTGGGTGGCCAGGTCGCTCAGACGCGTGAGCGCGGTTTTCAAGCGCGCCTCTTCGCTGATCAGGATCATTTCCAGTTGCGCAGCCGGACCCAGCGCATCGCTGTAGGTCATGGCGCTGATAGGGTCGGAAAAGGTATTGGGCGTGTGCTCGACAATCTGCTTGAGCTGCCTCCCCAGACGCAGGTGCGCCCAGGCGCCGAGGCCGAGAAACAGCAGCGCGACAGAGGCCTGCGCCCACCCGCCCGGCAACCATTGCATCGCCCCGCCAGCGAGCACTGCCGCCAAGGCGGGAACGGCCAGGGCATTGCCGACCTGGCCCAGGCGCTGCAACGGCGAAACCGCCGAACGCCCGGCACGCAAGCGTGCGTAGAGCGCTTCGGCACGCCGCACCTGCTCGCGCGTCGGCTTGACCCGCACCGACTCATAACCTACCAGGCGACCGTCTTCGAGGATCGGCGTCACATAGGCGCTGACCCAATAGAAGTTGCCGTTTTTGCAGCGGTTCTTGACCACGCCCATCCAGCTCTGGCCGGCCTTGAGGTAGCGCCACATCAGCTCAAAGACCGCGGGCGGCATGTCCGGGTGGCGCACTAGATTGTGGGTACTGCCTATCAGTTCAGCCTGGGTGAAGCCGCTCATGGCGGCAAACTCGGCGTTGCAGTAAGTAATGTGGCTATTGATGTCAGTTGCGGAAATGAGCCGTTGCTGCTCCCCGAAAGTCTGTTCAACTGTGGTGACCGGCAAATTGACGCGCACTTTAAAGCTCCATGGACAGCATTCGATCCACCTGCTCAGGATCGGATAGATCCTGCAGATGGAGGGGTATTTCCAGACGGGTAAACCGTCAATCGGCTGGCTGGCGCCATTGGGCGACCAAACCAGGTTTTGCCCAGCACCTGACCTTCGGTTTAGCGAAGATCAACTAGGCTTTAATTCGAGCGTCTGGTGTGAAAGGCGGGGGTTGCGTGGGCGCGCAAGAGCGAGCCTGGCGCTGCGGCCAAGCAACTGTTTTGCAACTACCTTTATGAAAGTGAGGAGAAAGCAATGATTTCCTGTTTCATAAAGGTGCCCTGTGAAACGACACCGCCAAATACTTGTCCTAAACGCCGATTCTACGAATTACATCACATTTTGCAAGAAAAGGTGATGGTGCGTGCCGTTGTCTAATGCCAATATTTATCGTTAAGTTCTTGATTCTAAATGGGAATTGAGCGATGCAAATTTCAAGTTTGGGTCCAGCCATCAGACGCTACCGAAAGGTAGCGGGGCTTACTCAGGCTGAACTAGGTGAGAAAACCGGTTTTGACCCTAAAACCATTAGCCGCTTCGAAACCGGCACCTATACACCCAGCGTTGACGCTCTGTTCTTGTTTGCGGAGGCCTTGGGAGTGAAGCTGAAAGTCTTTTTTGCCGATCTGGGCGATGAGGAAGAACAGCGCGCTTATCTGTTCGGTGTCATTCATAAAGCCACCCCGAAGGATCTGGGAAAGCTGATAGCGGCGGTAGACCAGGCCTTGTCCAAGCCTTAGAGCTCGTACGACAAAAAAAAGAGCAGGCCACTGACGTCGCCTGTTCTTTGCTCTTTGCCTACTGACATGATCCGACCGGACAGCCCCTCTCCTGGCAGGCGCTGGGCCACGCCTTTTGCCAGCATACTCGCGCGGCCCAGGCAGATTCGGTATCCTCTCGCGAAGTTATTTCAAAATGTAAGGGACTACCATGAACTACCTCCGCCTGCTGGTGGCGGCAGCCGCCTTGAGCCTGCCTGCCGCACCGGTCTATGCCACCGCAGCCCCGGCGCCTGTCGAAGCCAGCGCGCCCGCCGAAACCGCCGAGCACTTCCTCGCCTCCCTCAAGCAGCAAACCGGCACCGTCACCCTGCCCGGCGGCATCGCTACGCTCAAGCTCAACGACGAGTTCTATTATCTGGACCCCAACGACACCGAACGTCTGCTCACCGACGGCTGGGGCAACCCGCCGGGCTTCAACACCCTGGGCATGATCGTGCCCAAGGCCGTCAGCCCACTGTCGGCACGCGGCTGGGGTGTGATTGTCAGCTACAAGGACGACGGGCATATTTCCGACGAAGATGCGGCAAAAATCGACTACACCGAACTGCTCAAGCAAATGCAGGAAGACGATGCCGAGGACAATAAGGAACGCCAGAAGCAAGGCTATGCCGGCCTGCACCTGCTGGGCTGGGCCGAACCGCCGCACTACGATCAACCATCCCACAAGATGTACTGGGCCCGGGAACTGAAAGCCGACGACGCCGAGCAGAACACCCTCAACTACAGCATCCGCGTGCTGGGCCGCGAGGGCGTGCTGGAACTCAACGCCGTCGCCGCCATGGCCGACCTGCCCACCATCAAGCAGGAACTGCCCAAGGTCCTGGCCTTCACCAACTTCACCGACGGCAACCTCTACACCGACTACAACCCAAGCACCGACAAGCTGGCCTCTTATGGCCTGGCCGCGCTGGTCGCTGGCGGGATTGCCGGCAAGGCCGGGCTGTTTGCCAAGATCAGCATCTTCCTGCTGGCCGCCAAGAAGTTTCTGGTGATTGGCGTGGTGGCATTGCTGGCAGGCGCACGCAAGTTCTTCAACCGCAACAAAGGCTAAGCGCCACACACGAAAACGCCGCGAGCAATCGCGGCGTACAAATAGCTTGGCCTCGGGCGCAATCAGGCCTGGGCAAGTGAAAAATTCTGATGAATTGGATAGCGGAATAAACAAGAGGGTTGTTGCGAGGGGGCGTTATGGAGGCAACCCCACCAGCCACACCCCGGCACACAATGTTCCCGCTGTGGCTGCTTCCTTCCGGATCTGACCAGGTTCACGGGTAATCGTTGCGGGGGGACCGATGGGGTCACCATAACGACGCTGGCCTCTCGGCAAGCGGGGCCATTGTACCGATCTCATCGGAAGTTACAACCGTTGGCGCAGGATTAAAAAGCCAAGAGGTTCAAGTACTTGCCATAGCCCTCAAGAACACCCTCGCACCTTTTGATCATTGGGCTTTCAATACCTCATCCGCACGGCCGCCCTCTTCCTGGATCACCAAGTGGATGAAGTGCAACTTGGCAATCACCGCCGGCGGTAGCACGAAGGGATAGAAATCCGGCTGCCCCATGCTGCGGGACAGTTCGTTGAGCATGCCGGCCAGCTCGATCCAGGCGTTGACGAACGACAGGAACGCCGCGCCGCCAGGGTGCTGCGGGTCATAGAGGGTGGTGAGGGGAAATGGCTGGTAGTCCAGATCCATCTCCCGTGCGCTCATGCCAAACCCCAGAGCGGTGTCGACCGCGTCCATCATGTGCAGGTAATGGGCCCAGGTTTCTGCCCAGTCCTCCCAGGGGTGCATGGTGGCGTAAGCGCTGACGCAGGTTTGCTGCCAGTCCGGGCGCGGGCCGTTCTGGTAGTGCTGGTCGAGGGCGTCGGTATAACTGGCGCGTTCGTCGCCGAACAGGCTGCGAAACGGCTGCAACCAATGACTGCCGGCGATCAGGCGATCCCAATAGTAGTGGCCGACCTCATGGCGGAAGTGACCGAGCAAGGTGCGGTACGGCTCGCGCATCTGCACGCGGATTTTCTCGCGGTGCTCGTCGTCGGCCTCCTTGATATCCAGGGTGATCAAGCCATTGGCATGGCCCGTGGTGGGGGCCTTGCCTGCCAGGTCGATACCCACGAAGTCAAAAGCCAGGCCATTGGTCTCGTCGACTGTTTTGGGGATCACCTGCAACCCCAGGCTGATCAATTGCGCCACCAGCCGGCGTTTGGCGGTTTCCACCTTGCGCCAGCGCTCGGGGTTTTCCGGAATCGACAGGTCGGGAATGGTGCGATTAAGGCTGCACGCCACACACAGCGGCGCGGTGCTGTAGGCCGGGATCAGCCAGTTGCAGGCGGCAGGGGTATCGAGGTTGGCGCAGCGGCGCCAGGCGCCGGCGTCGAGGTTGTCGTCCTGCAGCCAGGTATCGACCACTGGCCCCGGTTGCAGGGACGCCAGCCGGCTTTGCTCGGGCAGGTAACCCAACAGCGCCGAACAGGCCAGGCATTGGCTGTTGCGAAAAAACAGGGATTGCCCGCAACGGCACTGCCAGACCTTGCTGTTGCGCGAAGCCCCGCCCATGAATGGCGCGGCGATGCGCGAACTGAGCTGTTCGAAGAAGCGGTACATGGCGATCTCTCCAGGGGCGTGCCCAAGACTAGATCATTTACCGCGCAAGATCGTTCCCACGTTCTGCCTGACAATGACGCCATGAGCTTCTGCGTCCGCTGTTGGGACGCGGAGCGTGCTGGGATGCATTCCCACGCAGAGCGTGGGAACGATCATCAGAGGGGAATGTTGTGGCTGGCCAGGAAGGCGACAAAAGCCTCTTCGTCCAGGACCTTCAGCCCCAGCTCGCTGGCCTTGGCCAGTTTCGAGCCGGCACCCGGCCCGGCGACCACGCAATGGGTCTTCGCCGAGACCGAACCCGCCACCTTGGCCCCCAGGCTTTCGAGCTTTGCCTTGGCCACGTCGCGACTCATCAATTCCAGCGAGCCGGTCAGCACCCAGGTATGTCCCGCCTCGGGCAAGCCTTCAACCACCTTCTTCTCGCTCTGCCAGTGCATGCCGAAGTCCTTGAGCTGCTGCTCGATGGCCAGCGCACGATGGGCATTGTCCGGGTTATCGAAGAACTCACGCACGGCCTTGGCCTGCTTCTCCGGCAACGCTTGGCGCATGTCCAGCCAATCGGCCTGGATAATACCCTCCAGGGAGCCAAACTTGTCCGCCAGCTTCTGCGCGGCTCCCGGCCCCACGGAAGGTACATGCAACTTGTCGAGCAGGCCGCCCAGGGAGGTACTGGCAGCGAACTCGGCACTCAGCTCACCCTGGTCCTGCAAGACCAGCGCGCACTCGTCCGGCGACAGCAGCGCGCCGATCACCTGCTGGTTGTGCCCGTCTTCAAAGAAGCTGTGGATCTCGTGCGCCACTTCCAGACCCACATCCGGCAAGTACGTCAGCACTTCCGGCAACGCCCGCTGCACGCGCTCCAGGGACGCCAGGGAACGCGCCAGGACCTTGGCGGTTTCCTCGCCCACATCGGGAATACCCAGGGCGTAGATGAACCGCGCCAGGGTTGGGGTCTTGCTGTTTTCGATGGCGGCGATCAGTTTCTTGCTGGAAACATCGGCGAAGCCTTCCAGGTCGATGATCTGTTCGTACTTGAGCTTGTACAGGTCCGCCGGCGAGCCGATGAGTTTCTCATCGACCAACTGCTCGATGGTCTTGTCGCCCAGGCCGTCGATATCCATGGCCCGCCGCGAGACAAAATGGATAATCGCCTGCTTGAGCTGCGCACCACAGGCCAGGCGCCCGACACAGCGATACACCGCACCTTCGCTGACGGTTTCCTTGCCCTTGCTGCGCTTGACCAGTTGCGTGCGCTCCACATGGGAACCGCACACCGGGCAGCTTTCCGGGATCTGCACGGCGCGGGCATTTTCCGGGCGACGCTCGGCAACCACCGACACGACCTGTGGGATCACATCACCGGCACGGCGGATGATCACGGTGTCACCGATCATCAAGCCCAGGCGCGCCACTTCGTCCATATTGTGCAATGTCGCATTGGATACGGTGACGCCGGCCACCTTGACCGGCTTCAAGCGCGCCACCGGCGTCACCGCGCCGGTGCGGCCGACCTGGAATTCAACGTCGAGCAATTCAGTCAGTTCTTCCATCGCCGGAAACTTATGGGCGATGGCCCAGCGCGGCTCGCGGGCGCGAAAGCCCAATTCGCGCTGGTAGGCGATGCTGTTGACCTTGAACACCACACCGTCGATTTCATAGGGCAGGCTGTTACGCCGCTCACCGATGTCGCGGTAGTACGCCAGGCAATCCTCAATCCCCTTGGCCAGCTTCAACTCGTGGCTGATGGGCATACCCCACTTCTGCAACTGCTGGAGGTTGCCGATATGGGTGTCGCTGATGTCAGTGGTCACGCCGTAGCAGCAGAACTCCAGGGGGCGACTGGCGGTGATCTTCGAGTCGAGTTGGCGCAGGCTGCCCGCCGCCGCGTTACGCGGGTTGGCGAAGGTCTTGCCGCCGACTTCCAGTTGCGTGGCGTTCAAACGCTCGAAACCGGCC
The DNA here is from genome assembly GCF_012985615.1 of Pseudomonas sp. WS 5412. NCBI lineage: Bacteria > Pseudomonadati > Pseudomonadota > Gammaproteobacteria > Pseudomonadales > Pseudomonadaceae > Pseudomonas > Pseudomonas sp. WS 5412. The sequence goes on from NZ_JAARMB010000003.1 coordinate 316,408, forward strand.
TTGGACATGAACACTTCACCGCGCACTTCCAGCGTTGCCGGCCAGCCCGTGCCCTGCAGTTTCAGCGGGATATTGCGCACGGTGCGCACATTCACGCTGATATCTTCGCCGGTGGTGCCGTCGCCACGGGTCGCGCCGCGTACCAACTCGCCATCCTGATACAGCAGGCTGACCGCCAGGCCATCGAGCTTGGGTTCACAGCTGTACTCCACCGCCGCACCACCGCCAAACAGATCGCCCACCGGCAGGTCGAGGCCCTCGGTAACGCGGCGATCAAACTCCAGCATGGTGGTTTCATCAAAGGCGTTGCCCAGGCTGAGCATCGGGATCTCGTGACGCACCTGGGTAAAGGCCGACAGCGCCGCACTGCCAACCCGCTGCGTCGGTGAGTCGCGAGTCACCAGGTCCGGGTGCTCGGCTTCCAGCGCCTTGAGTTCGTGGAACAGCCGGTCGTATTCGGCGTCCGGAATGCTCGGCTCGTCGAGTACGTGGTAACGGTAGTTGTGCTGATCCAGTTCAGCGCGCAGCTCGAGAATGCGGGTGTGGGCGGCGGTCATGGGTGTTCTCTCATAAAGCAAAAGAGCAGCCGAAGCTGCTCAATATGTTAGTGCGCTTAATTCTACTGACAACGCTGAAGACCCGTCCTCAGCGTTTCTGTGTCAGGGCGCGACGCTCGAACTCGACGATGCGCTGACGGTAGTGTTCGATGGTCTGGGCGGTCAGCACGCTGCGCTGGTCGTCCTTGAGCTCGCCATTGAGTTCCTGGGACAGCTTGCGGGCTGCGGCCACCATGACGTCGAACGCCTGTTTCGGGTGACGCGGGCCTGGCAGGCCGAGGAAGAAGCTCACGGCCGGGGTGCTGAACAGGTCGATATCGTCCAGATCGAAGGTGCCCGGCTTGACCGCGTTGGCCATGGAGAACAGTACTTCACCGTTGCCGGCCATGCTTTCGTGACGGTGGAAAATATCCATCTCGCCAAAACGCAGGCCGCTTTCCAGGATGTTCTGCAACAGCGCCGGGCCCTTGAAACCGGCCGCATCGCGGCAGATCACGCTGATCACCAGCACTTCTTCAGCTGCCGGTTGGTCCTTGGTGGACTCACGTGGCGCGCTCTTGGCCGGGCTTTCATCCGGGAAATCACCATCGCGACTGCTGAAGCTCGGGCCTTCGTCCACGTCGAGGTTCAGGTCGCCCTGATGCGGCTCGGCCACAGCAGCGCTGCCGCGCTTGCCACGTTTGGACGACGGTTCGCGGGCTTCACGCACCGGGGCGCTCATCGACGGCAGGTCGTGCTCGTCCAGCTGCGGCTCTTTATGGGTGTCCAGGACACGGGGCGACCCCAGCAGCTCGGCAGCGCCGTCGTCGTCGGGCAAATTGGACAGGTTACGGTCCAGACGGAATTTCAGCTTGCCCTTGCCGCCGCGCATACGGCGCCAGCCATCAAAAAGAATACCGGCTATTACAATAATGCCGATGACGATCAGCCACTCGCGCAGACCGATTTCCATGTAATCCCTTGCCTCTATAAAAAATGCTGAAAAATAAGGGGTTTAGCACCGTGCAAACCGCTTTAAAACGTGGCGCCAACTCTATGTTCTGACTGACGTTTTGCCCACGCATACGAAAAATTGACATTAAACTAGCACGACCAAAGATAACTTTACACAGTTGGCGCAAAATGTGTCGGCTGACGCAGGAATTAAGCTACAAATCATAAGCTTCAAGCCGACACTCATGCCCCTTGAAGCTAGCAACTTGGCGCTAACTTTCCACCATTGCCATCGCCTCTTCCACATCCACCGCCACCAGTCGCGAACAGCCCGGTTCATGCATGGTCACCCCCATCAATTGATCCGCCATTTCCATGGCGATCTTGTTGTGGGTGATATAGATGAACTGCACCGTCTGGGACATCTCTTTAACCAGGCGGGCATAGCGTCCAACGTTAGCGTCATCCAGCGGCGCGTCAACTTCATCGAGCATGCAGAACGGCGCCGGGTTCAACTTGAAGATGGCAAACACCAGGGCCAATGCGGTCAGGGCCTTCTCGCCGCCGGACAACAAATGGATGGTGCTGTTCTTCTTGCCCGGAGGCCGCGCCATGATCGTTACCCCTGTATCGAGTAGATCTTCGCCCGTCAGTTCCAAGTAAGCGCTGCCACCGCCGAAAACTTTTGGGAATAAGGCCTGTAAACCGCCATTAATCTGATCAAAGGTATCTTTGAAGCGGTTACGGGTTTCCTTGTCGATCTTGCGAATGACGTTTTCCAGGGTGTCCAGGGCTTCCACCAGATCGGCGTTCTGGGCATCCAGGTAACGTTTACGCTCGGACTGCTGCTGGTATTCGTCGATGGCGGCGAGGTTGATCGCGCCGAGTCGCTGAATGCGCGCGGCAATGCGCTCAAGTTCTTCTTCGGCTTCTTTCTCGTTGGCTTCGGCGGTCAAGGTATTGAGCACGCCGTGCAGGTCGTAGCCATCTTCCAGCAACTGATCCTGCAAGGTTTTGCGGCGCACCGTCAGGGCCTGCCATTCCATGCGCTGCTGTTCGAGCTGGCTGCGGATCAATTGTGATTGCTGCTCGGCCTGAGTCCGGCGCTTTTCTGCGTCGCGCAGTTCGCGGTCGGCGTCTTCCAGAGCGATCTGCGCGGTCTTGAGTTCTTCGTCGACGCTCATGCGTTTATCGAGCAACTCTTCGAGCTTCAAGCGCAGCTCTTCCAGGGGCGCCTCGCCCTCCTCCAGGTTGAGACTCAGTTGCTCGCGCTTTTCCGTCAGGCGCTCGGACTGCATCTCCAAGCGCTCCAGGGCTTGGCGCGTGGAATCGTGCTGAGCGCGCAACGAGCCCAGGCGCACCGCCAACTGGTGGGCGTGATCCTTGTGCTGGCGCGCTTCCTGGCGTACCCGATCGAGGCGTTCGCGCAGGCTGTCACGCTGGGCCAGCAGCAGTTCACGCTGCTCGGTGTCGAGGGCCATGCTGTCGAGGGCGTCCTGCAACTGCAGGCGCGCTTCGCCGACTTGTTCATGTTCGAGGGCGCGCTGTTCGCCCATCTCGGCCACTTCTTCATCGAGACGGGTACGGCGCAGGGTCAACTGCTCGGCCTTGGCCTTGCTGGCCGAGAGCTGGGCTTTCAGTTCGCCCTGCTGGCGCGCTTCGTCCTGCAACAGGCGGCGCAAATGTTCGCGGCCGGTCTCTTGCTGGCGCTGGGTGGCGCGCAGGGTTTGCAGTTGGGTTTCCAGGGACTCCAGGGTCGCCTCGCGCTCTTCGCGCTCGGCACTCAGGTTGACGATTTCCTGGCCACGGGCCAATACGCCGCTTTCGGCTTCACTGGCGCGGCGCACCCGCAAAAAGTGCCGGCCGACCCAGTAGCCGTCGCGGCTGATCAGGCTTTCGCCAGAGGCCAATTGGCCACGCAACGCCAGGGCCTGTTCCAGGGAGTCCACCGGCTTGACCTGGCCCAGCCAGGGCGACAGATCAATCGGCGCCTCGACTTTATCCAACAGGCTGCCCGGCACGCGGGTGCCATCGGCTGCCGGGCTGAGCAGACGCAAGTCGCCCTGGGTGAAACCGGCCAAATCAAACCCGCCAAAGTCATCCACCAGCACCGCCTGCAGATCCGCGCCAAGCACGGTCTCCACGGCCAGTTCCCAACCGGCTTCGACCTTCAAGCCTTCGGCCAGGCGCGGACGCTCGGCCAGGTGCTGGTCACGCAGCCATTCTGCGGTGCCTGTGCCGGGATCCAGTGCCGCCTGCTGCAAGGCTTCAAGGGAGGCCAGGCGCCCGTTGAGGCGCTGCAAATCGCCCTGGGCCTGCTGCTGCGCCTGGGTCGCCTGCTGCAGTTCCTGGCGCAATTGCTCCAGGCGCTCCACTTGCTGTTCTTCGCTGGCTTCCAGCTCTTCGAGCGTCATTTCGCTTTCGGCCAGCTGCTCGCTCAGCGCCATGATCGCCGCGTCTTCCGGGGCAGCGGCCAGCAAGGCGCGCTCCTCCAGGACCCGGCGCTGGCGCTCGGCCAGGCGTTCCATGCTGGTTTCCAGTTGCTGGATGCGCGACTGCTGCACCTCAGCCTGGCGCCGCGGCTCGGCGGAGCGCAGGTTGAACGCATCCCACTGTTCCTGCCAACCGTGCATGGTGGTTTCGGATTCTTCCAGGGCGGCGGCGGCCTCTTCGGCGGCGGCGCTGGTGATTTCCTGCTCGGGGGTGAGCATGTCCAGCTCTTCGCCGAGGGTCAGCAGCAAGGTGCGGTCGTGGCCCAGGTGCGACTCGGTTTCCAGGCGCGCGCGCTCCGCTTCCTTCAGGTCATCCTGCAACTGGCGCAAACGCTGCTGGCCGTGCTGGATGCTCTGCTCGACCCGCGCAATATCGCCGCCCACCGAATAGAAGCGGCCCTGCACCAGGTTGAAGCGCTCGGACAAGTCATGGTGACCGTCACGCAGGCGTTCGATGCTGGCGTCGGCATTGCGCTGCTCGGCCACCAGGGCTTCGAAGCTGATTTCCTGGGTGCCGATAATCGCTTCGCGCTGGCCCACCTGGTCATTCAAGGCCTGCCAGCGCAGCGCCGAGAGTTGCGCCTTGAGCTGGCGTTCTTCGCCTTTGTATTCCTGGTATTTCTCGGCGGCCTGGGCCTGGCGGTGCAGGCGCTCCAGCTGGCGCTCCAGCTCTTCACGCAGGTCGGTCAGGCGCGCGAGGTTTTCGTGGGTGCGGCGGATGCGGTTTTCGGTCTCGCGGCGGCGCTCCTTGTACTTGGAGATGCCGGCCGCTTCCTCGATAAAGTTGCGCAGGTCCTCGGGCTTGGCTTCGATCAGCTTGGAGATCATGCCCTGCTCGATAATCGAGTAGCTGCGCGGGCCCAGGCCGGTGCCGAGGAAGATGTCGGTAATGTCGCGGCGCCGGCACTTGGTGCCGTTGAGGAAGTAACTGTTCTGGCTGTCGCGCGTCACTTTGCGGCGGATGGAGATTTCCGCGTAGGCGGCGTATTCACCCACCAGGGTACCGTCGGAGTTGTCGAACACCAGTTCGATGCTGGCCTGGCTGACCGGCTTGCGGCTGGTGGAGCCATTGAAGATGACGTCGGTCATCGACTCGCCACGCAGGTTTTTCGCCGAGCTCTCGCCCATCACCCAGCGCACGGCGTCGATGATGTTCGACTTGCCGCAGCCATTGGGCCCGACCACTGCCGCCATGTTACTGGGGAAGTTCACCGTGGTCGGGTCGACGAAGGATTTGAACCCCGCCAGTTTGATGCACTTGAGCCGCACGCTTAGGCGTCCGCCAGGGCTGCGATAACCAGTGAACAACTGCGCTGGCCATAGGCCGAGAGCACTTGGCGGATCTGCGGCAGATCACGGGCCAGTACAGCGGCGAGCAGTTGCTCGAACAGCGCCAGGTACTCGCTCATCGACGCCTTGCGTTGATCCAGGGCCAGGTAATAGGCGCGGTTCATCGCCGGCTGCAGGTTTTCGACGGTTTCCTGCAGGTACGGGTTATTGGCAAAGGGGTACGCGGCGCGCATGACATTGAAGCATTCTTCGACAAAAGCGCGGATGTCCTGGCGCTCGAAATTGCTCACCAGCCGTTGCTGGATCTGCACGAAGGGCGCCATGTCGGCCTGGGTCTGCCAGCCTTCGGCGACCGCATTGCCCAGCAGGATGTACAGCTCGCTCATCAGCGTGCACAGGCTCTGCACCTTGTGCGCGGTGAGCTCGGTGACGTGGGCGCCACGGCGCGGCAGGATGGCGATCAGGTGCCGTCGCTCGAGGATCAGCAAGGCTTCGCGCACGGAGCCACGGCTGACATTGAGCGCCAGCGTGACTTTCTGTTCCTGGATCCGCTCCCCAGGCTTGAGATCGCCGCGAATAATGCGTTCGGCGAGGTGGTGAGCGATTTGCTCGGCAAGACTATCCGGCGCCTTGAACGTCATGTTTTCCCTTCAAAATCTGCTATCGGTACAAGGGCGGCAGTGTAGCGCAATCACTGAGCCAGCAACGCCGAATTTGGCATGAAATAAGCAGACGATAAAGCCCAGGCGCCCCTGAAAACGGCGGTTACAGGGATCTGAACCATAATCAAAGGTGTTGCAATCGCATTTTCTTGACCTTCTGGTCAGAAAATCGTTGACCGAAAAGTCAGACATGACTAGATTCGGCGCAAAGCGGTTAACAACAATAATGAGTCTGCGAGGCCTTCCGTGATCCAGTTTTTAATAAACCAGGAGCTCCGTAGCGAGCATGACCTGGACCCGAACCTGACTGTGCTCAACTACCTGCGTGAGCACCTGGGCAAATCCGGAACCAAGGAAGGCTGCGCCAGCGGCGACTGTGGTGCCTGCACCGTGGTAGTCGGCGAGCTGCATACCGACGAGCAAGGTGCCGAGCAGATTCGCTATCGCAGCCTCAATTCGTGCCTGACGTTTGTCTCATCCCTGCACGGCAAACAACTGATCACCGTGGAAGACCTCAAGCACCAGGGCCAACTGCACAGCGTGCAACAGGCCATGGTCGAGTGCCATGGTTCCCAATGCGGTTTCTGTACCCCCGGCTTTGTGATGTCGCTGTTCGCCCTGCAAAAAAACAGCGACGCCCCCGACAGCGCCAAGGCCCACGAAGCCCTGGCCGGCAACCTGTGCCGCTGCACCGGCTACCGGCCGATCCTGGCCGCCGCCGAGCAAGCCTGCTGCAACAAGCCCCAGGACCAGTTCGACAGCCGCGAGGCGCAGACCATCGCCCGCCTCAAGGCCATCGCGCCGACGCAAACCGGCGAACTGAACAGCGGCGACAAACGCTGCCTGGTGCCCCTGACCGTCGCCGACCTGGCCGACCTCTACGACGCCTACCCCCAAGCCCGGCTGCTGGCCGGCGGTACTGACCTGGCGCTGGAGGTCACCCAGTTCCACCGCGTGCTGCCGGTGATGATCTACGTCGGCAACATTGAAGCCATGAAGCGCATCGAGACCTTTGTCGACCGCCTGGAAATCGGCGCCGCCACCGCCCTCTCCGACTGCTACAGCGCGCTGCACCACGAATACCCGGACTTTGGCGACCTGCTGCACCGCTTCGCCTCCTTGCAAATCCGCAACCAGGGCACCCTCGGCGGCAATATCGGCAACGCCTCGCCCATCGGTGACTCACCGCCGCTGCTGATCGCCCTCGGCGCGCAGATCGTGCTGTGCAAGGGCAACGTGCGCCGCACCCTGGCCCTGGAAGACTACTTTATCGACTACCGCGTCACTGCCCGTCAGGACAGTGAGTTCATCGAGAAGATCATCGTGCCCAAGGGCCACGCGCTGTTTCGCGCCTACAAGGTTTCCAAGCGCCTGGACGATGACATCTCGGCAGTCTGCGCAGCCTTCAATCTGAAGATCGACAACGGAGTGATCAGCGATGCCCGCGTCGCCTTCGGCGGCATGGCCGCCACCCCCAAACGCGCACAACACTGCGAGGCCCTGCTGATCGGCGCCACCTGGAACAGCGCCACCGTGGAGAAAGCCTGCGCGGCCCTGGCCGAGGATTTCACCCCGCTGTCGGACTTCCGTGCGAGCAAGGAATACCGCCTGCTCAGCGCCCAGAACCTGCTGCGCAAATACTTCATCGAACTGCAAACGCCGCACATCGAGACTCGGGTGACCGCTTATGTCTAACCATCACGCCGTGGTAAAAACCCAAGCCGAAATGGCCGCGCTGTTTGCCCAGGACCTGACGTCCGGGGTCGGGCGTAGCGTCAAGCATGACAGCGCCGCCAAGCATGTGTCGGGCGAAGCGCAGTACATTGATGATCGCCTGGAATTCCCCAACCAGTTGCACCTGTATGCGCGCATGTCCGACCGCGCCCACGCCCGGATCCTCAGTATCGACACCGCGCCCTGCTACGCCTTTGACGGTGTGCGCATTGTCATCACCCACGAGGATGTGCCGGGCCTGAAAGACATCGGCCCGCTGATGCCCGGCGACCCGTTGCTGGCCATCGACACCGTGCAGTTCGTCGGCCAGGTAGTCCTGGCCGTCGCCGCCCGCGACCTGGAAACCGCACGCAAGGCGGCCATGGCCGCGGTGATCGAATACGAAGACCTGGAGCCGGTGCTGGATGTGGTCGAGGCCTTCCGCAATAAACATTTCGTGCTGGACAGCCACACCCATCAGCGCGGTGATTCGGCGAGCGCCCTGGCGAGCGCGAAAAACCGTATCCAGGGCACCCTGCATATCGGCGGCCAGGAACACTTCTACCTGGAGACCCAGATCTCCTCGGTGATGCCCACCGAAGACGGCGGCATGATCGTCTACTGCTCCACCCAGAACCCCACCGAAGTGCAGAAACTGGTGGCCGAAGTACTGGACGTGTCGATGAACAAAATCGTGGTGGATATGCGCCGCATGGGCGGTGGTTTTGGCGGCAAGGAAACCCAGGCCGCCAGCCCGGCATGCCTGTGCGCAGTGGTGGCGCGCCTGACTGGCCAGCCGACCAAGATGCGCCTGCCACGGGTCGAAGACATGCTGATGACCGGCAAGCGCCACCCGTTCTACATCGAATACGACGTGGGCTTCGACGACAACGGCCGCCTGCATGGGATCAATCTGGACCTGGCGGGTAACTGCGGCTGCTCGCCGGACCTGTCGAACTCGATTGTCGACCGGGCGATGTTCCACTCCGACAACGCTTATTACCTGGGCGATGCCACCGTCAACGGTCATCGCTGCAAGACCAACACCGCCTCCAACACCGCCTACCGTGGTTTCGGCGGCCCGCAAGGCATGGTCGCCATCGAGGAAGTGATGGACGCCATCGCCCGCCATCTGGCCCTGGACCCGCTGGCCGTGCGCAAGGCCAACTACTATGGCAAGACCGAGCGCAACGTCACCCACTACTACCAGACCGTCGAGCACAACATGCTCGAAGAAATGACCGCCGAGCTTGAGGCCAGCAGCCAGTACGCCGAACGCCGCGAAGCGATCCGCCTGTACAACGCCCACAGCCCGATCCTGAAAAAGGGCCTGGCGCTGACGCCGGTGAAGTTCGGTATTTCGTTTACCGCCAGCTTCCTCAACCAGGCCGGCGCGTTGATCCATATCTACACCGACGGCAGCATCCACTTGAACCATGGCGGCACCGAGATGGGCCAGGGCCTGAACATCAAGGTCGCGCAAGTGGTGGCCGAGATCTTTCAGGTGGAAATCGACCGGGTGCAGATCACCGCGACCAACACCGACAAGGTGCCCAACACCTCGCCGACCGCCGCCTCCAGCGGCGCCGACCTGAACGGAAAGGCCGCGCAGAACGCCGCCGAAACCATCAAGCAACGCCTGGTGGAGTTCGCTGCGCGCAAGTACGACGTCAGCGAGGCGGATGTGGAATTCCACAACGGCCATGTGCGGGTACGTGAGCTGATCCTGACGTTCGAGGAGCTGATCCAGCAGGCGTATTTCGCCCAGGTGTCGCTGTCGAGTACCGGCTTCTACAAGACCCCGAAAATTTTCTACGACCGCAGCCAGGCGCGGGGCCGGCCGTTCTACTACTTCGCCTTCGGCGCAGCCTGCTGCGAAGTGATCGTCGACACCCTGACCGGCGAGTACAAGATGCTGCGCACCGACATCCTCCACGACGTGGGCGCCTCGCTGAACCCGGCCATCGACATTGGCCAGGTCGAAGGCGGCTTTATCCAGGGCATGGGCTGGCTGACCATGGAAGAGTTGGTGTGGAACAACAAGGGCAAGCTGATGACCAATGGCCCGGCCAGCTACAAGATTCCGGCCGTGGCGGACATGCCCCTGGATTTGCGGGTCAAACTGGTAGAAAACCGCAAGAACCCGGAGGACACGGTGTTCCATTCCAAGGCCGTGGGCGAACCGCCATTTATGCTCGGGATTGCTTCGTGGTGCGCGATCAAGGATGCGGTGGCGAGCCTGGGTGACTATCGCCATCAACCAAAAATTGATGCGCCGGCGACCCCGGAGCGGGTGTTGTGGGGCTGTGAGCAAATGCGTCAATTGCAGGCGGCGACGGTGGTTGAGGCTGAGACCGAGATGGCTTCGCTCTAGACCGAGGTGCTGCCATCGCGGGCAAGCCCGCTCCCACATTTGGAATGCATTCCCTTGTGGGAGCGGGCTTGCCCGCGATGACGGCCTGACTGACAACAGCAATGTTGAGGTAGACATGAACAACTGGATCAGCGCCCTCGCCGACCTGCAACACCAGGGTGAACCCTGCGTGCTGGTGACCATTATCGAAGAGCTCGGCTCCACGCCGCGCAATGCCGGTTCGAAGATGGTAGTCAGCGCCGCGCAAACCTTCGACACCATCGGCGGCGGCCACCTGGAATACAAGGCCATGCAGATCGCCCGCGACATGCTCGCCAGCGGTCAACACAATACCCATCTGGAGCGCTTCAGCCTCGGTGCCAGCCTCGGCCAGTGCTGTGGCGGCGTCACCGTGCTGCTGTTCGAACCCATGGGCCAGGTGCAGGCGCAGATTGCCGTGTTCGGCGCCGGCCATGTCGGTCGCGCCCTGGTGCCGCTGCTGGCCAGCCTGCCGTGCCGGGTGCGCTGGATCGACTCGCGGGAACAGGAATTCCCGGAGCATATCCCCCAGGGCGTGCGTAAAATCGTCAGCGAAGAGCCGGTCGATGAAATTGCCGACCTGCCAGCGGGCAGTTACTGCATCGTCATGACCCATAATCACCAACTGGACCTGGAACTGACCGCCGCCCTGCTCAAGCGCAATGACTTTGCCTACTTCGGCCTGATCGGCTCGCAGACCAAACGCGTCAAGTTTGAACACCGCCTGCGTGAGCGCGGCTTCGAGGCTGCGCAGTTGCAACGCATGCGCTGCCCCATGGGCCTCACCGAGGTGAAGGGCAAATTGCCGGTGGAAATCGCCATCTCCATCGTCGGCGAGATCATCGCCACCTATAACGCCAACTTCGGCCAGCACACCGCGAGCGCCGAACCCATTGCCAAACTGCTGCCGGTATCTCGCCGCAGCCAAGCTATGAATTGAGACGACCATGCCTTTGACTCGTAAAGCCTACCGTGCCGCCATCCTGCACAGCCTCGCCGACCCCGCCATCGTCGGGATTGACGCCTCCTATGAGTATTTCGAGGACGGCCTGCTGGTGATCGACAACGGCCAGATCAGCGCCCTCGGGCATGCCAGCGAATTGCTGCCGACGCTGGCGGCCGATATCGAAATCACCCATTACCAGGATGCGCTGATCACCCCCGGCCTGATCGACACCCATATCCACCTGCCGCAAACCGGCATGGTCGGGGCCTACGGCGAACAACTGCTGGATTGGCTCAACACCTACACCTTCCCTTGTGAAAGCCAGTTCGCCGACAAGGCCCACGCCGAAGAAGTGGCGGATATTTTTATCAAGGAACTGCTGCGCAATGGCACCACCACCGCCCTGGTGTTCGGCAGCGTGCACCCGCAATCGGTTAACTCATTTTTTGAGGCCGCCGAGAAGCTCGACCTGCGCATGATCGCCGGCAAGGTGATGATGGACCGCAATGCGCCGGACTACCTGACCGATACCGCCGAATCCGGCTACCAGGAGAGCAAGGCGCTGATCGAACGCTGGCACGGCAAAGGCCGTTTGCACTACGCCGTTACGCCGCGCTTCGCGCCTACCAGCACACCGGAACAGTTGACCCTCGCAGGGCAGTTGCTGGGGGAATACCCGGACCTGTACATGCAGACGCACATCAGTGAAAACCTGCAGGAAGTGCAATGGGTCAAGGAGCTGTTCCCGGAGCGCAGCGGCTACCTGGACGTGTACGACCACTACAAGCTGCTGGGGGAACGTTCGGTATTCGCCCATGGCGTACACCTGTGCGACGACGAATGCGCGCGCCTGGCCGAAGCCGGTTCAGCGGTCGCGTTCTGCCCGACATCGAACTTCTTCCTCGGCAGCGGCTTGTTCAACCTGCCGATGGCCGAGAAGCACCAGCTCAATGTGGGCCTGGGCACGGATGTGGGGGGCGGTACCAGTTTCTCCCTGCTGCAGACGCTGAACGAGGCCTACAAGGTCATGCAATTGCAGGGCGCACGCCTGAGCCCGTTCAAATCGCTGTACCTGGCGACCCTGGGCGGCGCCAAAGCGCTGCGCCTGGAAGACAAGATCGGCACCCTGCAGCCGGGCACCGATGCCGACTTCCTGGTACTGGATTACAACGCCACGCCACTGCTCAGCTATCGCTTGAAGCAGGCCAAGGACATTGCCGAGACGTTGTTTGTGTTGATGACGCTGGGGGATGATCGGGCGGTGATGCAGACGTATGCAGCGGGCCAACTGGTGCATCAACGCTGATTTTGAAGGGCACCACAAACCAATGTGGGAGCAGGCAAGCCATAATGCCGATCAGTTAAGCGAACGCAATACTCAAAGCAGTGAAAATCAAATGTGGGAGCGGGCTTGCTCGCGAAGACGTCGGCCCAGCCAACATTGATGTTGACTGACCCACTGCTTTCGCGAGCAAGCCCGCTCCCACAGGGGATCTGCGCTTGACTGACTGGCATTAAGGCAAGCCAGCTCCCACAGTTTGATCGGGGCTTACAGTTTTATAGAGGAGCGACCCGGCTTCTTGGTCTGCAGCAAATGTGAGAACACCGCATGCAGATCATCCGACGCACTTTCCTCATCGAGGTTGAGCTTGCTGTCGATGTGATCCATGTGGTGCATCATCAGGTTCACCGCCAACCCCACATCCCGGGCTTCGATGGCATCGATCAACTGGGTGTGCTCGTCATAGGAACAGTGTGAGCGGTTGCCGCTTTCATACTGGGCGATGATCAGCGAGGTCTGGGACACCAGGCTGCGCTGGAAGCTGATCAGCGGGGCATTTTTTGCCGCTTCGGCCAGTTTCAGGTGGAACTCGCCAGAGAGCCGGATACCCGCGCCGCGATCGCCACGGGAGAAGCTGTCGCGCTCGTCATTGACCATCTGCCGCAGTTCGGCCAACTCTTCGGTCGAGGCATGCTGCACCGCCAATTCGGTGATCGCCCGTTCGACCAGGCGCCGGGCCAGGAACACCTGGCGGGCTTCCTCGACACTTGGGCTGGCCACCACCGCACCCCGATTGGGGCGCAACAACACCACGCCTTCATGGGCCAGGCGCGACAGTGCGCGACGGATGATGGTGCGGCTGACGCCAAAGATCTCGCCCAGTGCTTCTTCACTCAATTTGGTACCGGGCGCCAGGCGTTGCTCGAGGATGGCCTCGAAGATATGCGCGTAGACGATATCGTCCTGGGTTCCACTGCGACCGGCCTTACCGGCTCGCGGCTGTTTCTTGAGGGGCTGCAACTGTTCGTTCATGGGCACTCGGGTCGGGAGAACGGCGGCGAATTGACGTTGACTGTAATAAGAGTACAGCGGTCGCTGGCAAGTATCGCGTAAAAACAGCGCACATTGTACACAACCCGTTGCGCCAACACACTGTACGGCTGTTTGCGCCACCGGCTGTATTGCAACAGTCAGTTACGTTTGAGTTTAGGCTTGATTCCACGATTTCCCAGGTACAAGGAACACCGCCCCATGACCGACGCGACCCAGGCGCCGCTGCGCCCACTGGCCGACACTTCGCCTTCGGCCATTGTCGCCGGCTTTATCGCCATGATGACCGGTTACACCAGCTCCCTGGTGCTGATGTTCCAGGCCGGCCAGGCTGCCGGCCTGACCACCGGGCAAATTTCATCGTGGATCTGGGCGATTTCCATCGGCATGGCGGTGTGCAGCATCGGCCTGTCCCTGCGCTACCGCACGCCCATCACCATTGCCTGGTCGACCCCCGGCGCGGCGCTGTTGATTACCAGCCTGGGCGGGGTCAGCTATGGCGAGGCCATTGGCGCCTACATCACCTGCGCGGTACTGGTGACGATCTGTGGCCTCACCGGCAGCTTTGAAAAACTGGTGAAGAAGATCCCTGCCTCACTGGCCGCCGCGCTGCTGGCCGGGATCCTGTTCAAGATCGGCAGCGAGATTTTCGTCGCCGCGCAGCACCGTACTGCCCTGGTATTGGGCATGTTCTTTACCTACCTGATCATCAAGCGCCTGTCGCCTCGATATGCCGTACTGGCGGCGCTGCTGATCGGTACTGCCTTGTCCGGGTTGATGGGGCTCCTGGACTTCAGCGGGTTCAGCCTGGAAGTGGCGACGCCGGTGTGGACCACGCCGCACTTTTCCCTGGCGGCGACCATCAGCATCGGCATTCCGTTGTTTGTGGTGGCGATGACCTCGCAGAACATGCCCGGGGTCGCGGTATTGCGCGCCGATGGCTACGACGTGCCCGCCTCACCGCTGATCACCGCCACCGGCCTGGCCTCACTGGTGCTCGCGCCGTTTGGCTCCCACGGCATCAACCTGGCCGCCATCAGCGCGGCCATCTGCACCGGCCCCCATGCCCATGAGGACCGCAACAAGCGCTACACCGCCGCCGTGTGGTGCGGGATTTTCTACGGGGTTGCCGGGGTATTTGGCGCGACCTTGGCGGCGTTGTTCGCCGCATTGCCCAAGGAATTGGTGCTGTCGATTGCCGCATTGGCGTTGTTCGGCTCGATCATCAATGGCCTGAGCATTGCCATGAATGAGCCCAAGGAGCGGGAAGCAGCACTGATCACCTTTATGGTCACGGCGTCGGGGTTGACGCTGTTTTCCATCGGTTCGGCATTCTGGGGAATTGTTGCGGGGGTGTTGACGCTGGTGATTCTGAACTGGCGCAAGGCCTGAATTTAATACCTTGAAACGAAAAAGCGACCCGGGCGGGTCGCTTTTTCATGACATCAGACAGCCGGGTTAACCGGTGTCTCTGGATGCCAGGCGTCCAGCAGTTCGCTGACTTCAACGCGGGTCAGCTCTGGGCGAGCCTTGAGCCACGCTTCAACCGCTGCACGCTGTTCTTCGTTGACCGAACCACGGGTGGCTTTGCAGACCAGACCGAAGTCATCGCCGCCCACGTAGTCCAGGCCATTGCCGTCCATCGCTTCAGTCAGGAATGCTTCGAGGAAAGCGTCAACCGCCTCATCGTCCAAACCTTCTTTGAAGTCCAGGTTCAGTTCGAAACCCAGCTCTTGAAATTCATCAACGCACAGTTTTTTGCGCAGACGCCGGGAACGGTTAGTCGCCATTGGAACAATCCTCTTAAGTATTAACGGCCGGCACTCTACCAGTTTAAGGCGCGAATTGCCCGGCAATCCAAGACGGGTGGCACGATAGCGCGAAAAAAATCCATCATTTGCAGCTATGGTTGAGGCACAAGTAGCCCCACCTTGGGGCATAATGCCGACACTTTCATGACCACTGGGGGATTTTCTTACATAGCCCCCGCTATATTCACCCTCCTCTGCAGTAGGGTCTTACTTCTTATGATCAAATCCTTGCGTCCATTATTACTCGCCAGTTTCCTTTTGCCCCTGGCGCTCTCAGTCACCGCCGCCCCGATCAATACCACCCTGCCACCCAAAGTCCAGGAAGCCCTGAAGAAAGCCAAACTGCAGAACGATGCCCTGTCCCTGGTAATGATTCCGCTCAATGGCCCCGGCAGCGCCACGGTGTTCAACGCTGACGTGTCGGTCAACCCGGCGTCGACCATGAAACTGGTCACCACCTACGCAGCCCTGGAAATGCTCGGCCCCAACCATCAGTGGAAAACCGAGTTCTACACCGACGGCACCCTCAGTGGCGGCGTCCTGCGGGGCAACCTGTACCTCAAGGGCGGCGGCGATCCCAAGCTGAACATGGAAAAGCTCTGGCTGCTGATGCGCGACCTGCGCGCCAATGGCGTACAGCAAGTCACCGGCGACCTGGTGCTGGACCGCGGCTTCTTTATCCAGCCCCAACTGCCGGAGTTCAACGACGACGGCAACGATGCCAACAAGCCGTTCCTGGTCAAGCCGGACGCCCTGCTGGTCAACCTCAAGGCCCTGCGCTTTGTGACCCGCAATGATTCGGGAAAGGTGTTGGTCTCGGTGGAACCGCCGATTGCCAGCATCCAGATCGACAATCAGGTCAAGGCCAGCAACGCCAAGCAGTGCACCGGTGATGTGCGCTACAACCCGGTCACCGCCGCCGACGGCAGTGTCACCGTGACCGTCAGCGGCCAGTTGGGCGATGGCTGCAGCTCGCAGACGTATCTGTCGCTGCTCGACCATGCCACCTACACCGCCGGCGCCGTGCGCGCGATCTGGAAAGAGTTGGGCGGCACGATCCAGGGCCGCGACGTACTGGCCCCGGTGCCGAAAACCGCCAAGGTCCTGGCCCGGGCGTTCTCCCCGGACCTGGCCGAGATCATCCGCGACATCAATAAATACAGTAACAACACCATGGCCCAGCAGCTGTTCCTCAGCCTCGGCGCGCAATACCGCACTGATGCCGACGGCGATGACGCCAGGGCAGCACAGCGCGTGGTCCGCCAGTGGCTGGCGAAAAAAGGCATCACGGCTCCGCACCTGGTGATGGAAAACGGTTCCGGCCTGTCCCGTGCCGAACGGGTTAGCGCCCGAGAAATGGCGACCATGCTGCAGGCCGCCTGGAGAAGCCCGTATGCGGCCGAGTTCATCAGCTCGATGCCGATTGCCGGCAGTGACGGCACCATGCGCAAGCGCCTGAAAACCACAGCCCTGCGCGGCGAAGCCCACGTCAAGACCGGCACCCTGAACACAGTACGTGCGATTGCCGGCTTCAGCCGTGACAACAATGGCAATACCTGGGCGGTGGTGGCGATTCTCAACGATCCAAAGCCGTGGGGTGCATCGTCGGTGCTGGACCAGGTGCTGCTGGATCTGTATCGCCAGCCGAAGCTGGCGGCGGCTGCGCCGGGCCTATAGAGCGGTTGGCTTACCAACCTTTTGCAACCACCGCGAACTAAATGTGGGAGCGGGCTTGCTCGCGATGACGGTGTGTCAGTCAATACATCTGGCGACTGATACACCGTCATCGCGAGCAAGCCCGCTCCCTCATTAGGGATACGGTGCTCAGACAGGCAACCGCTGCGCCTCGACCCGATCCCTGCCCGCCTGCTTGGCCGCATACACCGCCGAATCCGCGCGCAGCAACAAGCCATCCACGCCCTCATCGACCCGCCAACTGGCTACGCCAAAACTCGCCGTCACCGTGCCGACGCCGTCCATTGGCGTACTGCGCAGCACTTCCCACAACTCAACGGCCAGGCTGTAGGCCTGGACACCATCGGTATTGGGACACAGCACCATGAACTCCTCGCCGCCGAGGCGGCAGAACACATCGCTGCGGCGCAGGCGCAGGCTGATACGCCGGCACAACTCCTGCAGCACACCATCCCCCGCCGCGTGCCCATGCTGGTCATTGATGCGCTTGAAGTGATCAATATCCAGCATGATCACCGCCAGCGACCCCGACGTACGCCGCACCCGACTCATCTCGGCCCTCAGCCGATCCTGGAAGTAGCGACGGTTATGGATACCCGTCAACGAGTCGGTGATGGACAGCGCCCGCAACTCTTCTTCCACCCGCTTGAGATCGGAGATATCCGACACATAGCCATGCCATAGCGTACCGCCACCGGGTAATTCTTCCGGCGTCGCCTCGCCACGAATCCAACGCAGGCCCCGGCCCGGCAGTTGCACCCGATATTCCTCGCGCCATTGACTCAACTGCAGCGCGGACAGGCGGATAGAGGCGCGGATGCGCTCTGCGTCCTGGGGATGAATACGCTCGAAGACTTGCTTGGCATCCTGTTGCAGCAACCCCGGGTCGATTTCGTAGATATCGCGAATACCATCGCTGGCGTAGATAAACCGCCAGTTGTCATTGGGTTCGAGGGTGAACTGGAAGATCCCGCCCGGCACATGGGCACTGAGTTTTTTCAGCAACCGATCCCGCGCCGCCAGGGCCTCATACGCGCGTTTCTGCTCGGTGACATCCAGGCAGATCGCCAGGTGCCCGATCCACAAGCCATGCTCGTCAAGCAATGCCGTGGCCAGCATATTCACGGTCAACTGGCTGCCGTCCTGGCGCACCAACGTCCACTCCCGGGCCTCATGCAGGCTGTCACTGCCCTCCACCAGCATCGCCTGGCCGGGCATGATCCGTTTGCCCAGCGCCAGGCTCAACTGCACCGCACGGGCTTCCAGTTCGGGCGCCAGGTGCAGGCTTTCGAGGGTCATGTGACCGAGCACCTGGTCGGCCTGATAACCCAGCATCTTCTCGGCGCCGGCATTGAACGTGCTGATCACGCCCCGCAAGTCCGTAGCAATGATCGCCACCTGGGTCGCGGCGTTGAGCACGCTGCGCAACTGGCCATGGGCACCACGCAACTCATACTCGCGCTGGTGCAATTGCCCCGTACGCTGCTGCACCAGCCTCAGCGCCCGCTGCCGCTGGCTGACCAGCACGTAGAGCAAGGCACTGAGCAATAGGCTGAGCAAGCTGCCCATGGCCAGGATACTGCTCGTCGAAGAGTGATTGGCCTGCACAAACACCTGGCTGGGACGCAGGCTCAAGGCGTAGACATGATCGCCCAGGGTCAGCCGGCGGATCGACTCCAGGCTGCTATCGCCCACGGGATTGTCCGATTCATACAGCAGCTGCTGTTGAGTATCGGAGGTGTCGACAATCTGCATCACCAGGTTATCCCGCGCGGGCTTGGGCAAACCGTCGGCTACCAATTGGCGCATGCTGATCACCGCCATGACGAAACCGTAGGGTTCGTTGTAGGGCATTTGCGCGGTGGGCGGCCGAGTGACCGGTGCTACCAGCAACACGCCCATGGTATACGCCGACTCCACCCCCACCAGCGACATCGGTTGGGATACGGCAATGGTTGCGGAACGGTACGCCCGCTCGATCGTCGAACGGCGCAACGGCTGGGCCAGCAGGTCAAACCCCAAGGGCGAGCCGAGGATGCTCTGGGTCTGGCTGTACAACACCGGCACGTACTCGTCACGCTCCTGCGCCGGTACCAGCGCCCCGGCTTCATTCAACTCACGAATGGAGAAAGGCGCGCCACGCTGGCGTGATACCTGTTGTTCGAACGCCCGGCGCTCATCACGCGCTACCCGAGGCGCCCAGGCATAGGCACGGGCGCGCAACAGCAACGGCTGGGCGAACCCATCGAAATCTTCGCGGGAAACATCATGGGAGTTGACGAAAAAACGCTGCAGGCTGCCCAGGCGCTGCTCCTGGTCTTCGAAACGCTCTTCCAGGCGGCTATAGCGCTCGTTGACCAATAACTGGAAACGCTGGCGGACCTGCTGGTGATGCCGATCGGCCGTGGTCAGCGCCAGCACAGCGGTGAGCGCCACCCCCACCAGCAAGACCACCAATGCCACCAGCCAAGCGGATGCCTGCTCGCTGATAAATCCCAGTATTTTCGGGCGGACGGCTTGCAACGGCATAGGCAAAACTCGAAACACCAGCGTGCAGGAGCGCTACTTCGGCTAAGAGGTTAGTTATAGCCATCGAGCCCTCTTTTGACCAGCGTAAAAAAGCCGCGAGCCCGGAAAAATCCAGGCTTGCGGCTTCAAGGTCGATCAGCGTGCGGTGATTTTCCAGGCACGATGGATTTTCGGGTTACGGGCAAAATCCGGATCAATGGTTTTATCGCTGATTTCCTCGACGGCATAGCGCTCGCCCAGGTTGTCTTCCAACTGGAACTTGCGGAAGTTGTTGGAGAAATACAGCACCCCGCCCGGCGCCAGGCGGGCCATGGCCAGGTCGAGCAATTGCACGTGGTCACGCTGGACGTCGAACACACCTTCCATGCGCTTTGAGTTGGAGAAGGTCGGCGGGTCGATGAAGATCAGGTCGAACTCATCACGGCTGGCTTCCAGCCACGCCATCACATCGCCCTGCTCCAGGCGGTTCTTGTCGGAGAAGCCATTGAGGGACAGGTTGCGGCGCGCCCAGTCCAGATAGGTTTTCGACAGGTCGACGCTGGTGGTGCTGCGCGCGCCGCCCTTGGCCGCGTGCACGCTGGCGGTGGCGGTGTAGCAATACAGGTTGAGGAAGCGCTTGCCGGCAGCTTCCTTCTGGATGCGCATGCGCATCGGGCGGTGGTCGAGAAACAGACCGGTGTCCAGGTAGTCAGTGAGGTTGACCAGCAGCTTCACCCCGCCTTCGCTGACTTCGGTGAACTTGCCCTGGGCGCTCTGGCGCTCGTACTGCTTGGTGCCGCTCTGACGCTCGCGGCGCTTGACCACCACACGGCTCTTGTCGATGTTCAGCGCCTGGGGAATCGCGGCCAGGGCATCGAACATGCGCGCCGAGGCTTTTTCCGGGTCGATGGACTTCGGTGCCACGTATTCCTGGACGTGCACCCAATCGTGGTACAGGTCGATGGCCATGGAGTATTCCGGCATATCGGCATCGTACACGCGGTAGCAATCGACACCCTCGCGCTTGGCCCACTTGCCCAGCAGCTTGAGGTTCTTTTGCAGGCGGTTGGCAAACATCTGCCCGCCTTCGCTCAAGCGCGCCTGCTCAACCACTGGCGCCGGTGCAGGCGCAGGTTTGATCGGGTTACCGTTCTTGTTGTACTGGCGCTCTTGCGGCTCGGTCGGGGCCTGGTCGTAGGCGGCCTGCTCACGTTCGGCCTGGCGCTGCTCCGGGGTGCGGCGCTCGCCGGTGACGAACTGGTCCGGGTTGACCTTGATCAGCAGCAGCTTGCACGGCAACGCGCCGTTCCAGAACGAATACTGCTTGTGGCTACGAATGCCCATGCGCTTGCCCAGGTCCGGGGCACCGGTGAACACCGCCGCCTCCCAGCCCATACACGCCTGGCGCAGACGCTCACCGAGATTCTGGTAGAGGTACAACAGGCTGGCTTCGTCACCCAGGCGCTCGCCATACGGCGGGTTGCAGATCACCAGGCCTTTCTGGTTCTGGTCCGGACGCGGCTCGAAGGTGCCAACTTCGCCTTGGTAAATCTTGATCCAGTGGCTCAGGCCGGCCCGCTCGATGTTGTTGCGCGCAGGCTGGATCAGACGCGGATCGGCTTCGTAACCGCGGATCCACAGTGGCGGCTTGTTCATACCGATGGCTGCACGCTCGCTGGCCTCGGTGTGGAGTTTTTTCCACAGGGCCGGCACGTGGCCGAGCCAGGCGGTGAAGCCCCACTGCTCGCGATTAAGGTTGGGGGCCATGTCGGCGGCGATCATCGCGCCTTCCACCAGGAAGGTACCGACGCCGCACATCGGGTCAGTCAACGCGCCGTTTTCAGCAGCAATGCGCGGCCAGCCGGCACGAATCAAAATTGCCGCCGCGAGGTTTTCCTTCAACGGTGCCGCGCCCTGCTGCAGGCGGTAACCGCGCTGGTGCAGGCTGTGGCCGGACAAGTCGAGGGAGAGGATCGCTTCGCCACGGTCCAGGCGCAGGTGAATGCGCAGGTCGGGGTTGATCTTGTCGATGGACGGGCGTTCGCCGGTCGGGGTGCGCAGCTTGTCGACAATCGCATCCTTGACCTTCAGCGCGCCGAAGTGGGTGTTGTCGATGCCCGAACCGTGGCCGCTGAACTCCACCGCCAGGGTGCCGTCTGGGACCATATGGTCTTGCCATTCGATATCCAGCACCCCGTGGTACAGGTCTTCGGCATCCTTCATCGGGAAGCGCTTGAGCACCAGCAGTACACGGTTGGCCAGACGCGACCAGAGGCACAGGCGGTAGGCGGTTTCCATGTCGGCCATGCCGCGCACAGCCGAGGTGTGCTCGCGGGCGTCTTCAAGGCCAAGCCCGACGGCTTCCTCGATCAGCAGGCCTTCGAGGCCCTTGGGGCAAGTGAGGAAGAGTTCGTAACGGTCCGACATGGGGATTCCAGGCTTTTCAGCAATAAGTGAACGGGCGACGCATCGCGCGTTCGGTTTTCAATCAAGCGCTTTTCTTGAAGAGCGCTCGCGTGGCACGAATGTGTGCCGTTCCACCCCGGTGTCCAGACCTGCAGGGCCTTGATTGCCGGGGCAGAGAGATAATTTGTGCAACAAAAGGAAATATTCTGACCCTTCGTCGAATAATAACCGACTGCAAGCGGCGGGTATTCTCACTAAAGGATTAAACCCATCCTCTATACAGGGCACATCATAGCTGGCTTTGCCCAATAAATGGGGCGAAAAGCCATCCCAGCTTATGGCTATAGCATCGTTATCGTTACGTGCTTATGACAAAACGATCATTGAAACCATGTGACCTATTGGTTAGAACTCAACACAGGTTAGCGCCACAACGACGCTGACACAGAGGCTCGCCACGCCGGCAGCGAGCCACACCAACGGCAGAAAAACTCTGCCCGGCCTCGGACGAGGCCGAAGGATATCAAGACAGTCAACAAGTGAGGGAAACACCCTATGAGAAGACTTAAGCGTGATCCGTTGGAAAGAGCATTTTTACGCGGATATCAGTATGGCGTTCATGGCAAATCCCGTGAGCTTTGCCCATTTACTCTACCGTCAGTACGCCAAGCCTGGATTAACGGCTGGCGCGAAGGACGCGGCGACAACTGGGACGGTATGACCGGCACTGCGGGGATCCACAGACTCAACGAACTTCACGCCGTCGGCTAATCAGGGCACTTAATTCCGACAACCACCTTGAAGAATGTAACAACTTAACCACGCACGCCCCATCCGGGCGGCGGGCTTCGGCCCAGGGGCTCCTTCGAGGAGCCCTTTTTTATGGGCTTGAAACCCCTGCGCAGCAGCTTCAGGGCTGCTTTGCAGTCCCACGTGGGGCAAGCCCGCTCGCCGCAATGGCGTCCACCGATTGGCGAATCAACGCTGGGCCCTTGTAGATAAACCCGGAATACAACTGCACCAGGCTGGCACCCGCGGCGATTTTCTCGGCGGCGTGCTTGCCTTCGGTGATACCGCCCACGGCGATGATCGGCAAACGCCCGGCCAACTCGGCCGCCAGCACCTTGACGATATGGGTGCTCTGGTCACGCACCGGCGCGCCGGAAAGCCCACCCGCCTCGTCACCGAAAGCCAGGCCTTCAACGCCGGCACGGCTGAGGGTGGTGTTGGTGGCAATCACCGCATCCATCCCCGCATCCACCAGGGCCTGGGCCACCAGCACGGTTTCTTCGTCGTTCATGTCCGGGGCGATCTTGATCGCCAAGGGCACGCGCTTGCCATGGCGTACCGCCAGGTCTTCCTGGCGCTGGCGCAGGGCTTCGAGCAGTTGCTTGAGCGAGTCGCCAAACTGCAGGCTGCGCAGGCCCGGGGTGTTGGGCGAGCTGACGTTGACGGTCACATAGCTGGCATGGGCGTAGACCTTGTCCAGGCAGAGCAGGTAGTCATCTACCGCACGTTCCACCGGGGTGTCGAAGTTCTTGCCGATATTGATCCCGAGAATGCCCTTGTACTTGGCGGCCTGGACCCGCGCTAGCAGGTGATCGACGCCCAGGTTGTTGAAACCCATGCGATTGATGATCGCCTCGGCCTCCGGCAGGCGGAAAATGCGCGGCTTGGGATTGCCCGGCTGCGGGCGCGGCGTGACGGTGCCGATCTCGACAAAACCGAAACCCAACTGCGCAAAGCCGTCGATGGCAGCGCCGTTCTTGTCCAGGCCAGCTGCCAGGCCCACCGGGTTGGGGAAATCGAGCCCCATCACCGAGACCGGCATCTTTGCCGGCGCCTTGCACACCAGGCCATTGAGCCCCAGGCGGCCACCCGCGCCGATCAGGTCCAGGGACAGATCGTGGGAAGTTTCCGGGGAGAGTTTGAACAACAGCTGGCGGGCCAGGGTATACATGGGCGGGCTTGACTCGGATGGCGGCGAAAGGTGGCGGCGATTATAGCCGGGGTGGCGGGTACGTGCGAGGCATGGCACACCGCCGGTCGATCATCCGCTTCGATGCTGCATCAACTCTTCGTAGCGCGCCCAGATCTTCTGCGCATAACGCAGGCGCAGCGCATCACGCTCGCCCCCTGCCCCTGGCCCGACGTTGTAGGCGCCCACGGCGGTCCAGTTGTAACCAAACTGCTTGATGAAGTCGGCCAGAATCGACGCCCCCACCTCCACCGACAGGCACGGCTCATCCAACAGACGCTGCTCGGTAATCCCCTGCTTGAGCAGGCGCGGCAGATGAATGCTGTTGATCTGCATCAGGCCGATGTCACGGCTGCCATTGTTATTGCTGTAGTTCATGGCCTCGGCGCGATAGCCCGACTCCACGGCGGCAATGGCTTGCAGTAACTCCGGCTCGATATCGTATTGGCGGGCGGCCTCGGCCCAACAATAAGCCCCGGCCTCACTCGCCTTGCCCAGGATAAGTAACAGCAGCCCCAGCCTGCAGGCTCGTTTCATGCCTGCTCGACAGCCGCTTCGGCGCACCAGCCACAGGCCGGGCAAGCACGCCGTGGAGCACCCGCACCTTGCGCTGCCTGGCCATGCCGCTCGAGCACCCTTACCCGGCCATTGAAGCGATAACCGCGGCCATACACTGTCGCGATCAACCGCCTATCGCCCTCCAATTGCTTGCGCAATGAGTAGATACAACGGGTCAGGGACTCTTCGGCGATGTCGATATGGGGCCAGACCTGCTCCAGCAGGTAGTCCTTGGTCACCAATACGCCGGGCGTGGCCAGCAACAAGCGCAACACATGACATTCCTTGGGGGGTAACTGAATGTCGCGACCTTCGGCGGTCAGCCGGCCATCACCCTGCAACTTCCAATGACCAAAGGCGAGGGAGCCCCTGACCAAGCCCTCAACTGCAGCAACCATGCAAACCTCTGTTCCTGTCTGACATACGCGGCGCCTTGAATATTGATATCGCACCGCCTGGAGATATCGCGACTATAGAAACCCGCAGCCAATTGCACGTTAGGAAAAAACCCTGTGCTTCGAAGTTTTCCGGGAGTGTTTCGTAGGAACTTTCGAGGTCAACAGCCCCCGTTCGTCATGGGTAATGCCTGCTTTCATTGCTCGGCGATACGAGCAAATGCACGCCGGACGCGCTCGTATTGATCAGAGCTCAGGGGGGTCGAAACAGAACCCATCACGGGAGCCGTGGGTATATCCAATTCAGCCACCAGTTCTTTGATAAACCGCAACTGCTGCGCGCTTCCCTTGATCAACAGGCTGTTGACCTGTGGGTAGGCGATTACCGCTGCGCCAGTGCCGGCCTTGCGCCCAAGCTCGGCAAGCCGACGCTCGACCAGCGTTGCCATGCCGGGCACGGTGATTTTTTGCAGCCCCATGTCGTACTGGTGGTCTGCCACGTCATGATTCAGCACCTGCACGACACCGACTTCCGGCAACGCCTGGCGCCGTGCCGGGCGTTGGCGGTCCATCAGTTGGGCCAGGCGCAATACGTGATCGACATAATTGGCGGGCCCGGACACATAAAACAATCGCGCACCGGCCTTGCGCAGCGGGTAGCGCGCCTCGTCGAGCCCCGCGCGCCGCATGACCACACGCAATCTGTCGACGCTCATGTGCCGCAGAATCACCCCGGAACTCTTGGCCTCGCTGGCGTCGTAGAGATGTAGCACCTGGCCGTCGCTGTACCAGATCAATTCGTGCTGCAACGCCACCGTCTCGAGGACCGCTTGCGCGTCGGCAAAATCAAATTGCCCGGTGATGCGCTTGCCCGCCGCCCGCTTGCTGACCACGATGGGCTGCCCCAAGGGCACCGCAAGCCGGGTGAAGAAGCCCGAAAGGCTTTCATCCAACGCCAGGTAGGTCGCGCCCATGGCTGGCAGGGCAGCGAGCATCAACAGCCCGCCCAGCAGCCAGCGCTGCAAAAAGGCAGTGCAGGTCGCTGCGATAGATTGATCAAGAAGCACGCGGGGTTTCCTGAAGGGTGTTGCCCGAAGGAGCGCCATAGTGAAAGGCCCGCGCAATGCAATCTTGATGAAAACCTGATCAACCACGGCTCGCCCTGCGCCGTGGCATGTGCCTTGCTTTGTCTTGTGTATCGCGGCCCGCGCCAACGACGGAACGGGCTCAAGGACAAAGGCGTCGTTACCTGCAGGAGGCTTGCAAGCCGCCCTACGGAACGACGCCTTTTTTCACACAGAAGGTAGGTGTTGATGAGTGATCAGGTGGGCAACAGCCAGGCCAATAACCCCCTGGCCTGGGTCAACGGCAGCGATGCCCCGGAAAAGAGCAGCCTCGACCTGGGCTTCATGGCCTTGAGCGATTGCGCCTCGCTGGTGGTCGCGGCGACCCAGGGGTTTGCCCAGCCGTACGGGCTGACGCTGAACCTCAAGCGCCAGTCATCCTGGGCCGGCCTGCGCGACAAGCTGGTCAGCGGCGAACTGGACGCCGCCCACAGCCTGTATGGCTTGATTTATGCGGTGCACCTGGGCATCGGCGGCGTGGCGCCAACCGACATGGCGGTGCTGATGGGCCTGAACCAGAACGGCCAGGGCATCAACTTGTCCCAGGGCCTGCAGCACCAGGGCGTGACCAGTCCTGAGGCACTGGCGCGCAAGGTGCACCAAAGCCGGACAAAACTCACCTTCGCCCAGACGTTTCCCACCGGCACCCACGCCATGTGGTTGTATTACTGGCTGGCCAGCCAAGGCATTCATCCGCTGCGCGATGTCGAGAGTGTGGTGGTGCCGCCGCCGCAGATGGTCGCGCACTTGCAGGCCGGGCGGATTGACGGCCTGTGTGTGGGCGAACCCTGGTGCGCCAGCGCGGTGCAGCAGAACCAGGGCTTTACCCTGGCCACCAGCCAGGCGATCTGGCCGGATCACCCGGAAAAAGTCCTGGGCTGCACCCAGGCGTTTGTCGAGCAATACCCCAACACCGCCCGCGTGCTGGTAATGGCGATCCTGGAGGCCAGCCGTTTTATCGACGACAGCCTGGAGAACCGCCGCTCCACCGCGCAACTGCTCAGCGCCAGGGAATATCTGGACGCCCCACTCGACTGCATCGAACCGCGCCTGCTCGGGGCTTATGACGATGGCCTGGGCAACCACTGGCAAGACGTGCACGCGCTGCGCTTCCATGGCGGTGGCGAGGTCAACCTGCCGTACCTGTCCGACGGCATGTGGTTCATGACCCAGTTCCGCCGCTGGGGCCTGCTGCGTGACGACCCTGACTACCTCGCCGTTGCCCGGCAGGTGCAGCAACTGGACCTTTATCGCCAGGCCGCAACGGCAGTGGGTGTGGCAGCCTGGGGCGCGGACATGCGCAGCAGCCAATTGATCGACGGCAAGGTCTGGGATGGCTCGGATCCGGCTGCCTACGCCCGTAGCTTCCGCCTGCATGCCCGGGCCGACGATGTCGTCCGCCACGCCTTGCGCTGATGGGAGGCCACCCGTGTTGCGAATCCTGCTGATCAATGACACCCCACGCAAAGTCGGGCGCCTTAAAAGTGCACTGACCGAGGCCGGTTTTGAGGTGATCGACGAGTCCGGCCTGACCATCGACCTGCCGGCGCGCGTCGAAACGGTGCGCCCGGATGTGATTCTGATCGATACCGAGTCACCCGGCCGCGATGTGATGGAGCAAGTGGTGCTGGTCAGCCGTGACCAGCCCCGCCCCATCGTGATGTTTACCGACGAACATGACCCCGACGTGATGCGCCAGGCAATCAAGTCCGGGGTCAGTGCCTACATCGTCGAAGGCATCCAGGCCCAGCGCCTGCAGCCGATCCTCGATGTGGCCATGGCACGCTTCGAGAGCGATCAGGCCCTGCGTGCGCAGCTGCAGGCCCGCGACCAGCAACTGGCGGAACGCAAGCGCATCGAGCTGGCCAAGGGTTTGCTGATGAAAATGAAGG
Source organism: Pseudomonas sp. WS 5412 (assembly GCF_012985615.1). Classification (NCBI taxonomy): domain Bacteria; kingdom Pseudomonadati; phylum Pseudomonadota; class Gammaproteobacteria; order Pseudomonadales; family Pseudomonadaceae; genus Pseudomonas; species Pseudomonas sp. WS 5412. The sequence continues at coordinate 344,092 of NZ_JAARMB010000003.1, forward strand.
ACTGCAATGAAGAACAGGCCTACACCCTGATGCGCCGCCAAGCCATGAGCCGCCAGCAGAAGTTGATCCAGGTGGCCGAGCAGATTATTGCCATGAGTGAATTGTTAGGCTGAGACACACAACTACCCTCGCCCACTGTGGAAACGGGCTTGCCGCGATGGCAGTGTCCCGATTGGCGCAAGACTTGCAAACCAAACATCCCAGGTAACCAACGGCGGTTGCCCCTCCACGACAAAGACGTCGCACATCCGGTTTGCCCAGGCGAACCCGGTGGCGGCGTTTTTTCGTTTGGGTGGGGCGGCCTTCGCTGGCCGTTCCATCACCAGGCCTTCTACAAGATCCCCAATCTGAGGTGCGTGATGAAATCAAGCTTCTGGAAATCCGGGCACACCCCGACCTTGTTTGCCGCGTTCCTGTATTTCGACCTGAGTTTCATGGTCTGGTATCTATTGGGCCCGCTGGCGGTGCAGATCGCCGCCGACCTGCAACTGACCACCCAGCAACGCGGGCTGATGGTTGCCACACCGATCCTGGCGGGCGCGATCCTGCGCTTCTTGATGGGCATGCTGGCAGACAAGTTGTCGCCCAAGACCGCCGGCCTGATCGGCCAGGTGATCGTGATTGTGGCACTGTTCTGTGCCTGGAAACTGGGGATCCATAGCTATGAACAGGCGCTGCTGCTGGGGCTGTTTCTCGGCATGGCCGGGGCCTCGTTTGCCGTGGCCCTGCCGTTGGCCTCCCAGTGGTACCCCGCCGAACACCAGGGCAAGGCCATGGGCATCGCCGGGGCGGGCAATTCCGGCACGGTGTTCGCCGCACTGCTGGCGCCGCTGATCGCCGCCGCCTTTGGTTGGAGCAACGTGTTTGGCTTTGCCTTGATCCCGCTGGTCCTGACCTTGATCGTGTTCGCCTGGCTGGCGCGTAATGCCCCTGAGCGACCGAAAGCCAAATCCATGGCCGACTACTTCAAGGCCCTGGGCGACCGCGACAGTTGGTGGTTCATGTTCTTCTACAGCGTGACCTTCGGTGGCTTTATCGGCCTGGCCAGCGCCCTGCCCGGCTACTTCAACGACCAATATGGCTTGAGCCCGGTCACTGCCGGCTACTACACCGCCGCCTGTGTGTTCGGCGGCAGCCTGATGCGGCCCCTGGGCGGTGCCCTGGCCGACCGGTTCGGTGGGATCCGCACCCTGCTGGGTATGTACGGCGTAGCGGTGGTGTGCATCGCGGCAGTGGGCTTCAACCTACCGAGCTCCTACGCTGCACTGGCCCTATTCGTATGCACCATGCTTGGCCTGGGGGCCGGTAACGGTGCGGTCTTCCAGTTGGTGCCCCAGCGCTTTCGCCGGGAGATCGGCGTGATGACCGGGTTGATCGGCATGGCCGGCGGTATCGGCGGTTTCGCCCTGGCGGCGGGTATGGGCGCAATCAAGCAAAGCACCGGCAGCTATCAGTTGGCGTTGTGGCTGTTCGCCAGCCTGGGCGTGCTGGCGTGGTTCGGCCTGTATGGCGTGAAGCGGCGTTGGAGGACCACCTGGGGTTCGGCTGCCGTCACCGCAGCGCGGGTCTGATGAGCCTGCAACTGAGCGTGGCCCAGGCCAGCGCCATTGGGCCGCGCGCGGAAAACCAGGACGCCCTGCGCCTGGTCACCCCGGCCCCGGAGCTGGCCGCGAGCAAGGGCTATCTGTGTGCCATCGCCGATGGTGTCAGTCAATGCGCCGATGGCGGCCTGGCCGCGCGCTCGACCTTGCAGGCCCTGGCCCTGGACTACTACGCCACGCCGCAAACCTGGGGCGTGGCCCAGGCCCTGGATCGCCTGTTGCTCGCGCAAAATCGCTGGCTGCAGGCCAATGGCGGCGGCCAGCCGTTGCTGACCACCCTCAGCGCCCTGGTGTTTCGCGGCCAGCGTTTTACCTTGGCCCATGTCGGTGACTGCCGGGTGTATCGCTGGTTCGCGGGCGAGTTGCAGCGCATCACTGAAGAACATGTCTGGGAGCAACCGGGCATGCAACATGTGCTCAAGCGCGCCCTGGGCCTGGACCAGCATCTGGTGGTGGATTTTCTCGACGGTGAACTGCGCCAGGGCGAGTGCTTCCTGCTGCTCAGCGATGGGGTATGGGCGACCCTGGCCGATCACAGCATCCGCGCGATCCTGCGCGAACAGGCCGACCTGGATCTGGCCGTGAACACCCTGGTCAATGCGGCGCACCTGGCGGGTAGCCAGGACAATGCCAGCGCCCTGCTGGTGCGCATCGACCAGCTTGGCGCCGCGACCCTGGGTGATGCGCTGGTGCAGTTGCAGCAGTGGCCACTGCCGCCGCCGTTGAAGGCCGGGCAAGCCTTTGAAGGCTGGCAGGTGGAGTGCGTGCTGGCGCACAGTCGGCAGTCGTTGCTGTATCGGGTACGTGATACCCAGCAGCAAGCCTGGCTGCTGAAAACCCTGGCCCCGGGTCGCGACGATGACAACGATGCGGCCCAGGCCCTGCTCGCGGAAGAATGGTTTTTGCGCCGGGTGGCGGGACGGGCATTTCCTGAAGTCCATCCGGGCAGCGGGCGTCAGCATTTGTACTATGTGATGCGTGAATACAGCGGGCAGACCCTGGCCGAACTGTTCCAGCAGCAAGGCCCCTTGCCGCTGGCGCAATGGCAGTCCATCGCCGAGCGCTTGCTGCGGGCGGTGGGCATGCTGCATCGCCGGCAAATCCTGCACCGTGACATCAAGCCGGAAAACCTGCTGCTGGGGGAGGACGGCGAGCTGCGGGTGCTGGATTTTGGCCTGGCCTATTGCCCCGGGTTATCCGAAGACCGCGCTCACCTGTTGCCGGGCACCCCCAGCTTTATCGCGCCCGAAGCCTTCAGCGGCGAACGTCCGACACCGCAGCAGGATTTGTACAGCGTCGGCGTGAGCCTGTATTACCTGCTGACCGGGCATTATCCCTACGGTGAAATCGAAGCGTTCCAGCGCCCCCGCTTCAACACACCAGTCAGTGCCAGCCGTTATCGACCCGACCTGCCCGACTGGTTGCAGCAGAGCCTGGAACGCTCGGTGGCGGCACAAGCGGCCCAACGTTACGAAACCGCCGAGGAATGGCTGCTGGTGCTGGAACAGGCCGACCGCCGCGAACTGAGCCTGCGCCCGCGACCACTGCTGGAGCGCGAGCCGCTGAAGGTCTGGCAAACCCTGGCGTTGGTGTCGTTGCTGATCAATCTGCTGTTGCTGTATCTGTTATCCCTATAGGAGGCAGGTGCGCCAGTTGTGGGCATCCCGCCTTCAAATGGTGCGTAAAGACCTTGCAGCATCCACTAAAACCCCAGTAAACCCGGCGTTGCACGACTTGGCACAACCACTGCATTAGCTTCTGCAACACCCCCACATACAGCCCACCCTTCAACGACGAAGGTGGGGCTTTCCCGAGAGAACGGGACCAGGACAAAGGCGTCCTCGCTAGGCAACTAGCGGGACGCCTTTTTTGTTTGCGCGTGATTTGTCGAGCCACTGCGGAGAACGACATGAAGAAACTCAAACTGGTGATGATCGGCAACGGCATGGCCGGGGTTCGCACCCTTGAAGAACTGCTGAAGCTGAGCACCGAGCTGTATGACATTACGGTCTTTGGCGCCGAGCCCCATACCAACTACAACCGCATCCTGCTGTCGCCGGTGCTGGCCGGTGAGCAGACGTTCGAAGAGATCGTGCTCAACGACCTGGACTGGTACCTGCAAAACAACATCAAGCTGCTGCTCAACCGCAAGGTGGTGCAGATCGACCGGGTCAAGCGCAAAGTCATCGCCGAAGACGGCACGGAAGCCGAATACGATCGCCTGCTGATCGCCACCGGCTCGACCCCGTTTATCCTGCCGATCCCCGGCAATACCTTGCAGGGTGTAATTGGCTACCGCGATATCGCCGACACCCAGGCCATGATCGACACCGCCCGCACCCACAAGCACGCGGTGGTCATCGGTGGCGGCTTGCTGGGCCTGGAAGCGGCCAATGGCCTGATGTTGCGCGGCATGCACGTGACCGTGGTGCATATCGGCGAATGGCTGCTGGAACGCCAGTTGGACAAGACCAGCGGCCAGTTGCTGCAAACCGAACTGGAAAGCCGGGGCCTGGTGTTTCGCCTGTGCGAGCAGACCCAGGCCCTGCATGACGCCGGCAATGGTCGCGTGGGCTCGGTGCAGTTCAAAAATGGCGAGGTGATTCCGGCTGACCTGGTGGTGATGGCTGCCGGTATCCGCCCCAACACCGAGCTGGCGGAACAGTCCGGCATCCCGTGCAACCGTGGGATTCTGGTCAACGACACGATGCAAACCTACGACCCGCGCATCTATGCCATCGGCGAGTGCGCCAGCCATCGTGGGATTGCCTACGGCCTGGTGGCGCCGCTGTTCGAGCAGGCCAAGGTGTGTGCCAACCACCTGGCGCAGTTGGGCTTCGCCACTTACAAAGGCTCGGTGACCTCGACCAAGCTGAAAGTCACCGGCATCGACCTTTTTTCTGCTGGCGACTTCATGGGCGGCGAAGGCACCGAGACCATCACCCTTTCCGACCCTATCGGCGGCGTCTATAAGAAGCTGGTGATCAAGGACGACATACTGGTCGGCGCCTGCCTGTACGGCGATACCGCCGACGGCGGTTGGTATTTCCGGCAGATCCGTGAGAACCATGGCATTAGTGAGATCCGCGATCACCTGATGTTCGGCGAAAACGCCCTGGGCGATGTAGGCCACCAAGGTCAGGACAAAGCCATGAGCATGGCCGACAACGCCGAAGTCTGCGGCTGCAACGGGGTGTGCAAGGGCACCATCGTCAAGGCGATCCAGGAACAGGGCCTGTTCAGTGTCGATGAGGTGAAAAAACACACCAAGGCCGCCAGCTCCTGCGGCTCCTGTGCCGGGCTGGTGGAGCAGATCCTGATCAACACCGTGGGCGGCGCCGCCGACGTCAAACCCAAAAGCGAAAAAGCCATCTGCGGCTGCAGCGACCTCAATCACGGGCAAATCCGCCAGGCCATTCGCGACCAGCACTTGCTGACCATCGCCGACACCATGAGCTACCTGAACTGGCGTACGCCCAACGGTTGCGCCACCTGCCGCCCGGCACTCAACTACTACCTGATTTCCACCTGGCCGGGCGAAGCCAAGGACGACCCGCAATCGCGCCTGATCAACGAACGGGCCCACGCCAATATTCAGAAAGACGGCACCTACTCGGTAGTACCACGGATGTGGGGCGGTGTGACCAATCCTTCCGAGCTGCGCCGGATTGCCGATGTGGCCGACAAGTACAACGTGCCGATGGTCAAGGTCACCGGCGGCCAGCGCATCGACTTGCTGGGCATCAGGAAACAGGACCTGCCCGGGGTGTGGAAAGACCTCGATATGCCGTCCGGGCATGCCTACGGCAAATCCATCCGCACCGTGAAGACCTGTGTTGGCAGCGAGTTCTGCCGGTTTGGCACGCAGAACTCCACGCAACTGGGCATTGAGCTGGAACATGACCTGTTCAATATGTGGTCGCCCCACAAGGTCAAGCTGGCGGTGTCCGGGTGCCCGCGCAATTGCTCGGAAGCAGGGATCAAGGATGTGGGCATTATCGGCGTCGACTCGGGCTGGGAGATGTACATCGGCGGCAATGGCGGGATCAAGACTGAGGTCGCGGAGTTTTTCGTCAAGCTCAAGACCGCCGAAGAAGTACGTGAGTACAACGGCGCTTTCCTACAGCTGTACCGCGAAGAAGCCTTCTACCTGGAGCGCACCGTGCACTACCTGCAACGGGTGGGCATGGACCACATCAAGAAGGCCGTGCTGGAAGACCCGGCGCGGCGCCAGGCCCTCAATGAGCGCCTGCAATTCTCCCTGTCGTTTGAACAAGACCCGTGGAAAGAGCGCCTGGAGCAGCCGCTGCTGAAGAAGGAATTCGACACCATCGCCGTCAAACAGCTGGAGGTAGTGCTATGAACTGGCTGGATATCTGCGCCCTCGAAGAAATCAACTCCCTGGGCTCGCGCATTGTCAGTGGCCCGAAAGGGGAAATCGCGATTTTCCGTACCAGTGACGATGAAGTGTTCGCCCTCGATGACCGCTGCCCGCACAAGGGCGGGCCGCTGTCCCAGGGGCTGATCTATGGCAAACGCGTGGCCTGCCCGCTGCACAACTGGCAGATCGACCTGGCGTCCGGCGAAGCCCAGGCCCCGGATATCGGCTGCGCCCACCATCACCACGCCCGGGTGGAAAACGGCCGGGTGATGCTGGCCCTGCGGGACGCCGGTTGATGAAGCGCCAGGTCACGGCATCGACCTGCTGCTACTGCGGGGTCGGCTGCGGCGTGCTGATCGAGCACGATGGCACGCAGATCTTCGGGGTCAGCGGCGATCCGGCACACCCGGCCAACTTCGGCAAGTTGTGCAGCAAGGGTTCCAGCCTGCACCTGACCGGCGATCTGACGGCGCGGGCGTTGTACCCGCAGCTGCGCCTGGGCAAAGAGCTGGCCCGCGGCCGCACCGACTGGGACACGGCCCTGGAACACGCGGCCAATGTATTCGCCGACACCATCGCCGAGCATGGCCCCGACAGCGTCGCGTTCTATATCTCCGGGCAACTGTTGACCGAGGACTACTACAGTTTCAACAAACTCGCGCGGGCCCTGGTGGGCACCAACAATATCGACAGCAATTCCCGGCTGTGCATGTCTTCGGCAGTGGTCGGCTATAAGCGCAGCCTGGGCGCCGATGCGCCGCCGTGCAGCTACGAGGACCTAGAGTCCAGCGATTGCGTGATGATCGTCGGCAGCAACATGGCCTACGCCCACCCCGTACTGTTTCGCCGACTGGAAGAGGCCAAGGCACGCCGACCCGAGATGAAAGTGCTGGTCATCGACCCCCGGCGCACCGACACCTGCGACTTGGCGGATATGCACCTGGCGATCCTGCCCGGTACTGATGTGGCGTTGTTCCATGGGATTTTGCATCTGTTGCTGTGGGAAGACTGGATCGACCGCGACTTTATCCAGGCCCATACCGAGGGCTTGGTCGAGTTGAAGCGGCTGGTCCACGACTACACGCCACAGATGGTCACGCAATTGTGTGGGATCAGTGTCGAACAACTGCGCCAGTGCGCGCAGTGGGTGGGCACCTCGCCCAGCTTCCTGTCGCTGTGGTGCATGGGGTTGAACCAGTCCACCGCTGGCAGCGCTAAAAACAGTGCGCTGATCAACCTGCACCTGGCCACCGGCACCATTGGCCGCCCGGGTTGCGGGCCCTTTTCCCTGACCGGCCAGCCCAACGCCATGGGCGGCCGGGAGACCGGCAGCCTGTCGAACCTGCTGCCTGGCCATCGCGACGCCGGCAACGCCGAGCATCGCGCCGAAGTGGCCACCTACTGGGGGGTTGAACAACTGCCCTGCAGCACCGGCTTGACCGCCATTGAACTGTTCGAGCAGGTACAGGCCGGCAAGATCAAAGCGTTGTGGATCGCTTGCACCAACCCCGCGCAATCGTTGCCAGACCAGAACAACGTGCGCCAGGCTCTGGCCGCGTGCCCGTTCGTGGTGTTGCAGGAGGCCTTCCGCACCACAGAAACCGCCGCCTTTGCCGACCTGTTGTTGCCCGCCGCCAGTTGGGGCGAGAAAGAAGGCACCGTGACCAACTCCGAACGGCGCGTTTCCCACGTGCGCCAGGCCATCGCCCCACCGGGTGAAGCGCGACCAGACTGGGCGATTACCGTGGATTTCGCACAGCGCCTGGAGCGCCGCTTGCGTCCTCAAAAAACCGGTCTGTTTGCCTTTGAAACGCCCGCGCAGGTGTTTGATGAATACAAACAGCTGACCCGTGGTCAGGACCTGGACCTGTCGGGACTCAGCCACGCCCTGCTCGACCGCATCGGCCCGCAGCAATGGCCGTTTCCCGCAAAGGCCCAGGCCGGCACGCCACGGCTGTACACCGATGGCGTCTTCCCGACCGCCAGTGGTCGTGCGCAGTTTGTCGCTGATCCTTATCGCGCCGCCAAAGAGCAGCGGGACGCGCGCTTTCCACTGACCCTGATCACCGGCCGCCTGCGTGACCAATGGCACGGCATGAGCCGTACTGGCACGGCGGCGCAACTCTTTGGCCATGTCAGCGAAGCATCGCTCAGCCTGCACCCGGACGAATTGCGCCGGCACCGTTTCAAGGAAGGCGACCTGGTCAACCTCAAAAGCCGTCGCGGCAAGGTGGTTGTGGCGGTGACCAGTGATGACAGCGTGCGACCCGGCCAGGCGTTCCTGCCGATGCATTGGGGCGATCGCTTCCTTAAGGGTGGCGTCAATACGCTGACCCAGCCGGCGTTCGACCCACTGTCGAAACAGCCGGAACTCAAACACAGCGGCGTACGCCTGGAAGCCGTGCAATTGCCCTGGCACTTGTTCGCGCTGATCGAGGGCGATGTGCAGCAACACTTCGAAGCCTTGCGCCCCCTTTGTGAGCAGTTTGCGTACGTCAGCCTGAGCCTGACCGGGCGTGAGCGGCCGGCCCTGCTGGTGCGGGCTGCCCATACCGAAGCACCGGACCTGCAACTGCTCAACAGCATCGACCGATTGCTGGGCCTCAATGACGGCCCGGTCATGGCCTATGACGACCCGCGACGTTCCATCGGTAAACGGGTAAGGATCGAGAAAGGCCGGATCACCGCGATCCGCCTGGCCGGCGAAACCCTCGCCCGCTACTGGCTGCAAAGCCTGTGGCTGGAAGGCCGCGCCGACGAACAGTTACGCCGCTGGCTGCTGGCACCGCTAAGCGCGCCGCCCGGTGGTGGAACGACCAGCAATAGAATTCTCTGCAACTGCAAAAACGTCAGTGAAAGCGCGATATGCGCCGGCATCGGCCGCGGCCTGAACCTGGACGGGCTGAAACAAGTATTGGGCTGCGGCACGCAATGTGGCTCCTGCGTCCCCGAAATCAAACGGCTATTGGCAAGCACCTCGCAGCCAATCGCTATCAGTGTGTGAGGGCAATACCTATGAATGCAAAAGTCTGGCTGGTGGGCGCAGGCCCAGGTGATCCGGAGTTGTTGACCCTCAAGGCAGTACGGGCCCTGCACGAGGCCGATGTGGTGCTGATTGATGATCTGGTCAACCCGGCGGTACTTGAGCATTGCCCCGGTACGCAGGTGATTACCGTCGGCAAGCGCGGGGGGTGCCGTTCCACACCCCAGGATTTCATTCATCGCTTGATGCTGCGTTATGCGCGCCAGGGTAAATGCGTGGTGCGCCTGAAGGGCGGCGATCCGTGCATTTTCGGACGCGGCGGCGAAGAGGCCAGTTGGCTGAAGGAGCGAGGGGTCAGCGTGGAGTTGGTCAATGGCATCACGGCCGGGCTGGCGGGTGCAACAAACTGCGACATACCGCTGACACTGCGGGGAATCAGTCGTGGCGTGACGCTTGTCACCGCCCATACCCAGGACGACAGCAGCCTTAATTGGCGGGCACTGGCCGAGGGTGGCACGACACTGGTGGTCTACATGGGTGTGGCGAAGCTTGCAGAGATTGCCCAGCAGTTACTGGAAGGAGGCATGGCCGCAGATATGCCGGTGGCCATGATCGAGAACGCCTCGATGCCCCAGCAGCGCGAATGCCGCAGTTCCCTGGCGCGCATGCAGGAGGATGCCCAGGGGTTTGCCTTGAAGAGCCCAGCCATCCTGGTGATCGGCGCGGTAGCAGCCACAGCCGTGGAAGCCGCCTTGCTGGCAAGCGCCTGAGGCAAATGGCAGGCGAAAAAAAGCCCGGCCTAAGCCGGGCTTTTTTCTAGCACTCAGTAATTACTGAGCTTGAGCTTCAACCGACGCTTCTACACGACGGTTAACAGCGCGACCAGCTTCAGTTGCGTTGTCAGCAACTGGGCGGGATTCGCCGTAACCAACCGAAGTGATACGGCTAGGAGCTACGCCATCTTTAACCAGGACTTGCTTAACAGCGTCAGCACGACGCTGGGACAGCTTCTGGTTGTAGGCGTCTGGACCGACGGAGTCAGTGTGACCAGCAACTTCTACGTTGGTAGCTGGGTACTGAGCCATGAAGTCGGCCAGGTTTTTCACGTCGCCGTAGCTGTTAGGCTTAACAACGGCCTTGTCGAAGTCGAACTTCACGTCCAGCTCAACACGAACAACCTGAGCAACCGGAGCTTCTGGCTCTGGAACTGGCTCTGGAGCTGGTGCTGGGGTAGGAGCTGGAGCAGCTGCGCCAGCGTTACCGCCGAAGTTTACGCCCAGGCCGACCAGTGCGGAGTAGTCCCACTTGCCGTTGTCCAGACCGTAGTCAGCTTCAACACCGGCACGAGCGTACAGGTTGTTGGTGAAGTAGTACTTAACGCCGGTACCAACGGTAGCGAAAGTAGTCTGATCGCGACCGGTGTGGCCGTCAGCACGTACGTTGCCACGGCTCTGGTGACCGAAACCACCTTCTACGTATGGACGCAGGGAGTCGACGCCAGCTTGACCGAAGTGGTACTGAGCAACGAGGCTGCCGGTATCACCTTTGATCTTCTGGTTGCCAGTACCGTCAGTCGAACGGGTGTGGTTGGTCTTGTCGTAGGACAAGTTCAAGGACAGGTCGTCGGTCAGGAAGTAACCGATGCGAGCGCCAGGATTGAAGCCGTCTTCGATGTGCTTGACGCTATCGTTGTACTGCTTCTTGTAGAACAGCTCGCCTTCAACTGCGCCTTGGCCTTGTGCCAGAACGCCGAAAGAAGTAGCGGCAATAAGAGAACCAATGGCCAAGCCCAAGGTGTTTTTCAGTTTCATCCGTTAAATCCCCATCTGGTGATTGTAAAGCAGTCCCACATACCGGGGGACAACTCGGCGACAAGTCTAACAGAACTTGCCTACACGTAAGAGATATTTGCACCGAACTAAGTTTCAGTACTGTCCGCAAATTTCTCACGTAATTTATCAAGAGCACGTTTGTAACGCATTTTTGTAGCACTCAAACCCATATGCATAATGTCAGCAATTTCCTGAAATTCCAGTTCCGCGACAAATCGTAGCACCAGAATTTCCCGGTCAATTGGGTTCACATGCACCAACCAGCGATCAAGCCCGCCCTTCTCCTCGGGTGCCGGCGTCTTTTCTTCAGACGCCTCCTCAAGGGGGTCAAGGCTCAACGCGTCCATCAAGCGACGCTTTCGCCGTTCCTTACGATACTGCGTGATGCACTCGTTGTACGTGATGCTGTAGAGCCAGGTTTTGAACTTCGATTTACCCTCGAAGTTCTTCAGGCCATACAACACCTTGAGCATCACTTCCTGACAGACATCATCCGCATCACGATCGTTCCCTAAATACCTTGAACAAACGTTGAACAGAGTGCGTTGATACCTGCGCATCAATTCTTCGTACGCGCGTGTTACGTGAAACAGCTCCGTGTGCGCGCGCGCGACCAACTCCTCATCAGAGAGCTCACGGGGGTCATAGCGCGTGGACAGCGTTTGGGCTTTATTCAAAACAAGTCGTGCCGACAGTCAGGTCAATGTCCGCCACAGCCTGGATACCCAGGTTTGCGGCGGCGTACATTAGCAGGGTTACCGGGTTAGCGGCTATTGACCTGCTGTTCCAGCAGAACCCGATTGGACAGCGACACTAGTTCGCCATCATCGGTCAGCACCGTGGTTTTCACCGTACCGATCTCTTCAATCTGCCCTTCGACCTCGCCAACACGCACGTGTTGCCCCACCTGATACAACTCACGCACATAAATTCCCGCAAGAATCTGCCCGGCAATTCCCCGGCTTCCCAACCCCATGGCCAGCGCAACGGCCAGACCAACGGTAATCAAAACGATCACAATCACATGGTTAAGCAGGTCAGTCTTGACCTCCAGCTGGCTGATCGCCACCGAAATACTGATGATGATCACCAGGCCCTGGGCAATTCGCCCCAGGCCGCCGGCATAGTCCAGGCCTACACCCTCGGCAGCGCCGCGCACCAGCCCATTGGCCAGTTGCGCCAGCAACACACCCACCAGCAACACCAGCGCGCCGCCGAATACTTTCGGCAAATACAGCGCAAGCATGTCGAGCGTAGCTGAAACTCGCTCAAGTCCAAGTGATTGCGCCGCAGAAACCAGAAAAATCAGCAAAACAAACCAATAGACGATCTTGCCGATCAGCGTCGAGATCGGCACTTGCAGCCCGGCGCGCCCCAGCAGCTTGGTCAACCCGGTGCCAGCCATCAGGCGATCGAGGCCCAGCTTGGCGAGTAATTTGGAGAGCAGGGTGTCGAGCAGCTTGGCCACGACAAAACCCAGCAATACCAGCACCAGCGCACCAAACAGGTTGGGAATGAAATTCGCCACCTTGGTCCACAACGCAGTCATTGCAGTGACCAGACTCTGTGTCCAGAGATCAAGTTCCATATTCAATCAGCCTTATCAGCAGTGCGAGCAATAGGTTTACGACGAGAAACAGGTGATACATGGGCCGAACCATTGTTCAGCGCCATCATCAGTGCCGGCACCCAGCGGCCGAGCAGACCAAACAGGTCGCCCGCGCCTACCTGGCGATTGGCGGTTTTCAGTACGCGGCCCAGGCAAGCATCGTCGTCACGGTTGGACGGCGAAGCGTTAAGCATGTCACGCAAAGACTGTTCAAACGGATCGTGCATAGGGACCTCTCGCAAGTGAATTAAAAGACGAGGGCAAAATTCGTCGGGTCACATGACCTCTCCCAGCGTTCAGGTCACGTTCAGGTCAAACCCAGCGTAAACGTCGAAACAACCACCACTGTCCAAGGGCCACCGACACCATCAACAGGCAGGCCACCACGAATCCATAAGGACTCTCGGAGAACGGAATCCCCCCGACGTTGATCCCCAGCAAACCGGTCAGGAAACTCATCGGCAAAAAGATCCCGGTGATGATCCCGAAGCGGTACATGGTGCGGTTCATACGCACGCTCAAACGCCGATCCTCGGCCTCCAGCACCAGCCCCACGCGCTCCCGGCTCAGTTCCAGCTCTTCCAGGTAACGGGTCAGGCTGTTATTCAATTCATTCCAATAGTCGGCATCGTCATCGACAAACCAGGGCAATTTTATGCGTGTCAGTTGCGCAAAAATATCCCGCTGCGGAGCCAGAAAACGCTTGAGCGCAGCAGCACGCCGACGGATCTGCAGGACGTTGCCATGTTCCGGTGTATACCGTTCGTCGGCATCCAGTTTTTCTTCTTCAATATCGACGATTTCAGACAGGTCGCTGACCAGATCCTGCACTTTATGAGTCAGGTACTGCGCCATGTACAAGATCAGCTCGGAAGCGCTCTTGGGGCCTTTTCCATCTGCCAACTGCACCAGCAACTCGTCGGTGGCGCGCAAGGGTCGCAGACGCAAGGAGATGACCCGATCAGCCGCGGCAAAGATACGCACCGACACCATGTCTTCCGGCTCAGCCCCCGGATTGAGGTTGATCCCGCGCAGAAACAGCAGCAACTCGTCGTCTGGCAACGGCAACAGCCGCGGGCGGGTGTTCTCCTCCAGCAGCAGGTCACAGGCGAATTCACTCAGGCCACTGGATTTGCGCAACCAGGTCTGGGTCTGGGGGTGACTGCGGTCCCAATGCAGCCACAGGCTTTCCTGGGGCTGCAGTTGCAGGTCGTCAAGCTCGGTCCGGGCAATCGAACGCGCACCACCTTTACCGTCCAGCACCAGGGCATGCACCAGCCCCCACTGCGCGTTTTCTTCCTCGAACATCCTCACCCCATCGACTACTGCGGTTATTCCGGCATTTTCAGCGGGCTGGGCGAAACAATCACGCCGTTATTGTCGGCGTAGACATATTCGCCCGGACGGAATGTCACGCCAGCAAAAGTCACGGCCCCGCCCAGGTCGCCCACACCCTGGCGATGACTCTTTTTCGGGTGGCTGGCCAGGGCCTGCACGCCCAGGTCGGTCTGCGCCAACACGTCAACGTCACGCACACAACCGTAGATCACCAAGCCTTCCCAGCCATTTTTCGCCGCTCGATCAGCAATCATGTCGCCCAGCAAGGCGCAGCGCAGCGAACCACCACCGTCGACCACCAGCACTTTGCCGGTGCCGTCCAGCTCAGCCTGTTCCTTGACCCGGGAGTTGTCTTCAAAACACTTGACGGTCACGATCTGGCCGCCGAAGGAGTCCCGGCCACCAAAGTTGGCGAACATCGGCTCCAGCACCTGCACCAGGTCCGGGTAGGCGTCACACAGGTCGGGGGTAACGTAATGGTTCATCGAGAAGCTCCTGTCGGTGAAAGAAGGTGTCGAACATCCACAGCTACATCAGGAAAACGCATCGCAAGGGGCATTCTTTAAGCCCTGCCACTGCGCGGGCGACCATGATCAGACCCACCAGACCGTAACGCAATAGCCACTGCGCGACTGAATATGACCAAAACATCCCGAAGCGTCATATCTTAGCCGCAAGCCACCGCGAGTGAAACGCCCTTGGCAGAGCCTTTTCTCAGACGCTCTCGAGCACAGGCGCCTGCGAGCCGACCAAAGGTGTCAGTGGATCATTCAACCAACGCTGCACCAGTGGCCATACTTCGGCCTGGGCGGCTTTGCTGACCAGCATTTCGACATGCCCGAAATCACCGCTGAACCCCTGCTTGCGCCCCAGGCACAGGTATTGGCGGTGCTCGCTGCCGACCTGGTCAAACAGCTTGCGGCAGGCCCAGTCCGGGTCTTGATGATCGCCTGCGGCACTCACGGCCAGCAGCGGCACATCGACCTCAGCCAGGCCTTTCCACCAGTCGCGCTCGGCATCGCCAAAACGCCCGAACAAACCGTGCCAGCGCATGCTTTCCAAGGCCAGGCCGATGGGCTCATCTTCCGGCCCGCGCTTGAGCCGCGAACCGGAGAGTTGGGCAAAACGCTTCAGAATCAAGCGCCCGCCCCACTCCACCGGCGGAATTTTCAACGGCCAGTAAGTACGACTGACCTGGCAGCCAAACAGCGCCACCGACGCGACAGCCGGCGCGCCCAGATACTGGCCACCCAAGGCTGCCGCCAAGGTCGTACCACCCAGCGAGTGGCCGATCCAGTGCGGAATCTGCGCGCTTTGCTCACGCACAAAAGCGGCGATGGCTGGCAAGTCGTAACGAGCATAGTCGGCGACGCGATTCTTGGCGTAGTCGTGGTTGCGTCGGGAAAGCCCGTGGCCGCGCATCTCCGGGATCCACACATCAAAGCCCTGGCGCGCCAGGTACGCCCCCAGGCCAATACCTTTGGGCGAATACCAGAACCGCCGATTGGAAAAGCTGCCATGCACCAACACCACCGGTATGCCACGGCTTTGCGCGACATCGGCCAGGCCCAGGCGTGTCACCGCCAGTTCTACGGTGCCATCCGGGCTGTTGCCAGGCTTGAGGCGATAGACATCTTCACTCAGGTCGCCACGACGCTCAGCGCTGATCAAGGCGACGGGAAACAGGTTGCTGCTGCTTTGCATAATGTTCTTGCACAAAAAAGGGCGGCGTCCGGTAGGAGTTCCGCCCTGTACAGAATGAGAAATGCCGGCCTGCCACACTGGCTGGCCGGCAAATGGCAATTACGCCGAGGCTTGACCTTCAGCCAGGAAGAACCAGGTTTCCAGCACGGAATCGGGGTTCAGCGAGACGCTTTCGATGCCCTGTTCCATCAGCCATTTGGCCAGGTCCGGGTGATCGGAAGGGCCTTGGCCGCAGATCCCGATGTACTTGCCGGCCTTGTTACAGGCCTGGATGGCGTTGGCCAGCAGCTTCTTGACCGCAGGGTTACGCTCGTCAAACAGGTGCGCGATGATCCCGGAGTCGCGATCCAGGCCCAGGGTCAACTGGGTCAGGTCGTTGGAGCCGATGGAGAAACCGTCGAAGAACTCCAGGAACTCTTCGGCGAGGATGGCGTTGGATGGCAGCTCGCACATCATGATCACGCGCAGGCCGTTTTCACCACGGGTCAGACCGTTCTCGGCCAGCAGGTCAACGACCTGGCTCGCTTCGCCCAGGGTGCGCACAAAGGGCACCATGATCTCGACGTTGGTCAGGCCCATCTCGTTGCGCACACGCTTGAGGGCGCGGCACTCAAGCTCGAAGCAATCGCGGAATGCTTCGCTGATATAACGCGAGGCGCCACGGAAGCCCAGCATCGGGTTCTCTTCTTCCGGCTCGTAAAGCTTGCCGCCGATCAGGTTCGCGTATTCGTTGGACTTGAAGTCCGACAGGCGCACGATGACTTTCTTCGGCCAGAACGCCGCCGCCAGGGTGCTGATGCCTTCCACCAGCTTCTCGACGTAGAAACCTACCGGATCGTTGTAGCCGGCAATGCGCTTGTCGACGCTGTCCTTGATTTCCACCGGCAGGCCGTCGTAGTTCAACAGGGCCTTGGGGTGCACGCCGATCATGCGGTTGATGATGAATTCCAGGCGGGCCAGGCCCACACCGGCGTTCGGCAACTGCGCAAAATCAAAGGCGCGGTCGGGGTTGCCGACGTTCATCATGATCTTGAACGGCAGGTCGGGCATGGCGTCGATGGAGTTTTGCTTGATATCGAAGCCCAGCTCACCTTCAAAGATGAAGCCGGTATCGCCTTCGGCGCAGGAAACGGTAACGCCCTGGCCGTCCTTGAGCAATTGGGTGGCGTTGCCACAACCGACAACCGCTGGGATCCCCAGTTCACGGGCGATGATCGCCGCGTGGCAGGTACGCCCGCCACGGTTGGTGACGATGGCGCTGGCGCGCTTCATCACCGGCTCCCAGTCCGGGTCGGTCATGTCGGAGACCAGCACGTCACCTGGCTGGACCTTGTCCATCTCGGACACGTCCTTGATGATCCGCACCTTGCCCGCGCCGATGCGCTGGCCGATGGCACGGCCTTCCACCAGCACAGTGCCGGTTTCTTTCAACAGGTAGCGTTCCATGACATTGGCCGAAGTACGGCTTTTCACGGTTTCCGGGCGGGCCTGGACGATGTACAGCTTGCCGTCGTCGCCATCCTTGGCCCATTCGATGTCCATCGGGCACTTGTAGTGCTTCTCGATGATCATCGCCTGCTTGGCCAATTCGCTGACTTCGGCATCGCTGAGGCAGAAACGCGCGCGCTCGGCCTTGTCGACATCAACGGTTTTCACCGAGCGACCGGCCTTGGCCTCGTCGCCGTAGATCATCTTGATAGCCTTGCTGCCCAGGTTGCGGCGCAGGATCGCCGGGCGGCCGGCTTCAAGGGTGTGCTTGTGCACGTAGAACTCGTCCGGGTTGACCGCGCCTTGTACGACGGTTTCGCCCAGGCCGTAGGCGCCGGTAATAAATACCACGTCACGGAAGCCCGATTCGGTGTCCAGGGTGAACATCACGCCGGCAGTCCCGGTTTCCGAACGCACCATGCGCTGCACGCCGGCAGACAGGGCCACCAGTTTGTGGTCGAAACCCTGGTGCACACGGTAGGAAATGGCGCGGTCGTTGAACAGCGAGGCAAATACTTCCTTGGCTGCACGGATGACGTTTTCCACGCCACGGATATTCAGGAAGGTTTCCTGCTGGCCGGCGAAGGAGGCGTCGGGCAAGTCTTCGGCGGTGGCCGAGGAGCGCACGGCGACAGCCATGTCCGGGTTGCCGGCCGACAGGGTGGCGAAGGCGGTGCGAATTTCTGCGTTGAGCTTCTCGGGGAACTCGGCTTCCATGATCCACTGACGGATCTGTGCGCCGGTCTTGGCCAGGGCGTTGACGTCATCGACGTCGAGCGCGTCCAGGGCAGCGTGGATCTGGTCGTTGAGGCCGCTCAGTTCGAGGAAATCGCGGTATGCCTGGGCGGTGGTGGCGAAACCACCGGGCACCGAAACACCAGCGCCCGCAAGATTACTGATCATCTCGCCGAGGGATGCGTTCTTGCCCCCCACATGCTCTACATCATGGACGCCGAGCTTATCGAGGGAAACTACGTACTCTACCAAGGTGATCTCTCCACTAACTGTGTTGGAAAAGCTCAGGGCGCCGGTGGCTCAGTAGGAGCATTTACCGGCGTTTGTGGCCTGGACCTGGAAAATAAGTGAGAATGCAGCCCACTGTGGGGCGGCAAAACCGCGCCTATCATATCCAAGATTCGTCATCAGCTTAAGGCCCAAGGCTCAAATGAAACGATCTGCTTTCTTTATCTCCGACGGCACCGGCATTACCGCCGAAACCCTGGGTCAAAGCCTGCTCGCGCAGTTCGAAAGCATCACCTTCGCCAAATTCACCCGGCCTTATATCGATAACGTGGATAAAGCGCGAGCCATGGTACAACAAATCAATCTGGCCGCCGAAAAAGACGGTATGCGCCCGATCATTTTCGACACCATCGTCAATCAGGACATCCGTGAGATCCTCGCGACCTCCAATGGTTTCATGATCGACATCTTCTCGACCTTCCTCGCGCCCCTGGAACAGGAGCTGAGTGAACATTCCTCATACTCCGTGGGCAAGTCCCATTCCATTGGCCATAACTCCAACTACATGGAGCGGATCGAGGCGGTCAACTTCGCCCTGGACAACGACGACGGCGCCCGCACCCACTACTACGACAAGGCCGACCTGATCCTGGTCGGCGTGTCGCGCTGCGGCAAGACCCCGACCTGCCTGTACATGGCCATGCAATTCGGCATCCGTGCGGCCAACTACCCGCTGACCGAAGACGATATGGAGCGCCTGCAACTGCCGGCGGTGCTGCGCACCCATCAGCACAAGCTGTTTGGCCTGACCATCGACCCGGACCGGCTGACGGCGATCCGTAACGAACGCAAGCCCAACAGCCGTTATTCGAGCTATGCCCAGTGCGAGTTCGAGGTGCGGGAAGTGGAAAATCTGTTCCGCCGGGAAAACATTGCGCACATCAATTCCACGCACTTTTCGGTGGAAGAGATTTCGGCGAAGATCCTTGTGGAAAAAGGTGTTGAGCGGCGCTTCAAATAACCTTTGGCGAGCGGGCTTGCCCGCGTTGGGCTGCGAAGCAGCCCTAAATAAAGAAGAACACGGTACACCAGACACTCATCGGGGCCTGGTTTTGGGGCTGCTGCGCAGCCCAACGCGGGCAAGCCCGCTCGCCACAACATTTACAGGTGGAACCGGTCCCCCCCCTGCCCCAGCGCCGTAGCCAGCGCATCAAATCCGGCCCTCAGCAACTGATCATCCTCAGACGTATTGCAGATACTCGCCCGAATAAACTGCGGCACCGCCGTCTGCCCTACGGCAAACGCTTCTGCTGTGGCGATCAGGTAATTGTTCTGCTTGAGTTCAGCCTCGATTTCCGACGCCCGCCAAGGCTCCGGGACTTCAATCCAGAAGTGCGGGCTGTTGAGATGAGTCCGGTACTCCAGGCCACTCAGCAGGTCTTCGACCAACGCCTTGCGGCGGCTGATTTCACTGACCTGTTGACGCAGCAGATGCTCTGCCGTGCCGTTTTCAATCCACTGCGTGGCCAGCTCCAGGGTCACCGGCGTGGCCATCCAGCAGGTTGAACGCAGGGCCGCAGAAATGCGACTGACCAGCGCCGGTGGCGCATGCACATACCCCACCCGCAAGCCGGCCGACACGGCCTTGCTCAGGCTGCTGATCAGAATCGTGCGCTCCGGGGCAAAGTGACTCAGGGGTGGCGGGCGATCTTGCACCAGCACACCGTGGGCCTCGTCTTCGAGGATCAGCAGGTTGTGCTCGCGACACACCCTGACCAGTGCCTCACGGCGGGCGACCGACAACACCGCCGTCGTCGGGTTCTGGATGGTCGGCGTGCAGTACAGGGCGGCCACCCGGTGATTGCGACAGACTTCCTCCAGGGCTGCTGGCAACACGCCTTCCTCATCCATTTCCAGGCCGATCAGGCGAATGCCCAGCATCCGCGCGGCGGTGATCAGGCCGGGGTAGGTCAACTGCTCGGTCACCACCGTGTCGCCCGCGCGCACCAACGCCATCAAGGCGCACAGCAACCCATGCTGGCCTCCATTGACACAGATGACCTGCTCGGGAATCGGGTGAAAGTCGCGCTGCACCAACCATTGCGCACCTGCCGCGCGGTAGCGAGGCAAGCCGGCGTCCGGAGTGTAGGCGCTGATGTCCTGCAGGAACTTGGCATTGGTGGCCAGGGTTTCAAAGCTCTGGGCCAGGAACGTGGTCTCCTGCCCAGGGATATGCATATTGCGGCTCATATCGAAGTACTGCCGCGGCTCCTCGCTGACGTTGCGAAAGCCTTCGTCACGCTGGCGCTCCATCCCACGCTTGCGCACGAATGTTCCGTCGCCCACCCGTGCCACCACCAGACCCAGGCGTTCCAGTTCACCGTAGGCACGGCTGATGGTCCCGATGGTCACCCCCAGATTGTCGGAAAGCACCCGATGAGGGGGCAGTTTGCGCCCCGGTTCGATCAAGCCTTCGAGGATGCCCCGCTCCATGACATCTGACAGGCGCTTGTACTTCACACCCTGCCCATTGGACAGTCCCTCTCGCATGATTGACACCATGTCAATATTTGTTTTGACAGCCATCATTCGCCCTAATAGTGTGCTTTTACGGGTTCATTCACCGGGTGAAACCTCTAATTACAAGTTCAATATAGAGTTCAATTCCGGCTCAGGGAAGCAATAAACAATGCCAATGTCCGCCGTCATCGAAAATGCCGAAAAAACCAAAAACCACAAACAATGGCTGGCTGGCCTGATCACCAGTGTGATGTTTCTGATTGTCTGCCTGAGCTGGGGCACCACCTGGCTGGGGATCAAGATCGCGGTGGAAAGCGTGCCGCCACTGACCTCGGCGGGCCTGCGCTTCCTCATCGCCTTTCCGCTGTTCCTGTGTTTTGCCCTGGTGCGGCGCGAACCAATCCTGTTTCCACGGGAGAGCCGCTGGTTCTTTGTGTTCGTGACCCTGTGCTATTTCAGCGTGCCGTACTACCTGCTCAACTACGGCGAGATGCACGTCTCGTCCGGCCTGACCGCCCTGCTGTTCAGCTGCATGCCAGTGTTTATCCTGATCTTCTCGGCACTGTTCCTGCGCGAGCGCATCTACTTTTCCCAGGTCATCGGGATCGGCATCGGTTTCGGCAGCCTGTACATGATCCTCAAGAGCCAGGGACTGCACCTTGACCATGCCGAGTTCTTCGGCGTACTGGCGATTCTGACCGCCGCGATCATGCATGCCTTGTGCTATGTCATTACCAAGCAAAAAGGCAGCGCCATCAGCGTGATCACCTACAACACCCTGCCCATCGGGATTGCCGGGCTGATGCTGTTCGTCGCCGGCCTCTGGTTTGAATCGCCGACCTTCGAGGCCATCACCCTGCGGTCCTGGAGCGCCCTGTTCTACCTGGGCCTGGTAGCGTCGGTGGGCGGTTTTATCGTGTACTTCATGCTGCTCAAGCGCCTGAGCCCGATCATCCTGTCGTTCGTCTTCATTATTTTCCCGGTGTTCGCCGTGATCATCGGTGCCTGGTACGAAGGCCTGGAACTGTCCCGGGACCTGATGCTGTATTCGGCGATCCTGCTGGCCGGCTTTGCAATCACCAAGCTGCCGATCGAAAAGCTGCTGGCAAAACCCAATTGACCCTTTACCCACCACGCGAGAGAAACATGGAAGTCCTCCGCCAAACCGCCCTGGAGCAGATCTACGCCCACGCCAGCAGCACCTATCCCGAAGAGTGCTGCGGCTTTGTCTTTGCCGACGGCAGCGTGTACCTGGGCAGCAATATCCAGAACGAGTTGCACCGCAAGAACCCCGAGGCCTACCCCCGCAGCGCGGCCAACGGCTACACCTTCTCGGTGACCGACACGCTGCTGATGAACAAGGCCTTTCGCACGGACAACCCGGTGGTGGTGATTTACCACTCCCACCCGGATGTCGGTGCCTACTTCAGCGACGAGGATCAGGACAAGGCCCTCTACATGGGGGAACCGATCTACCCCGTCAGTTACCTGGTGGTGGATGTCCGCCAGGGCAAGGCCCTTGGGTCGAAGCTGTTTGCCTGGGATGGCACGCACTTCGCCCTCAACCCCTTCAACGACCTGCAAACGGAGTTGTACATGAACGCTGTCTCTTTCCCCGACATCCTGGCCCGTGTGGCCAAGTTGCCAGAATCGACCCTCGAGGGTGCCGGATCGACATTGCGCGAAGTCATTGAAGGCCTCTGTGCCCGCTACCCGCAGCTGCGGGCGCACCTGTTCCACGAGAACAACGGCCGGCTCAAGGAACACTTCCTGTTCACGGCCGGGGAAGAACTGATCGGCCCCGATGAGCCGCTGCCCGAAAAAGCAAAAATCGAAGTGCTGCTCGCCACCTCCGGCGGCATGGACATCGAGTCCTTGAGCAACGAGGAAGTGCAGCGCTATGTGCGCCATATCACCCTGCCCGGTGTCGGCCGCGAAGGGCAGCTGAGCCTGAAGAAAGCCAGGGTGCTGATCATCGGCACCGGCGGCCTGGGCTCACCCATCAGCCTGTACCTGGCCGCTGCCGGCATCGGCACCCTGGGGCTGGTGGACTTCGATGTGGTGGAAAGCAGCAACCTGCAACGCCAGGTGGTGCATGGCAACAGCACCCTGGGCCTGCCCAAGGTCGAATCCGCCAAGCGCCGGCTGCAGGACCTCAACGCGCACATCCGGATCAACACCTACGACACCGCGCTGAACGCCGACAATGCCCTGGAACTGGTCGGCGCCTACGATCTGGTGATCGACGGCACGGACAACTTCGAGACCCGCTACCGGGTCAATGATGCCTGCGTACAATTGGGCAAGCCGCTGGTGTATGGCGCGATCTACCGTTTCGACGGCCAGATCAGCGTGTTCAATTACCAGGGCGGGCCCTGCTACCGCTGCCTGTACCCCCACGCCCCGCCGGCGGAACTGGCGCCCAATTGCAGTGCTGGCGGGGTCATCGGTGTACTGCCCGGCGTGGTCGGGATGATCCAGGCCACCGAGGCGATCAAGCTGTTGATTGGCCTAGGCGAGTCCTTGTCCGGTCGATTGATGCGCTTTGATGCCCTGGCCATGAAATTCAGTGAAATCCGTTTCAAGCGCCGCGCCGACTGCCCGTGCTGCTCCGACCTGCGTGAAGAACATCAGCCCGCAGCCACCGTCTGTGCCGATGCCATCCGCAGCGCTCCAAGCCTGGCGGCAGAGCACTACATCAAGCCCCAGGTGCTCAAGCAGTTGCTGGAACAGCGCAGCAGCGCCGACATCCTGCTGGATGTGCGCGATGCCAGCGAGCTGGAGGTATGCCAGCTGCCCGGCGTGGTGCACATCCCCCTGGCCCAGCTCGACGAGCACCTCGACACGCTCAGCCGTGACAACACCCATTACCTGATCTGCTACGCCGGCATCCGCGCCGAGCAGGCCGCCAGCACCTTGCTGGCCGCTGGCTTTGCCAACACCCGGGTGCTTGAAGGCGGCATGAAACATTGGGTGCGCGACGTCGAACCCGACATGCCTTTGTACTGATCACAGGCCTGGGGGTACTTATCTGATGCTGCACAACTCCATACTCGACGCCATCGGCCAAACGCCCATCGTGCGCCTGGAACAATTCTCCGAAGACCTCGGCATCGAGGTCTTCGCCAAGCTTGAATCCCTGAACCCGGGCGGTAGCCACAAGGCACGGATTGCCCTGGGCATGATCCTCGACGCCGAGCGCCGGGGCATCCTGATTCGTAACTCAGGGCAAACCATCATCGAACCCAGCGGGGGCAACACTGGCATCGGCCTGGTGATGGCCGGCAATGTGCTGGGCTACAAAGTGGTGCTGGTGATTCCCGACAACTACAGCCCCGAAAAGCAAAAGCTGCTGCGCCTGTATGGGGCCAAGGTGGTGCTGTCGGACAGCCGCCTGGGCAATAACTCCCATGGCGAAAAGTGCATGGAGCTGCAGCTGGAAAACCCCAGCTTCGTCATGCTCAACCAGCAACGCAACGGCGCCAACCCCCAGACCCATCGCGACACCACCGCCCCGGAAATCATCCGCGCCTTTGGCGAGCGCCAGGTCGACTACTTCGTCAGCGGTATCGGCACCGGGGGCCATATCACCGGGATCGGTGAAACCCTCAAGGCCGCCTGGCCGCAGATCCGCGTGATGGGTGTAGAACCCGAGGAGTGCGACCTGCTCAGCGACCGCCATGCGCCGCACCATATCCAGGGCCTGTCCATCGGCTTGATCCCGAGCATTCTCAACCTGAATGTGCTGGACGGCATGCTCAAGGTCTCGCGCCTCGACTGCCTGGAAATGATGAAGCGCATCATGCGTACCGACGCCATCAGCCTGGGACTGTCGTCGGCCGCCAATATGGTGGCCATCGCCAAGCTCGCCCCGGAACTGCCCACCGACACCGTCGTCCTGACCATGGTGTACGACAGCGCCGACAGTTATCTGCCCTGTTTCGAATAACGACAATTACGGGGGTGCCTTCCATGGGAGGCTTTATCGACATGCAACAGCTGCACGATGAGTTGCTGACCCACCTCATCACCACCCTGTCGCCAGCGCAGATGGCACAGTTGCAGCCACACCTGGCGGAGTTGATCCAGCCAGCGGCGCAGGAAGTGGCCGAGGACCTGATCGCCTACGCCTGGCGCGATCCCGCGTCCCGCGGCCGGGGTGAACTGATCCTGGAGTCCTACGCCTCGTTCAAGGCCGTGCTGTATTACCGGCTGGCGCATTGTGTCTGGAACCTTCCCGACCCGGCCCACGGCCAGTTCTGCGCCATTGCGCTGACTTTGAGCAACCAGGGCAAGCTCCTGTCCGGCGCCGAAATCCACCCGGCCGCCCGCATTGGCCGGCGCTTTGTGCTGGATCATGGCTTTGGCACGGTAATCGGCGAAACCTGCGAGATCGGCAATGACTGCTACATCCTGTGTGGCGTGACCCTGGGCGCCCGGGGCATCGCCAACAACCCGGACGGCAAGCGTCACCCGCGCCTGGGCAATAACGTGGAAGTCGGCGCAGGCGCCAGGGTGCTCGGGTATGTGCTGATCGGCGACAACGTGTTTATCAGCCCCTCCTGTGTCATCACCCAGGACGTGCCCGCAGGCACCAAGGTCAAGGTGGTCAACCAGATCCAGTTGCAGAAAAACGACGAATCGGACGCCAGCAACTACCTCGGAGCCTTTGCCCTCGACGAGCGCCTGCATGTGGTCGGTGAAGTCGACATCAGCCACCGGGTCACGCTGCTGGATGCCGACTTCCATCCATTGTCCGGCGTGGTGCTGGAGCCCACGGTCAAGGAGCGTCATCACTTGCAGTTTCGCCTGCGCACGCTGCAGGCCCCCACCTATCCCCCGCGCCTGCCCCTGAACCTGAAGGTGTGCGGGGCGAAGTTCGAAGTCACCCTGCTCTCCCCACCCGGGTTGAGCGCAATGGTGCGGCGCCTGCTGCAAACCAGCCCACTGATCGTTGGAGGATGAACATGTCCGTACACACTATGGAAACCCTGGCGCTGTTTGACAGCGCGCCTTACCAGAACGCCTTCAGCGCCCGCGTGATTGCCGTCAGCGAACAGGGCGTGGCCCTGGAGCACACCCTGTTCTACCCCACCGGGGGTGGCCAGCCCGGAGACACCGGTTACTTCACTCTGGCGGACGGCAGCCGAGTCAACGTGACCGGGACTGCGCGCGACCCGGTACTGCGCTCGATCATCTGGCATCAAGTGGAACACTGCCCCGAGTCATTGCGCGCAGGCGCGCAGGTAGACGCCGGCCTGGACTGGGAACGGCGCTACCAGCACATGAAGATGCACACCTGCCTGCATCTGCTGTGCTCGATCATCGACGCGCCGGTGACCGGTTGCAGCATCAGCGCCGACAAGGGCCGCCTGGATTTCGACCTACCGGAAATGACCCTGGACAAGGAGAGCATCACCCGCGACCTCAATGCCTTGATCGAGCAGGCCCATGAGGTCAAGTCGCTGTCGATGCCGGCGTCCGAATACTCCACCCTGTTGCAGATCACCCGCACCCAGGCGGTTGCGCCCCCGGTGATCCAGGGCGCGGTGCGGGTGATTGAAATTGCCGGCATTGATATCCAGCCGTGTGGCGGCACCCATGTGGTCAACACCGAAGAAATCGGCCGGGTGTTCTGCGAGAAAATCGAGAAAAAAAGCAAGCACAACCGGCGGGTGATCCTGCGGTTCGAGTGAAGCATCAAGCTGCCAACGGGAGGGGGTAAACGCCCCTATTGGCACGCTTGCCTTTACTTCGCCTGGGCTTTGATCTGGGCACTCAATTGCTGGACTTGCTGTTGCAGCTGGGTAATCACCTGGGTGAACTCAGTCATCATTTGATCTATACGTGCGCGCAGTTGCTGGTTGTCGCGCATGAGATCGTCGGCGCTGCGGTTCGCCGGTGGCGTTGGCTCATGGGTCTGAGCCGCTGCTGGAGCGTCCTTGGCACCGGGCGCTTGCTCAGCCGATGTGGGGGCCGACGGGGCATTGCTGTCAGTCTTCGGACCTGCGGCAGGGGCTTCATTTGCGGAGGCATCTGCCCCCCCCATTTTCTGGGTCAACGCCTGGATCTGCTTTTGCAGCTTAGTCACCACCGCCGTGAACTGGGTTTGCAGGCGCTCAATCGTCTCGCGCAGTTGGTCATTTTCAGCAGTCAGCTGCTCGAGGCTACGAGGGGCCTCCGACCCCGACACCGGCGTGTTGTTGTCTGCGCGAGCACTGGCTTCAGGCGGCACTTTGCCCTGCCCTGCTTCTGCGCGGCCACTGGCATCTTGTTTCGATGGGGCGCCCCCTTTTGCAGGGCTCTCCATCATGCCGGCTTGCTGCCCCAGGTTTGCTATCTGCTGTTCAAGCTCAGTGATTATCGGCGTGAAGTGGGCAACCAACTGGTTAAGACTGTCACGCAGCTGGTTGTTTTCCTGGGAGAGCTGCGCCAGTTGAGGCGAGTTAGTACTGGCATTGGATGACGGTGCATTGACCAGGCCTTTATGTGCCGCAAACTGCCCACGCTGCTGCGCAGTCATCGGTGGGCGGGGTGGAGTTGAATCTGCTTGCGCGCCGGGCGGGGCATCCGTTTCAGCACGGCCTTCGTTCTGCACGGACGCTGGTTTGGGAGGCATTTCATAGGGCTGGCTGGGTGCGTACTGCGAATGACTTACGCTCGTCATAGTGGCCCTCTCAGATTCAGGTAGTTGATTCACGGGCATTGCATCCCGGATGCCCCGGCAAAAACAGGTCATCTGGCTATCTGATTGGTCAGTATCGGAATAAGGTTCCGGCGATGTCGGGCGTACGAATAGCAAAGTATGTCCACTTCACAACTCGCCGCCCGACGCCCTCATATCACCCACAAATCCACAAACCGGTTCACCGGCGTCGCTTCAAACCGTGCCTGATCCTTGCACAGTGCAAAAATCTCGGCGCTGCGCTGCGCGGTGAAGCGTGTCCCCAGGTTGGCCTTGAACTTGTCTTCCAGCAAAGGAATGCCATCCGCCCGGCGCCGACGATGGCCAATCGGGTATTCCACCGCGACCTGCTCGGTGCTCGAGCCATCGGTGAAGAACACCTGCACCGCGTTGGCAATGGAACGCTTGTCCGCTTCCAGGTACTCGCGGCTGTAGCGTGGGTCTTCGACGATTTCCATTTTGCCGCGCAACTCATCAATGATCGGGTGCGCCGTATGGAACTCATCTTCGTACTGCTCGGCGACCAGGGTGCCAAACGCCAGGGGCACGGCTGTCATGTATTGCAGGCAATGGTCGCGGTCGGCCGCATTGGCCAGTGGGCCGACCTTGGAAATGATGCGAATGGCCGACTCGTGGGTGGTGATCACGATGCGCTCGATCTCGTGCAAGCGGTGCTTGACCTGCGGGTGCAAGGTGACAGCAGCTTCACAGGCGGTCTGGGCGTGGAACTCTGCAGGAAAGCTGATCTTGAACAGCACGTTTTCCATCACATAAGTGCCATAGGGCTGGGGCAAACTGAATGCGCGCTTGTCCTCAGGCTTGAGGGCCAGGTCCTTGTTGGTGTGACTGAACAACACGTCGTAAAAGCCCCACTGCGGTGCGCTCAGCACGCCGGGGATGCCCATCTCGCCACGCAGAGCGATATCCGCCAGACGTACACCACGACTGGATGCATCCCCCGCCGCCCAGGATTTGCGTGACCCGGCGTTTGGCGCATGCCGGTAGGTCCGCAAGGCCTGACCATCGACAAAGGCATGAGACAGTGCCGACAGCATCTGTTCGCGGTTGGCCCCCATCAACTTGGCACAGACCGCAGTGGAGGCCACTTTCACCAACAGCACATGGTCAAGGCCGACGCGGTTGAAGGAGTTTTCCAGGGCAATCACACCCTGGATTTCATGGGCCATGATCATCGCTTCCAGCACCGCACGCACGGTCAACGGCGCCTCGCCATGGGCCACGCGTTTTTGCGACAGGTGATCAGCGACGGCGAGAATGCCACCGAGGTTATCCGAAGGATGGCCCCATTCGGCGGCGAGCCAGGTGTCGTTGTAATCGAGCCAACGCACGATGCAGCCGATGTCCCACGCGGCCTTGACCGGGTCCAGGCGATAGGACGTACCCGGCACCCGCGCACCGAACGGCACCACTGTGCCTTCGACAATCGGTCCCAAATGCTTGGTGCACTCGGGAAAACGCAGGGCCAGCAGGCCACAACCGAGGGTGTCCATCAGGCAGTTGCGGGCGGTGTCCAGGGCATCCGGGGAGTCGATGCGGTAGTTGAGGACGTAGTCGGCAATGTCCTGCAAAACCGGGTCGTAGTCGGGGCGGTTGTTCTGGTCGACGTTGGCGCTCATGGCAGTACTCCAAAATGGGTTGGGTGTGTTCCTTCCTCAGGCTCAGGGTGGGTGGTTTGTGGCAGGTCTGAATGCCTGCTCTCGTACATAAATCCAGAGGCAGCCGCCCCCTTGTGGGAGCGGGCTTGCCCGCGATAGCGCTGGATCAGTTGGTATCTGCGTGACTGACACGCCGCTCTCGCGGGCAAGCCCGCTCCCACACAAGCCCACTCACATATCGGGGCCGGCGCAGGGCTTTAGAATGCGTCGCCGGGCACGCGCACGTAGCCTTCCATCAAGACCCGCGCACTGCGGCTCATGATGGCTTTCTTTACCACCCATTCGCCGTTGACCTGGCTGGCTTCGGCGCCCACGCGCAAGGTGCCGGACGGATGCCCGAAGCGCACGGCGTTGCGTTCCACACCGCCCGCCGCGAGGTTGACCAGGGTTCCGGAAATCGCCGCCGCCGTGCCAATCGCCACCGCCGCCGTCCCCATCATCGCGTGGTGCAACTTGCCCATGGACAGCGCGCGCACCAGCAGATCCACATCACCGGCCTTGATCGCCTTGCCACTGGAGGCCAGGTAATCCGCAGGCTTGGCCACAAACGCCACCTTCGGTGTGTGCTGGCGCTGGGCCGCTTCGTCCAGGTGCTTGATCAGGCCCATGCGCAATGCACCATAGGCCCGTACCTGCTCGAACATGGCCAGGGCTTTGGGATCGCTATTGATCGCGCCTTGCAGCTCGGTGCCGGTGTAGCCGAGGTCTTCGGCGTTGATAAAAATCGTCGGGATCCCGGCGTTGATCAGCGTCGCCTTGAAGGTGCCGACACCCGGCACTTCCAAGTCGTCGATCAGGTTGCCGGTGGGGAACATCGAACCGCCGCCGCCCTCTTCTTCCCCTGCCGGGTCCATGAACTCCAGTTGCACTTCCGCGGCGGGGAAGGTCACACCATCCAGCTCGAAGTCGCCGGTTTCCTGCACCGCGCCGTTGGTGATGGGCACATGGGCGATGATGGTCTTGCCGATATTCGCCTGCCAGACACGCACCACGGCCACGCCGTTGTGGGGAATGCGGGCCGCATCCACCAGACCGCTGCTGATGGCAAACGAGCCGACCGCCGCTGACAGGTTGCCGCAGTTGCCGCTCCAGTCTACGAACGGCTTGTCGATGGAGACCTGGCCAAACAGGTAGTCCACGTCATGCTCGGCGCGGGTGCTCTTGGCGAGGATCACGGTTTTGCTGGTGCTGGAGGTGGCACCGCCCATGCCGTCGATCTGTTTGTCATAGGGATCGGGGCTGCCGATCACCCGTAGCAGCAAGGCATCGCGCGCCGCACCCGGGACCTGGGCCGATTCGGGCAGGTCCTTGAGGTTGAAAAACACGCCCTTGCTGGTGCCGCCACGCATGTAGGTGGCGGCGATCTTGATTTGCGCTACGTGTGTCATGGTTATCCTCTTCAGGCGGTCGCCGCCGATTCCAGGAAGTCCTGGGCAAAACGCTGCAACACGCCGCCCGCCTCGTAGATCGACACTTCTTCAGCGGTGTCCAGGCGGCAGGTCACCGGCACTTCGACACGCTCGCCATTCTTGCGGTTGATCACCAGGGTCAACTGCGCACGCGGGGTGCGCTCGCCAATCACGTCATAGGTTTCGCTGCCATCAATCTGCAGGGTCTTGCGGTCGGTACCCGGTAAAAATTCCAGGGGCAGCACGCCCATGCCCACCAGGTTGGTGCGGTGGATGCGTTCGAAGCCTTCGGCGGCAATCGCTTCCACACCCGCCAGGCGCACGCCCTTGGCCGCCCAGTCGCGGGACGAACCCTGGCCGTAGTCGGCGCCGGCAATGATGATCAGCGGCTGCTTGCGCTCCATGTAGGTTTCGATGGCTTCCCACATCCGTGTGACCTTGCCTTCCGGCTCGATGCGCGCCAGGGAACCCTGCTTGACCTTGCCGTTTTCCTGGACCATTTCATTGAACAGCTTGGGGTTGGCAAAGGTCGCGCGCTGGGCGGTCAGGTGGTCGCCGCGGTGCGTTGCATACGAGTTGAAGTCGACTTCCGGCAGGCCCATTTTCGCCAGGTATTCGCCGGCGGCGCTGTCGAGCATGATCGCGTTGGACGGCGACAGGTGGTCAGTGGTGATGTTGTCCGGCAGCACCGCCAGCGGGCGCATGCCCTTGAGCGGACGCGCACCGGCCAGGGCGCCTTCCCAGTACGGCGGGCGGCGGATGTAGGTGCTCTGCGGGCGCCAGTCGTACAGCGGCGTGACTTTCGGGCCGGTGTCCTCGTGGATCGCAAACATCGGGATGTAGACCTGGCGGAACTGCTCCGGCTTGACCGAGGCCTTGACCACTGCGTCGATTTCTTCATCGCTCGGCCAGATGTCCTGCAGGCGGATTTCCTTGCCGGTGGCGTCCAGGCCCAGCACGTCTTTTTCGATATCGAAACGGATGGTGCCGGCAATCGCATAGGCCACCACCAGCGGTGGCGAAGCCAGGAATGCCTGCTTGGCGTACGGGTGGATGCGCCCGTCGAAGTTGCGGTTACCCGAGAGCACGGCGGTGGCGTACAGGTCGCGGTCGATGATTTCTTGCTGGATCACCGGATCGAGTGCACCGGACATGCCGTTGCAAGTGGTGCAAGCGAAGGCCACGACGCCAAAACCCAGCTGCTCCAGCTCGCTGGTCAGCCCGGCTTCGTCGAGGTACATGGCCACGGTTTTCGAACCCGGCGCCAGGGACGACTTGACCCACGGCTTGCGGGCCAACCCAAGCTTGTTGGCATTGCGCGCCAGCAGGCCGGCGGCGATCACGTTGCGTGGGTTGCTGGTATTGGTGCAACTGGTGATGGCGGCGATGATCACCGCGCCGTCGGGCATTTGCCCCGGCACGTCATCCCATTGCCCCGAAATGCCCTTGGCCGCCAAGTCGCTGGTGGCCACGCGGGCGTGCGGGTTGCTCGGGCCGGCCATATTGCGCACGACGCTGGACAGGTCGAAGCTCAGGCCACGCTCATATTGCGCGCCCTTGAGGTCATCGGCCCACAGGCCGGTATGCCGCGCATACTGCTCGACCAGGGCGACTTGTTCGTCTTCACGCCCGGTGAGTTTGAGGTAAGCGATGGTCTGCGCGTCGATGTAGAACATCGCCGCCGTGGCGCCGTATTCCGGAGCCATGTTGGAGATGGTGGCGCGGTCGCCCAGGGTCAGGGCCGAGGCGCCTTCGCCGAAGAACTCCAGCCAGGCACCGACAACTTTCTGCTGGCGCAGGAACTCGGTCAGGGCCAGCACCATGTCGGTGGCGGTGATGCCCGGTTGCAGCTTGCCCGTCAGTTCGACGCCAACGCTTTCCGGCAGGCGCATCCACGACGCACGGCCAAGCATCACGCTCTCGGCTTCCAGGCCGCCAACGCCGATGGCGATCACGCCCAGGGCGTCGACGTGGGGGGTGTGGCTGTCGGTGCCGACGCAGGTATCCGGGAAGGCCACGCCGTCACGCACCTGGATCACCGGGGACATTTTCTCCAGGTTGATCTGGTGCATGATGCCGTTGCCTGGCGGGATCACATCGACGTTTTTGAAAGCCTTTTTGGTCCACTCGATAAAGTGGAAACGGTCTTCGTTGCGGCGGTCTTCAATGGCGCGGTTTTTCTCGAAGGCCTGCGGGTCGAAACCACCGGCCTCGACGGCCAGGGAGTGGTCGACGATCAGCTGGGTCGGCACCACCGGATTGACCTGGGCTGGGTCGCCGCCTTGCAGGGCAATGGCGTCACGCAGGCCGGCGAGGTCTACCAGGGCGGTCTGGCCGAGGATGTCATGGCACACCACCCGGGCCGGGAACCAGGGGAAGTCGAGGTCGCGCTTGCGCTCGATCAATTGGCTCAGGGAAGCGTTAAGGGTCGCCGGGTCGCAGCGACGCACCAGGTTTTCGGCGAGCACGCGGGAGGTGTAAGGCAGCGTGGCGTAGGCACCGGGGGTGATGGCCTCGACAGCCGCACGGGCGTCGAAGTAATCCAGGCGGCTGCCGGGGAGCGGTTTGCGAAATTCAGTGTTCATCGTCAGGACTCGGTCACGGTAGTTACAAAAGGAAGACCTGTGCCGCCCCAGAATTGGAATGAGGTCAAAATGTGGGAGCGGGCTTGCTCGCGAATGTGGTGTGTCATTCAACACATTCAGTGACTGTTACCCCGTATTCGCGAGCAAGCCCGCTCCCACGCTTTTGATTCGGTTACCAATTCCGGATTGTCGGTCTCCCCACTCAGCGACGTTCGATTGGCACGAACTTGCGCTGCTCGACGCCGATGTACTCGGCGCTTGGACGGATGATGCGGTTGTTGGCGCGCTGCTCAAACACATGCGCCGCCCAGCCGGTCAGGCGTGAGCAGACGAAGATCGGGGTGAACAGCTTGGTCGGGATGCCCATGAAGTGGTACGCCGAGGCATGGTAGAAGTCGGCGTTGGGGAACAGTTTCTTCTGTTCCCACATGGTCTTGTCGATGGCTTCGGAGACCGGGAACAGCACCTTGTCGCCCACTTCATCGGCGAGTTTTTTCGACCAGCCCTTGATCACCTCATTGCGCGGGTCGTTGTCTTTATAGATCGCGTGGCCAAAGCCCATGATCTTGTCCTTGCGTTCCAGCATGCCGAGGGTGCCTTTCACGGCGTCTTCGGCCGAGGAGAAACGCTCGATCATTTCCATCGCCGCTTCGTTGGCACCGCCATGCAGCGGGCCGCGCAGGGAACCGATGGCGGCGGTGACGCAGGAATACAGGTCGGACAGGGTCGAGGCACACACACGAGCGGTGAAGGTCGAGGCGTTGAATTCGTGCTCGGCGTAGAGGATCAGCGACACGTTCATGACTTTTTCATGCAGCTCGCTCGGCTTCTTGCCATGCAGCAGGTGCAGGAAATGCCCGCCGATGCTCGGCTCGTCGGTCACGCAGTCGATGCGCTTGCCGTCGTGGCTGAAGCGGTACCAGTAGCACATGATCGCCGGGAACGCGGCCAGCAGGCGGTCAGTGACATCGCGCTGCACGCTGAAGTCTTTTTCCGGTTCGATATTGCCGAGGAACGAGCAACCGGTGCGCATCACGTCCATCGGGTGGGCGTCGGCAGGGATGCGTTCCAGCACTTCCTTGAGCGCCTGGGGCAGGTCACGCAGCTTGCTCAGCTTGGCGCTGTAGGCCGCCAGCTCGGCCTTGCTCGGCAATTCGCCGTACAACAGCAGGTAGGCGACTTCTTCAAACTGCGCGTCGGCGGCCAGTTCACGCACGTCGTAGCCGCGATAGGTCAGGCCGGCACCGGCCTGGCCCACGGTGGACAGTGCCGTCTGCCCGGCCACCTGGCCACGCAGGCCGGCGCCACTCAGTACTTTTGCTTCAGCCATGGTTCTTCTCCAATTTTGTAGTTATCTGGGAGGCGCTGCGCTTACTTCTTGGCGGCGAACAGCGCGTCGAGCTTCTGCTCGAAGGTGTGGTAGTCGATGCGATCGTAAAGCTCCATGCGGGTTTGCATGGTGTCGATCACGTTCTGTTGGGTGCCGTCGCGACGGATCGCGGTGTAGACGTTCTCGGCGGCCTTGTTCATGGCGCGGAAAGCCGACAGCGGGTACAGCACGATAGAAACATCGGCAGATTTCAACTGTTCGGTGGTGTACAGCGGGGTCGCGCCGAATTCCGTGATGTTGGCCAGGATCGGGGCTTTGACCCGTGAAGCGAACAGCTTGTACATCTCAAGCTCGGTGATGGCTTCCGGGAACACCATGTCGGCGCCTGCCTCGATGCACGCGGCGGCACGTTCCAGGGCGGACTCCAGGCCTTCCACGGCCAGGGCGTCGGTGCGCGCCATGATCACGAAGCTGTCATCGGTCCGGGCATCCACGGCGGCCTTGATACGGTCGACCATTTCCTGCTGGGACACGATCTCTTTGTTCGGGCGATGGCCGCAACGCTTGGCCCCCACCTGGTCCTCGATATGGATCGCGGCGGCGCCGAACTTGATCATCGACTTGACGGTGCGCGCCACGTTGAACGCCGAGGAGCCGAAACCGGTGTCCACGTCGACCAGCAGCGGCAGGTCGCAGACATCGGTGATACGGCGCACATCGGTCAGCACATCATCCA
Organism: Pseudomonas sp. WS 5412; assembly: GCF_012985615.1. Lineage (NCBI taxonomy): Bacteria > Pseudomonadati > Pseudomonadota > Gammaproteobacteria > Pseudomonadales > Pseudomonadaceae > Pseudomonas > Pseudomonas sp. WS 5412. Next base: position 378,932 of record NZ_JAARMB010000003.1, read on the forward strand.
GGCCGGTGATGCCCAGGTCCGGCACGCCCAGGGAGCCCGCGGCGACCCCGCCACCGGACAGGTAAATGGCCTTGAAACCGGCGCGCTTGGCCAGCAGCGCGTGGTTGGCATTGATCGCGCCCACCACTTGCAGGGGGTGTTCGCTGGCGACCGCATCACGGAAACGCTGGCCGGGGGTGCTGTTTTTATAGGAACTCATGACTCACCTCTCGAGGGGGCGCCGTCGGGGAAGTGACGGGCGATATTGCGTTTGGAGGCGCCGATATGGCGGCGCATCAACAACTCGGCCAGTTCACCGTCGCGATCGGCAATCGCGTCAAGAATGCGGTGATGCTCGGCAAATGCCTGGCGTGGACGATTGGGGGTGGCGGAGAACTGGATGCGGTACATGCGCACCAGTTGATACAGCTCGCCGCACAACATTTGGGTCAGGGTGCGGTTGCGCGCGCCTTGAATGATCCGGTAATGAAAGTCGAAGTCGCCTTCCTGCTGGTAGTAGCCCACACCGGCCTGGAATGCGGCATCGCGCTCGTGGGTATGCAGGACTTGGCGCAGCTCCTCGATTTCTTCGTCGGTCATGCGCTCGGCGGCCAGGCGGCAAGCCATGCCTTCGAGGGATTCGCGGATTTCGTAGAGTTCCACCAGCTCGGCCTCGCTCAGGGACACCACCCGCGCGCCGACATGGGGCACGCGCACCAGCAGGCGCTGGCCCTCCAGGCGGTGGATCGCCTCGCGCAGCGGGCCACGGCTGATGCCGTAGGTGCGCGCCAGCTCAGGCTCGGAGATCTTGCTGCCGGGGGCAATTTCGCCCTTGACGATGGCGGCCTGGATGCGACGGAAGACGTTCTCAGACATCGTTTGGGAATCGTCCTGCCCTACTACCGGAATTTCCAGCTGATCCAGCATGATTGTCGACACCTTTAAAAGCAATGTCGCAAAAACTAGCCAATCAGCCCCTAATAGTCAAAGAATAAATGCACATTGTCGACAATCGTCTAATAACCCGCCTTGCACCCTATAAGGGCATGGCCGGCTGCCAGCGCTGGCGCCAGAAAACCTTCATGTTAGAATGCCCGCCGCATTTGCCTGACATCCCCGGATGAAAAGGCGCACGAGGGAGCTTGCGCAGCAATGCCAGTCGCCTTGAATCAAACATCGCACTGCACCGCCTCAGGATCTATGAGACTCAAGCCCTTCCCCCTATTGTTTTGCCTATTGATGTTTCCGGGCCTTGGCATCGCCGCCGAGAAGACCGTCTATGGCCTCAATGAATACGCCAAGCTGGCGGGCATTGACCTGGAAGTCGCCGCCAAGCTCGACACCGGCGCCAAGACTGCGTCGTTGAGTGCCCGGGATATCAAGCGCTTCAAGCGCAACGGTGAGTCCTGGGTCCGCTTCTACCTGGCCATCGACACCGCCCATTCGCACCCCATCGAGCGCCCCCTGGCCCGCGTCAGCAAGATCAAGCGCCGCGCCGGCGACTACGACCCCGATGAGGACAAGAACTACACCGCCCGTCCGGTGATTGCCCTGGATATCTGCATGGGCACCGCTTTACGCAGCATCGAAGTGAACTTGACTGACCGCAGCGCCTTCCAATACCCGCTGCTGATCGGCTCCGAAGCCTTGAAACGCTTTGATGCGCTGGTCGACCCCAGTCTTAAATACGCAGCAGGCAAACCTGCCTGCGCCGCCGACGCTCATACCGCCGAGTAATTCCAATGCGCTCTCTTACTATGCACCTGAAGATTCTGATCGCCGTCCTGGTGGTACTGGGCATTTCGGTCACGGCCTATCAGATCCTGGTCCTCGGCATCCCGGTGACCGAGGACGCCACTGACGACCTGTGGAACATCGACGCCAAGGTCGAGTTCGTGGCCAACGCCAAGGATCCGGTCAAGGTCCAGATGTTCGTGCCGCCCCTGAGCCGCGACTTCGTCAGCCTCAATGAGAGCTTCATCTCCAACAACTATGGGGTGAGCGTCAACCGCATCGACGGCAACCGCAAGGTCACCTGGTCGGCCCGGCGCGCCAAGGGCAACCAGACCCTCTACTACCGCCTGGTGCTGACCAAGCGCTACAGCGGCGAAAAGGTCAAGGTCAAGGGCCCGACCTTCCGCGACAGCATCGCCGTGGAAGGCCCGGAAAAAATCGCCGCCGAGGCCCTGCTGGCACCGATCCGCCAGCACTCGGCCGATGTCGAGACCTTTATCAGCGAAGCCATCAAGCGCACCAACAACCTCAACGACGACAACGTCAAGCTACTGCTGGCGGGCGATCCGTCGACGCCGCACAAGGCCAAGATCGTCGAGTTGCTGCTGTCCATCGCCCACGTGCCGGTGGAAAAGGTCCACACCATCCGCCTGGTAGCCGACCAACCGCAAACCCCGGAACTGTGGCTGCGCAGCTTCAATGGCAACGACTGGCTGTACTTCAACCCGGAAACCGGCGAACAGGGCCTGCCCTCCGACCGCCTGCTGTGGTGGACCGGCGATGAAAACCTGATCACCGTCGACGGCGGCAAGAAAGCCGCCGTGACCTTCAGCCTGAACAACAGCGAGATGAACGCGATCCGCCTGGCCAAGCTGACGGACGAGAACACCGACGCCAACTTCCTCGAATACTCGCTCTACGGCCTGCCGCTGCAAACCCAGCAGACCTTCATGATCATGGTGATGATCCCGATTGGCGTGCTGGTGATCCTGATCCTGCGTAACCTGATCGGCCTGCAGACCCTGGGTACCTTCACCCCGGTGCTGATCGCCCTGGCGTTCCGCGAGACCCAGTTGGGCTTTGGCATCGTGCTGTTTACGGTGATTACGGCGCTGGGGCTGTCCCTGCGGTCGTACCTAGAGCATTTGAAGCTGCAGATGCTGCCGAGGCTCTCGGTGGTACTGACCTTTGTCGTGGTGTTGATTGCGGCCATCAGCCTGTTCAGCCACAAGCTGGGCCTGGAGCGCGGCCTGTCGGTGGCGCTGTTCCCGATGGTGATCCTGACCATGACCATCGAACGCCTGTCCATTACCTGGGAAGAGCGCGGCGGCGGCCATGCGATGAAAGTCGCGATTGGCACCCTGTTCGCTGCCTCCCTGGCCCACCTGATCATGAGCGTGCCGGAGTTGATCTACTTCGTGTTCACCTTCCCGGCGATCCTGTTGATCCTGGTGGGCTTCATGCTGGCCATGGGTCGCTACCGTGGCTACCGCCTGACCGAGCTGGTGCGTTTCAAAGCCTTCCTCAAGGCTGATTCGTAATGTTCGGGTTCTGGAAGACCTGGAAGGCCCTGGAAGCGCGGGGCATCATGGGCATCAACCGGCGTAATGCCGACTACGTGCTCAAGTACAACAAGCGCAGCCTGTATCCGATTGTCGATGACAAAATCATCACCAAGGAACGGGCGATCCAGGCCGGCATCCATGTGCCGGAGATGTACGGGATCATTTCCACCGAGAAAGAAATCGACAAGCTCGACGAAATCATCGGTGGCCGTAGCGACTTCGTGATCAAGCCGGCCCAGGGCGCCGGCGGCGACGGCATCCTGGTGATCGCCGACCGTTTTGAAGGACGCTATCGCACGGTGTCCGGCAAGATCATCAGCCACGAGGAAATCGAGCACCAGATTTCCAGCATCCTCACCGGCCTGTATTCCCTGGGCGGTCACCGTGACCGCGCATTGATCGAATACCGGGTGGTGCCCGACCAGATCTTCAAGAGCATCAGCTACGAAGGCGTGCCGGATATCCGCATCATCGTGTTGATGGGCTACCCGGTGATGGCCATGCTGCGCTTGCCGACCCGTCAGTCCGGCGGCAAGGCCAACCTGCACCAGGGCGCGATTGGCGTGGGCGTGGACCTGGCCACCGGCCTGACCCTGCGTGGCACCTGGCTGAACAACATCATTACCAAGCACCCCGACACCACCAACGCGGTGGACGGTGTGCAACTGCCCAACTGGGACGGGTTCATGAAACTCGCCGCCGGCTGCTACGAGCTGTGCGGGCTGGGTTACATCGGTGTAGACATGGTGCTGGACCAGGAAAAAGGCCCGCTGATCCTCGAACTCAATGCGCGCCCCGGGTTGAATATCCAGATTGCCAACGATTGCGGCCTGACCTTGCGTACCCATGCCGTAGAAGCTCGACTGGAAGAGCTGAAGGCGGCGGGCGTGACAGAAACGGCGGAAGAACGGGTGAAGTTTGCCCAGGAAATGTTTGGGCATATTCCACCCGTAGAAGGCTGACAGCGCCCCGCGGCTGCGCCCTCTATCCAACCATCCCCGACATCCCCTCTAGGAGCAAATCCTACAGGGGACTACAATCCCCTCCCCGCCCCATGGCTGATTCACCCCGCATGTCGACCTGCTCTGTACATCCCCTGCCCTATCGGGCAAACCCCGCCGAGTATTTTGCGGCGATCCGCCATGCACCCGGCGCCGTGCTGCTGGACAGCGGCCGACCGGCAGCCGAGCGTGGTCGCTATGACTTGCTCAGCGCCTGGCCGGAAGCAACCCTGGCGGTATGGCCGGACGAAAGCGGTAGCGATTTCTTACAACGGCTGCGGGAAAATCTGACGATGCTGGGTAAGGCCAGCCTGCCCGCGCCCTATGAACTGCCGTTCGCCGGCGGCTTGATCGGCTACCTGAGCTACGATTTTGGCCGCCACCTGGAGCAACTGCCGCATCAGGCTATCGACGATATCGGCCTGCCCGATGCCCGCTTTGGCCTGTACGCCTGGGCGTTGGTCAGCGACCATCAGGCGCGCACCAGCCAATTGGTGTTCCACCCCAAACTTCCGGAAAGCGAACGCCTGCGCCTGCTGGCCCTGTTCAGCCAACCGGCCGCCGACACCCCGGCCAGCTTCAAGCTGCATACCCGGATGACTCCAGACCTGAGCGCCGCAGCCTACGAACAGGCCCTGGCGCGGATCCAGGATTACATCCAGGCCGGCGACTGCTACCAGGTCAACTTCGCCCAACGCTTTCGCGCGGCCTGCAACGGCGATCCATGGGTCGCCTACTGCGCTTTGCGCGCCGCCTGCCCGACGCCGTTCTCGGGCTTTCAGAGCCTGCCGGATGATGGCGCGGTAGTCAGCCTGTCACCGGAGCGTTTCGTGCGGGTCAACCAGCGCCAGGTGGAAACCCGTCCGATCAAGGGCACCCGCCCCCGCGGGCTGACTCCGCAAGAGGATGCGGCCAACGCCGCCGAACTCCTGGCCAGCCCCAAGGATCGTGCAGAGAACCTGATGATCGTCGATCTGCTGCGCAATGACCTGGGCCGCACCTGCCGCACCGGCTCGGTCAAGGTCCCGGAGCTGTTCAGCCTGGAAAGCTACCCCAACGTGCATCATCTGGTCAGCAGTGTCACCGGCGAACTGGCCGACGACAAAGACGCCCTGGACCTGATCGCCGGCAGCTTCCCCGGCGGCTCGATCACCGGCGCCCCGAAGATCCGTGCGATGCAGATCATCGACGAACTGGAACCGACCCGGCGCGGCTTGTACTGCGGTTCATTGTTGTACATGGACGTGCGTGGCGAGATGGACAGCTCCATCGCCATTCGCAGCCTGCTGGTCAAGGATGGCCAGGTCTGTTGCTGGGGCGGCGGCGGGATCGTCGCCGATTCCGAGTGGCAGGCGGAGTACCAGGAGTCGATGACCAAGGTGCGGGTGTTGCTGGAAACACTGGAAGGGCTGTAAGCCAACCTCCCAGGGAAAGAGCCTGAATCAGAACCACCGTGGACAGTATCAGGGCGCAGGGATAGCGTCTGACTCTGGCATTCCACCTGGCCGTCTGTGAGGGATCACATGGGTCGACTGCTTATTGCTTCTGTCGCTTTATCGTTTGCACCGTTAAAACAAAGCCCTTTTCCTACACATCGCGCTCCCTGTGAAGAGTTACAAATCCAGGAAGCGACACCTAATTTCTCCCAAATTGGAAGGCTTGATTTATGCGACTAATCGCAAGAGCCGCCTTAAGGGAGTTCTGGGAATCATCCGGCTTACACCGACTCCCAAACACCCCTGGTTGAAGGGTATCGCCTTAGGGAGAAGTCCACCTTTTACACGCCGCAAGACCTGAAGGCGGAGCTTCGCACCGCGAGTATCCTCAAAGGTGCAAGGGTGGTGTTCAACATCGGTGGCAATAAATATCGAGTGATCATGGCGATCGACTACCCGCGGCAACTGGGTTTCATACGATTTGTAGGCACCCACGCCCAGTACGACCAGATCAACGCGGAGACTGTGTGATGAACATCAAACCTATTCGTACCCCCGAAGACCTGGCCGCTGCGCTGGCGCGCGTGGACCAACTGGGCCTGACGGCCCGTGACCTGGAACCCTTTATCGGCTCCAGCGGACGCGTGTCGGAAGTGCTGAACCACAAACGCAAATTGAGCCTGGCCATGATCAAGCGCCTGCACGAGGGTTTGCGCATTCCTTATGAGCAGTTGCTTGCGGGAGTTTGATCTTTGGCGTTTTCGAGGGCCTCATCGCAAACAAGCCCGCTCCCTCATTCGACCGTGCTCCCAAAGGATAAACGCGGTCGAATGTGGGAGCGGGCTTGCTCGCGATGAGGCAACCAGCCTCGCTCAATAACTTACAGGCTCAACGAACGGTTCGACGCCTTGATGAACTCTTTCTTCAAGTCCTCAAAAGTATGCACCGCCGGGAATTGCGGGAACTCGCGAATCACATTTTCCGGTGCATGGAACAGAATCCCACGATCCGCCTCACCCAACATGGTGGTGTCGTTGTAGGAATCGCCTGCAGCGATTACCCGGTAGTACAGGGTCTTGAAGGCCAGCACCGACTGACGCTTAGGATCTTTCTGGCGCAGTTGATAGCTCACCACCCGGTCATTTTCATCGGTGATCAAGCGGTGGCAAAGCAGGGTCGGGAAGCCCAGTTGACGCATCAACGGCTGGGAAAATTCATAGAAGGTGTCCGACAGGATCACCACCTGGAAGCGCTCGCGCAGCCAGTCGACGAACTCGATCGCACCTTCCAGCGGTTTGAGGGTGGCAATCACTTCCTGGATGTCCGACAGCTTCAAGCCGTGCTCGTCGAGAATGCGCAGGCGTTGCTTCATCAGGACGTCGTAGTCGGGAATGTCCCGGGTGGTGGCCCGCAAGGATTCAATACCGGTTTTTTCAGCGAAGGCGATCCAGATTTCCGGAACCAGCACCCCTTCCAGGTCGAGACAGGCAATTTCCACAAGACACTCCCATTTGGATTTTTTTTCAGTTGAGCGAGCAAAAGGACTGCCGAACTCTAGCGATTCGCGCTGGCCACCGCAACGCAGAGCGGATTTTGTTAACATCCCACTCCTATAGAGCGCTCAGCGCCACTGACCTGTAGGAACCGTCCTGATGAACCAAGCCTTCGACGTCGCTGAACTCGCCGCGACCTATGCCAACAAGTCCGCCCAGGACATCCTCAAGCTGGCGTTCAGCCAGTTCGGCGATGACCTGTGGATTTCCTTCAGCGGTGCCGAGGATGTGGTGCTGGTGGATATGGCCTGGAAGCTGAACAAAAACGTCAAGGTCTTCAGCCTCGACACCGGCCGCCTGCACCCGGAGACCTACCGGTTTATCGAGCAGGTGCGGGACTTCTACAAGATCGATATCGAATTGATCTCGCCGGACCAGAGCAAGCTGGAACCCTTCGTCAAGGAAAAGGGCCTGTTCAGCTTCTACAAGGACGGCCATGGCGAATGCTGCGGCGTGCGCAAGATCGAACCGCTGCGCCGCAAACTCTCCGGCGTACGTGCCTGGGCCACCGGCCAGCGCCGCGACCAGAGCCCCGGCACCCGTAGCCAGGTGGCGGCCCTGGAAGTCGATAGCGCCTTCTCCACCCCCGAGCGCACCCTCTACAAGTTCAACCCGCTGGCGCAAATGACCAGTGAAGAGATCTGGGGTTATATCCGCATGCTCGAGTTGCCGTACAACAGCCTGCATGAGCGCGGTTTTATCAGCATCGGCTGCGAACCCTGCACCCGTCCGGTATTGCCGAACCAGCACGAGCGTGAAGGCCGCTGGTGGTGGGAAGAAGCAACCCAGAAGGAATGTGGGCTGCACGCGGGAAATATCATCAGCAAGGCCTGAAAAGCCTCGCCTGCGAAAAATCTCGCCACAAGCGCGTGTGGGAGCTGGCTGGCTTGCAATGGCATCACCTCGGTGTAATTGAATACCGGGCGCCATTGCAGGCCAGCCAGCTCCCACATTTGTTTCCAGCGACCATTAAACCTGTACACACAAACGTAACCAACAGTGCCATTTTTGTGTGCACTTTAATCATTACGCACCGAAACGTTACACCCCATTTCTGCTAACTTCCTACATTCTTGATTCCCATATCCCCGCCAAAAAATAAATTCCTGTTCAATCGGTCAATTTATATTTCTTCAAATTCAGCCGGTTACTCAATCGACCTATAAAAACGAAATTAGTGACAGTTTTGTTAGATATAAACCTGGCACACAAGTGGCTTATGGAGTTGGAGTTTTTGTATACAACTTAAACAACAACCCACATACACTTCGTGTCCGCACGCTAGCCGCGCCTAACCCTCGCGCTCGCTGCAGATGCCAGGAGCCTGCCGGCATGCCTACAAGTCTCTCCAATAACCTTGCACTGGATCTGCCCTCCTCCACAGCCAACCCCACGGCGGCAAACTCCGGCCCGCTGGTGCTGAGCCCACGCCTGCACAACAAGGACCTGGCGCCCACCAAAGTCGAAGGTCGACGCTGGGGTGGCTACAGCATCTTCGCCCTGTGGACCAACGATGTGCACAACATCGCCAACTACTCCTTTGCCATCGGCTTGTATGCCCTGGGCCTCGGTGCCTGGCAGATTCTGTTGTCGCTGGGGATCGGCGCGGCGTTGGTGTATTTCTTTATGAACCTGTCCGGCTACATGGGCCAGAAAACCGGTGTGCCGTTTCCGGTGATCAGCCGGATAAGTTTCGGTATACATGGCGCGCAAATTCCTGCGTTGATCCGCGCCGTGATTGCCATCGCCTGGTTCGGGATTCAAACCTACCTCGCATCCGTCGTCTTTCGCGTACTGCTGGTGGCGATTAATCCAGGATTTGCCGACTACGACCACAACACGATCCTCGGCCTGTCCACCTTGGGCTGGGCATGTTTTGTGATGATCTGGTTTGTGCAACTGGTGATTCTGGCCTACGGCATGGAAATGGTCCGACGCTACGAAGGCTTTGCCGGCCCCGTTATCCTGCTGACCGTCGCGGCGCTGGCCGGCTGGATGTACTTCCAGGCCGACGGCCAAATCGCCTGGTCGATCCGCGAGCCCCTGAGCGGTGGCGAGATGTGGCGCAATATCTTTGCCGGCGGCGCCTTGTGGCTGGCGATCTACGGCACCCTGATCCTCAACTTCTGCGACTTCGCCCGCTCATCGCCTTGCCGCAAGACCATCAAGGTCGGCAATTTCTGGGGCCTGCCGGTGAACATCCTGGTGTTCGCAATCATCACCGTGCTGCTGTGCGGCGGGCAGTTCCAACTCAATGGCCAGGTAATCGAAAGCCCCACGCAGATCATCGCGGCCATTCCCAATACCTTGTTCCTGGTGCTGGGTTGCCTGGCATTCCTGATCGTCACCGTGGCGGTGAACATCATGGCCAACTTCGTTGCCCCGGCCTTTGTGCTGAGCAACCTGGCGCCCAAGTACCTGAACTTCCGGCGCGCCGGGCTGATCAGCGCATTCCTCGCTGTGCTCATCCTGCCGTGGAACCTCTACAACAGCCCGCTGGTGATTGTGTATTTCCTCTCCGGCCTGGGCGCGCTGCTGGGCCCACTGTATGGCGTGATCATGGTGGACTACTGGCTGATCCGTAAGGGCCGGATCGACGTACCGCAGTTGTATAGCGAAGACCCCAGCGGCGCTTACTACTACAGCCACGGGGTGAACCTGCGGGCGGTGGCGGCGTTTGTCCCGGCTGCGGTGATTGCCATTGTCCTGGCGCTGTTGCCGGGGTTTGCCAGCGTCTCGCCGTTCTCCTGGCTGTTTGGCGCTGGCATTGCCGGGGTGCTGTATCTGCTGATCGCCAAGCGTCAGCCGTTTTATGCCGATATCAGCGGCGAGAGCATCGCTGTCGACAACGTCAGTCATTGATCAGGAGGTCATCCCATGCGCATTCTCGTCGTCAACGTCAACACCACCGAATCCATTACCCAAGCCATTGCCCAACAGGCTCGCAGCGTGGCAGCAGCGGGCACCGAAATTGTCGGGCTGACGCCGTTTTTTGGTGCCGAATCAGTGGAAGGCAATTTCGAAAGCTATCTGGCGGCCATTGCGGTGATGGACCGAGTAATGGCCTACGATCAGCCGTTCGATGCGGTGATCCAGGCCGGTTATGGCGAGCATGGCCGCGAAGGCCTGCAGGAGTTGCTGGACGTGCCAGTGGTGGATATCACCGATGCCGCGGCCAGCACCGCGATGTTCCTCGGCCATGCTTACTCAGTGGTCACCACCCTCGATCGCACGGTGCCGCTGATCGAAGACCGGCTCAAGCTCTCCGGGCTGTATGAACGCTGTGCCTCCGTACGGGCCAGCGGCATGGCGGTACTGGAGCTGGAGGAGCACCCGCTGCGGGCCATGGAAGCGATTGTGCGCCAAGCCGAACTGGCCATTAGCGAAGACAAGGCTGAAGTGATCTGCCTGGGTTGCGGCGGCATGGCCGGGCTGGATGAACAGATCCGCCAACGCACCGGCGTGCCGGTGGTGGATGGCGTGACTGCAGCGGTAACCCTGGCCGAATCCTTGGTGAGGCTGGGGTTGTCGACGTCGAAGGTGCGCACCTATGGGACACCCCGGCCAAAGAACATCATCGGTTGGCCGGGCAGGTTCGCACGCTGAATCGCCGATCTCGATCAGTTCAAGACGTCATTGAGCACTTCATAAATGATCCCGGTGGCAATCGTCACCAGGATCAGGTCGGTGCCAGCCTGTTGCCATTCGTAGCCGTCGTAATGGGGCAGCCGCCCCAACAGGCGCCCATCAAGTTTCTTGGCGATTCCCGGTGGCAGGGGTTTGCCACGGGCCAGGTTTTTCTGGATGCCCGGCGGCAGGGACGAACCACCGCGCCAGTAGTCGCGGTTGTCACCAAGGATTACCCGCACACCCCCGATATCAATTTGCGGGCCGCTGTAATGGGCGCCTGCACCCTTCTTGCCACCACCCTGGCCCTGATTACCCTGGCCACCACCCTTATTGCCATGGGCACTGCCTTTGTCCTTGCCGTTGCCGTTGCCGTTGCCGGGATCGGCCAGCAGCGCCGGGGAGCCTGCAATCAACGCCAGGCTGGTAAACACGAGTAAAGCGCGTGATATGGACATGATCGGTCTCGACAGTCGCAAGCCCCATTGGCCCGTATCAGCTTAGAACACTGGCGGGCAGCAAGTTCAGCAGTGAGTGCTATACCGCGCTGAACCGCTGCGCCAGGCGCTGCTCGGCAAACTGCTCAAGGATGAAGTCGACAAATACCCGGGTCTTGCCCGGCAGCAACTTGTGTTCGGCGTAATACAGGGAGATGTTGCCATCATCGACGTACCAGTCCGGCAGCACCCGCACCACCGCGCCACTGTCGAGGAACGGCACGGCCATCGGCATGCTGACCAGGGCAATACCCAAACCTTGGGTGCAGGCGCAGCACGCGGCTTCGGAGTCGCCCATGGTCATGCGCGGCTTGAGCATCAACGGCCGCTGTTCGCGGGCGCGGTTGGTCAGTTGCCAGGTGCGCACGCGGCCGGTTTGCGGCGAGCGGATCAGGATCCCATTGCACAGCCCCAAATCTTCGGGGACGTGCACGGGCAGGCGCTTGGCCAGGTAATCGGGCGAGGCCACCAGAATCCGGTGGGCCGGGGTCAACTTGCGGGCGACCACCCCCTGGGGCAGCTCGAACCCGCCGCCAATGGCTGCGTCAAAGCCCTGGCCGATCAGGTCGACTTGGCGATTATCAAAATGCCAATCCGGACTGATATCGGGAAAGCGCCGCAGAAACTCCGCCAGCAACGGCACCACATAACGGTTGCCGAACACCGTGCCCATACTCACCTTGAGCGTGCCCACCGGCCGGCCTTCGGCACTGGCCAGGTTGGCCACGGCATTCTGGATGGTGGTGAGGCTGGCGCTGACCTGCTCCAGAAACAGCTTGCCGGCTTCGGTCAATGTGAGGCGCCGGGTGCTGCGCTGGAACAGCCGCACCCCCAGGCGCGCTTCAAGCTTGGCCACGCTTTTGCCGACGGCGGCCGGCGTCAGGCTCAGGTGCCGGGCCGCTTCGGCAAAGCTGCCGCCTTCGGCACTGCGCACGAAGCATTCGATACTGCCGAAGCTTTCCATATCGCATCACTCTAAACTTTTGGTTTACACAGACTATAGCAATCACGGTCTACCGAGGGATGCCCGCGAGGGCGATACTCGGCGCCAACAACAAGGCACCTGCGCCTTGCATCATTGGGAGATCGACATGACCACGCAAAACCTCAGCGGCAAAGTTGCCTTGATCCAGGGCGGTTCCCGCGGCATCGGCGCCGCCATCGTCAAGCGCCTGGCCGCGCAAGGTGCAGCTGTTGCCTTTACCTACGTCAGCTCTGCGGCCAAGGCCGAGGCCCTGCAGAACAGCGTGATCAGCGACGGCGGCAAGGCCCTGGCGATTCACGCCGACAGCGCCGATGCCGTGGCCATTCGCAATGCGGTCAACGCCACTGTCGACGCGTTCGGGCGCCTGGATATCCTGGTGAACAACGCCGGGGTGCTGGCGGTCGGCCCGCTGGAGGATTTCAAACTGGAAGACTTTGACCAGACCCTGGCCATCAACGTGCGCAGTGTGTTTATTGCCACCCAGGAAGCTGCCCGGCACATGGGCGAAGGTGGTCGCATCATCAATATCGGCAGCACCAACGCCGAGCGCATGCCTTTCGCCGGTGGCGGCCCCTATGCAATGAGCAAAGCCGCGCTGGTGGGTTTGACCAAAGGCCTGGCGCGCGACCTGGGGCCACGGGGGATTACCATCAACAACGTACAACCGGGCCCGGTGGACACCGATATGAACCCGGCCGACAGTGAATTTGCCGAGAGCCTGATTGGCTTTATGGCGGTGGGTCGTTATGGGCGCGTCGAGGAAGTGGCCAGCTTTGTCGCCTATCTGGTAGGGCCGGAAGCCGGTTACATCACCGGCGCCAGCCTGACCATTGATGGTGGTTTCAGCGCCTGAGCACCCTATAAGAGCCGGCTTGCCGGCTCTTATAGGGTGCTCAGCGCATCGGCGGCAGGCCATACGCAGCCAGATCGAACTCCGCGAGTTTGCGGATGATCTGGTCAGCGTGAGCGTACTTGCTGTCGGCCATGGCTTCGTCGGGCACCGCAATGGCAGTCATGTTCGCGGCCTTGGCAGCGGTCACGCCAAACGGTGAGTCTTCAAACACCAGGCAATCCTCGGGCGCAACGCCCAGGCGGCGGGCAGCGGTAAGGAAGATGTCCGGCGCAGGCTTGGCTGCGCCGACTTCCGGGTCGTCGGCGGTGACAATCGTACCGAACAAGCCAAACCATTCGCGGTGCAACGTGGTCTTGTGCCCAAACGAATTACGCGACGAACTGGTGCCCACGGCTATCGGGATATTGTGCGCACTTAAATGCCGCACCAACGCCTCGGCGCCCGGCATGCCCAACGCCTTGGGAAAACGCTCGCTCATCAAGGGCTCACGGATACGCAGGAACTCCTCAGGCGTGATCGGCAAGTCCAGCGCCTTGACCACGTACTCGGCCAGGTCCTGGGCGCCACGGCCAATGATGTGCTGCTTGATGCCCCAGTCGTAGGTACGGCCATAGCGCTCGGCGATGATCTGCGTGACTTCGGTGTAGATACCCTCGGTATCCAGCAACAACCCGTCCATATCGAAAATCACGGCCTTGATCGGGCCAACAGCAGTACGCGGTGCGTTCATCACAACAGATCCGTGGCAGATGACTAAAAGGATTCAGCACAATAACGGGGCCTCGGGCCTACAAGCAACCGCAACCGCCCGCCTCTGGTTTCAAGCGGCTCTATCCAGCACACTTGGCAGCCTCACCTGACGCGACCCCTTCTATGCTCTTGCGACTTGCTGCCGACTCCCTGGTGTTGTTTCACCTTGGCTTCATCCTGTTCGTGTTGTTCGGCGGCCTGCTTGCCCTCAAGTGGCGACCGGTCATGTGGCTGCACCTGCCCGCTGCGGCCTGGGGCGTTGCCGTAGAAGTCTTCCATCTGCCCTGCCCCCTTACCCGCTGGGAAAACCTGCTGCGCCACCTCGCCGGGCAAGAGGGTTATGGCGCAGGGTTTATCGAGCACTACATCATTGCCCTGATCTACCCCGCGGGGCTGACGCCACAGATCCAACTGGGCCTGGGCGCCCTGGTCTTGCTGATTAATATTGCGGTGTACGCACGCCTGATCAGGCGAGGGCCACGGGCGGGGAACTGAACGTGTTGGCCTAGCCTTTTGGCTGCGCCAGAAACTCAACAATCAATGAAGTGACCTGCTGCTGAATCACCTCACGCGGGCGGGCACCTTCGCCATCACGGCAGATCATGCCATCGCCCGGCGAACTCTCTTCAATCAACGCCTCCCCGCCCGGCTTGCACACGGCCATAAAGCTGAAGTGAGTGGCGTCGCTGATTTCGACATAGCGCATCGCTGCCGCTGGCAGGCGTTTGGCCAAGTCAGCGGATTCCAACTCGGCGGGAAGCTCCGTTGAGGGCACGCCCGCAGCAATCACCAACGTCGGCACCGGCAACGCCGCCAGGCTTTGATCGGTAAAGCCACGGGACAGACCCAGGTCCAGTGAAACAATGGCAGTCACACGCTTGTCACTCAAATCCGCTGCCAACGGCGCCTGCACTGGGTTCATCTGCTGGTAGACCGCGCAAGGGGCCAACTGCAGGTGAACCTTGCAGTCCTGGGCAAAACGCACGGGGTCGAAACGGGCACCGGCAACTTCCAGCGCCGTCCAACCGCCCAGCGAATGACCCACCACTGCAATTCGATCGGGCTGTGCCTTGCCAAATTGCTTTGGCTGCGCCAGCACCGCGTCGATAGCGCGACGAATATCCACCGGCCGCTGCCATAACTGCGCGGCGGCTTGAGCACTGCGGTCCTTACTGGTAGTGCCAGGATGATTGACCGCCGCCACGATAAACCCCCGCTGGGCCATCGCACTGGCCAACCACACCTGGTTGCCCCAACTGCCGCCGAAACCATGGGAAAGCACCACCAACGGGTACTCACCCACCGCCGCAGGCGCATCACGCACGGCCAGGGCACTGAAAAACACCGGGTTGTCGTCGATCACTTTTGGCGTGGCAGTGGTGGAGCTGGGGTACCAGACCACCATCTCCAGCGGGCGTTCTTTGTTTGGGTCTGCCAGGGTCGAGGTTTGGAAGCCGACAGGGTTGTTAGTGGCAAGGGCCGTGGTGGTGGCGCAGGCGAGGAGCAGAGCGACTAGGGCTGCTTTCAATGGGATCTTCCTTGAGGGGAGCGAGTACACGCAGGGGCTCTACGTGTTTCCACATTATTCCCATATTGCTGTTTTCCATGCAGCAGAAATCACAGCCCCCCGTTTTTCTCTAGGAAAACTGAGGGGTTGTGGCTTCAGAATGTGGCGGTGAAGAAGAGATTCGAAACTACCCGTTCGTCGTCTTCGCCCACAACTGCACATCCACGATAAAGCGGGGCCGGAAGTCGTCGCAGATCCCGGCCCCGGCAGGCGCGTCAGCGACACCAATATCTTTGGCGAGGGGACTGATATACCAGTCCTACGGGGCCTGGTTTCCATGCCCACACAAAAAGGCCCCCAGACCTGGCTTAGGTATGGGGGCCTTTTTGACATAAGCGGCGTTACTCATAACGCTTACGCCTTGCGCACCAACTGGCACTGGGTCAGCTTGCCCGGAGGATCATTGCGCGTCAGGGTCAGGCCGTCCAGCGTACCGGCCGCCTCACCGTTGTAATTGAATACGTCGCCTTCGATTGCTCCCGCTTCCCATTCGCCCTCGAAATATATGCCTTGGCGAATCTCCCCTAACTTGATGCTTTCGGGGTCATAGAGGTCATACTGGCTTTGAAGGTCGTATTGCTCACTCATAGGTAACGCTCCTTGTTATGGTGGCTCATTGTAAGCACAGCGGCCGGCGCGGCGAGGGTTCCTTTCTGTTCGTTAAGCGCCTTATTGAAAGGCTTGCCACAGTTGATAGCAGAAAATCCACATTAACAGAGAGCCCGCAGCCAAACCGCTTAGCACTGAAGGGACCAAAAAAAGCCACCATACCCTTTGTGACCGAACTTGGAATAACTGACTTGATGCGATGAACCGCTGGATAAGCTCTGGCCCACTCATGTTTTGTATCATCGCGCTCGTTCGAGACATATGGATGTTGCTCCATATCATCTTGATGACCTCCCAAGCTATAAATAACACCAGAGAAAGCACAGCAAGAAGCCCACAGAGCGCATACAAACGGGGCGGTAGCTTTGGGGAAAGCGTGGACCAAAGCCCAAAAAAACCTGCATATCCTGCTACTAAGATGAGGTTGATATAGGTTCCGGCACTAGCCATCTGCCTTTCGTGCACCTGCATCAGTGCATTAGCGCCCTTATCTCCTTCCAGATGACGCTGAAACTCTTTGAGTTCATCAATAGCTTCCGAATGCGTATTCACCACGGTTTCCACCTGCTCATTCCATCGCTGCTGATTCATCTCGTTCCGCTCCATTAGAGAGTTATTACAGCTGGGGCTCGCGGACACACATGCCGACCGGCGTCGAACCCAATATGCGCCAGATGATTTGGCGTGAAAACCACCCTAAGCTTCGGGCTCTGCACGCTCAGTTTTTCGCACCAATGAAGAGCGCCAGTCCCATGGTGGTCCCATGGGGCTATTTTTTGGACGCCAAAAACCACAAACCCCCGACTTTCTCTAGGAAAACCGGGGGTTTGTGTTTACTTAATGTGGCGGTGAAGGAGAGATTCGAACTCTCGATACAGTTTCCTGTATACACACTTTCCAGGCGTGCTCCTTAAGCCACTCGGACACTTCACCGTATCTCGTCAAACTGATTCAGTCTGTCGAGGCGCGCTAATGTAGTCGAAAGCTTTTCCGATGGCAAAGGTTTTTTTCAGAATTTTCATGCGCTTAGACGGTTATCTCGGCTCCCTTCTCTGCGGCGCGGGGTGAAGGGTGGCGATTGTGCCATTTTCAAGGCTTGTCGGCAGGCGTGCGCAGGGGCTGGCGAGCGCTGTCGTAGGCTGCTGCAGGCCCGGTGGCTGGGGAAAGTCTGACTGGCCAGTCAGTCATGGCGCTTTACCGGGGCGGTCATGCTGGGTAACGTCTGCGGCCTGCCCTTCTATTAAACGTATTACAAGGAATCGCGTCATGAGTGAGTTGATTGCCTACCACCTCGAAGACGGTATCGCGACCCTGACCTTGAGCAACGGTAAGGTCAATGCCATTTCCCCTGCCGTGGTCAGTGCGTTTAATGAAGCGCTGGACCAGGCCGAGAAGGATCGTGCGGTGGTGATTATCACCGGTACGCCGGGGATTCTGTCGGGTGGTTATGATTTGAAAGTGATGACGGCTGGCCCCAAAGAGGCGGTCAGCCTGGTGACGTCGGGTTCGACCCTGGCGCGCCGACTGTTGTCGCACCCGTTCCCGGTGATTGTGGCGTGCCCTGGGCATGCGGTGGCCAAGGGGGCGTTCCTGTTGTTGTCGGCCGATTACCGGATTGGTGTCGAGGGGTCCTTTAGCATTGGCCTGAATGAAGTGATGATCGGCATGACCATGCACCATGCCGGGATTGAACTGGCGCGGGATCGCTTGCGCAAGTCGGCGTTTCATCGTTCGGTGATCAATGCCGAGATGTTCACCCCGCAGGACGCGTTGAGTGCCGGTTTCCTCGATAAGGTGGTGGCACCCGAAGAGCTGCAAGCCGCGGCCCTGGAAGCGGCGCGGCAGTTGAAGAAGATCAATATGAATGCCCACAAGCACACCAAGCTGAAGGTGCGGAAGGCCCTGCTGGAGTTGCTGGATAACGCGATCATCCAGGACCAGGAACATCTGGGCTAATCACCCACACCGGCCTCAATCAAAGCCCGTGGCGAGCGGGCTTGCCCGCGTAGGGCTGCAGAGCAGCCCCCTTTAAAGCCACGGCAATTATCCAGTCAGCTCCCACAGGTAGTTTTGGGGCTGCTTCGCAGCCCTACGCGGGCAAGCCCGCTCGCCACAGGGATTCTTCTTACGGCCTAGTGTTAATCGCCTTGCAGCCGCTCTAGATGGCATCTGTCTCCATCTGCTGAAACATGTCCTTAAACATCGCCCATCTCCTACCTCTACTGGGGTAATTGCCGAATACAGTGCACGTCCGTACACTGCGCCACCTTTTGTCCCGATGGGCCGTGTCGATGCTTTATTGTTTACGCATGTTATTGATGGGCCTGCATTTTCTGATCGCCGGTGTGCTCGGAGTATTGCTGGGTGTGTGCCGGCCGCTCAACCCGGATAACAGTCGCCTGTGCGCACGCCTGTATGCCCTGCCCGCCATGTGGATCCTACGCCTGCAGGTCAAGGCACAAGTGGACTCGCTGCGCGACAAGCCGAACAGTTGCGTGATTATTGCCAATCACCAGTCCAACTATGATTTGTTCGTATTCGGCAACGTAGTGCCCTATCGCACCGTATGTATCGGTAAGAAAAGCCTGAAGTGGGTGCCGCTGTTCGGCCAGTTGTTCTGGCTGGCGGGCAATGTGCTGATTGACCGAGGCAATGCGCAGAAGGCGCGGCGGTCGATGTTGACCACCACCCATACCCTGCAACACGAAGAAACTTCGATCTGGGTGTTTCCGGAAGGCACGCGCAACCTGGGCGAATCGTTGTTGCCGTTCAAGAAGGGCGCGTTCCAGATGGCGATTGCCGCCGGGGTGCCGATTGTGCCGGTGTGCGTCAGTACCTATGTGACCCATATGAAGCTCAATCGCTGGAACAGTGGCGATATTTTGATCCGGTCATTAGCGCCAATTCCTACAGCAGGATTGACGATGGATGACATGCCCGAGTTGATGGAGAAATGCCGGGGGCAGATGGTCGAGTGTATTGAAGCCATGGATCAAGCACTGCAACAACCCTGAAGGCCAGCCGGCTCCTACAAGATGGCGTTTCAGGCTAAGCTGGCCGGTTACTGCCACTTGTAAAGAAGCGATCAGCATTATGGGTAGAGTTGTTGCGGCGGCCGTCTATAGCGCCGGGAAAAAAATCCAGAATATCACCCTCGATGAAGGCGCCGCCTGGGCGGCCAAGCCCGGTCACTTTGTGTGGATCGGCCTGGAAGAGCCCGACGCCCAGGAGCTGGCCAACCTGCAACGCCAGTTCAACCTGCATGAACTGGCCATCGAAGACGCCCTGGAAAAACACAGCCGCCCCAAGCTGGAAACCTTTGGCGACGCACTGTTTATCGTGACCTACTCGCCGGTGCGCCATGAGGGCAAGCTGGAGTTTATCGAGACCCATATCTTCGCCGGCAAAGGCTATATCATCACCGCGCGCAACGGCCACTCGGCGTCCTACGGCTATGTGCGCCAGCGCTGTGAGGCGCGGCCGCTGTTGCTGGAGCACGGGGAGGATTTCGTACTCTATGCGCTGCTGGATTTTGTCACCGAAAACTACCAGCCGGTGAGCGAGGCGATTCATGCCGAGATCGACGCGCTGGAGCACAACGTATTGTGCAACTCCCTGAATGAGCGCGATATCCAGAACCTGCATGGCCTGCGCCGCGACGTACTGCGGCTGCGCCGGCATGTAGCGCCGATGGTGGAAATCAGCGAGGAACTGCAGAAGCTGGACTTCCCGTTTATCGACAAGAACATGCGCCCGTACTTCCGCGATGTGGAGATCCACGTCACGCGGCAGATGGAAGACCTTTCGACCCTGCGCGACATCGCCAGCCAGACCATCGAGATCGGTGTACTGCTGGAAGCCTCGCGCCAGAGCGTGGTGCAGCGCAAGTTTGCAGCCTGGGCGGCGATCCTCGCCTTCCCCACAGCGGTGGCCGGGATCTACGGGATGAACTTCCAGAATATGCCGGAGCTGCAATGGCACTACGGCTATTTTGCGGTGCTGGGGTTTATCGCGACGGGGTGCACGGGGTTGTGGGCCAGCTTCAAGCGCTCGGGGTGGCTGTAACCTGCCCACCCCGACCGCTCACAGTCAGGCGACCTGCGGCTTGTGGGCCACAAAACGCATCATCCATTCCGCCACGGTCACGCCGTGGTGGTCGCGTGCAAGGCTGGCGACACCTTGCTGATAGATCTGCTCGCCCAGGTTGAGCTGGCGGATATCGAGCAAGGCCCGGGAGTAGTCGTGGATAAATTCCGGGTGGCCCTGGAAGCACAGCACCTGGTCATTGATGTGGTAGGCAGCAAACGGGCAAAAGTCGCTGGAGGCGATCACCGTGGCATTTTCCGGCAATGCCGTGACCTGATCCTGATGGCTGATCAACAGGGTCAGTTCTTCCACCACCGGGCTCATCCACGGTGCCTTGGCGGCCAATTGATAGTTGTGGGTGCCCACGCCCCAGCCCTGGCTCGCACGCTCGCTCTTGCCGCCCAGCAGCAGCGCCAGCAGTTGATGGCCGAAACAGATGCCAAGCAGCTTGTCGCCCCGCTCATAGCGGTTCAACAGGTAGGCCTTGAGGGTTTCGATCCACGGGTCGGTCGCGAAGGAGTCCGCTTTGCTACCCGTGACCAGGTAGGCGTCGAACACTTCGCTGTCCGCCGGATAGTGACCTTCCATGACGTTGTAGACGACGAATTCGGCGGCAATCGGCTGCTGCGAAAACAGGCGCTGGAACATCTGCCCGTAACCTTGATATTGATCGACCAGTTCCGGACGCAGGATATCGGTTTCCAGAATGCAGACGCGTAGCGACATAAAAAATACCTGACACGGTGATGGGAATAACGCACACCCACCAGCCTGCCTTGAAATACCCTTTCAAGGCAAGCCCCACCCATGCCCGGTCGGGAGGTTAGAACGTCGTGCCCTGGGCGGCTTTTTCCAGCAACAGCGCTGGCGGGCTGAAGCGCTCGCCATACTGCTCGGCCAGGTAACGCGCCCGGGCCACAAAGTCGTTCAGCCCATACTGGTTGATAAACTGCAGCGCCCCGCCGGTCCAGGCCGCAAAGCCGATGCCGAAGATCGAGCCGATATTGGCATCGGCAGTGGACATCAGCACGCCCTCCTCCACACACCGCACCGTTTCGATGGCCTGGATAAACAGCAGGCGGTCGCGCACGTCCTGGGCGCAAATCTGTTGGCCCGGCTTTTCAAAGCGCACCTTGAGTTCTGGCCACAGGTATTTCTGGCCACCATTGGGGTACTCGTAGAAACCACCGCCCGCCGCCTTGCCTGGGCGCTTGTACTCATTGAGCAGCAGGTCAATCACTGCAAACGCCGGATGCTCGGGCAGGGCCTTGCCTTCGGCATGCAGATCCTTGGCTGTCTGCTGGCGGATATGGCTCATCAGGCTGAGGGAAACTTCGTCAGAGATCGCCAGCGGGCCAATCGGCATCCCGGCCTTGCGCGCCTCGGTCTCGATCATCGGCGCGGCCACGCCTTCGCCGAGCAGGGTAATGCCTTCATTGGTGAAGGTGCCGAACACCCGCGAGGTGAAGAAGCCGCGGCTGTCATTCACCACAATCGGGGTCTTCTTGATTTGCAGTACGAAATCAAAACCACGAGCCAGGGTTTCGTCGCTGGTGTTGGCGCCCTTGATGATTTCCACCAGGGGCATTTTTTCCACCGGGCTGAAGAAGTGCAGGCCAATAAACTTGCCTTGATCAGGCACCGCGCTCGCCAGGCCGCTGATGGGCAAGGTGGACGTATTGGAAGCTATCACCGCGTCAGCGCCTACCACCTGCTGGGCGGCGGCCGAGACCTTGGCCTTGAGGTCGCGGTCTTCGAATACGGCTTCGATGATCAGGTCGCAACCGACCAGGTCGGCATCGCTATCGGTAGGATGGATCCGCGCCAGGGTGCTTTCGCGCTGCTCAGGGGTCAGTTGCCCACGGCTGACCTTCTTGTCCAGCAACGCTGCCGAGTGGGCCTTGCCCTTCTCTGCCGCTGCCAGCGTGACGTCCTTGAGCACCACCTCCACGCCCGCCGATGCGCTGGTATAGGCAATCCCCGCGCCCATCATGCCGGCGCCGAGGATGCCGACCTTGCGTGTGACATACGGCGCAAATCCCCCAGGGCGTGAGCCGCCGGCGTTGATTTCGTTGAGCTGGAACCAGAAGGTGCCGATCATGTTCTTCGCCACCTGTCCGGTGGTGAGTTCGGTGAAATAGCGGGTCTCGATCAGGTGTGCGGTGTCGAAGTCCACTTGGGCGCCTTCCACCGCAGCACAGAGGATTTTCTCCGGCGCGGGGAAGCAGCCATTGGTTTTGCTGCGCAGGATCGACGGCGCAATGGCGAGCATTTGTGCGACTTTGGGGTTGGACGGTGTGCCACCGGGGATCTGATGACCCTTGATATCCCAAGGCTGCCTGGCCGTCGGATTGGCCAGGATCCAGGCCCGGGACTTGGCCAGCAGTTCGTCGCGATCCGCCGCCAATTCGTCGATCAAACCGGCCTGCAGAGCCTTTTGCGCGCTGATCTTCTTGCCTTCCAGCAGGTACGGCAAAGCCTTCTCCAGGCCCAGCATGCGCACCATGCGCACCACCCCGCCGCCGCCCGGCAGCAAGCCGAGGGTGACTTCCGGCAAGCCGATCTGCACGGCTGGGTGATCCAGCGCCACACGGTGCTGGCACGCCAGGCACAACTCCCAGCCTCCGCCGAGGGCCGCGCCGTTGATCGCGGCCACCACCGGCTTGCCCAGGGTTTCCAGGCTGCGCAGTTGCGCCTTCAGGCCCAGGACCATGTCGTAGAACGCCTTGGCGTGGGGCTTGTCGACTTTGATCAGTTCATTGAGGTCGCCGCCGGCAAAGAAGGTTTTTTTCGCCGAGGTAATAATGACCCCGGCAATCGCGTCCTTGTCCGCGTCCAGACGCGCGACGGTGGCGGCCATGGCCTCGCGGTAGGCTGCGTTCATGGTGTTGGCACTCTGGCCGGGCATGTCGAGGGTCAGCACCACGATCTGGTCCTGGCCTTTTTCGTAACGAATGGCGTCGGTCATGACAAATTCCTTAGGCTCAGAGGCGTTCGATAATGGTGGCGATACCCATGCCGCCGCCCACACAGAGTGTGGCCAGGCCGTAGCGCTGCTGGCGCGCCTCCAGTTCGTCGAGCAAGGTGCCGAGGATCGCGCACCCCGTGGCCCCCAGCGGGTGGCCCATGGCAATCGAGCCGCCATTGACATTGACCCGGGCAGCGTCGATGCCCATGTCCTTGATGAACTTGAGCACCACCGAGGCAAAGGCTTCGTTGACCTCGAACAGGTCGATGTCCTCGACCCGCAGGCCGGCCTTGGCCAGGGCCTTGCGAGTGGCGGGCGCGGGGCCGGTAAGCATGATGGTCGGGTCGGTGCTGGTCACCGCCGTGGCAACGATGCGCGCACGCGCATGCAGCCCCAGTTCACGACCACGGGCCTCGGAGCCGATCAGCATCAAGGCCGCGCCATCGACAATCCCGGAGCTGTTACCCGGTGTGTGCACATGCTGGATGCGCTCGACATGGCTGTAGACCCGCAACGCCGTGGCATCAAAGCCCATCTGCCCCATCATTTCGAAGCTCGGCTTGAGCTTGCCCAGGCCCTCGAGCGTTGAGTCGCCACGGATAAATTCGTCGTGATCGAGCAACACGATCCCGTTCTGGTCCTGCACCGGGATCAGGGATTTCTTGAAGGAACCCTCTGACCTGGCCCGCGCCGCTTTCTGCTGAGAGTGTAAGGCGAAGGCATCGACATCTTCGCGGGAGAAGCCTTCCAGGGTGGCAATCAGGTCGGCACCAATCCCCTGGGGCGTGAAGTGGCTGTGCATATTGGTCTGCGGGTCCAGCACCCAGGCACCGCCGTCACTGCCCATGGGCACGCGGGACATGGACTCGACACCGCCCACCACCACCAGGTCCTCGAAGCCGGACCGCACTTTCATCGCACCGAGGTTGACCGCCTCCAGGCCCGACGCGCAGAAGCGGTTGACCTGCACACCGGCGACGCTGACGTCCCAGTCGGCCACCAGCGCGGCGGTCTTGGCGATGTCCGCGCCCTGATCCCCGACCGGCGTGACGCAACCGAGCACGATGTCATCCACCTGGCGCGTGTCCAGGTCGCTGCGCTGTTGCAGGGCGGTGAGCAAGCCGGCCAGCAGGTTCACCGGCTTGACGCTGTGCAAGGCGCCATCGGCCTTGCCTTTGCCCCGGGGCGTACGTATCGCATCAAAGATCAAAGCTTGGGTCATGACGTCCTCGAACCACTGTGCAATGGAGCTCTCAAGGGGAGAGCCGACCGTGCCCTTACCTTAAGCGCCGCGAGGGCAGATTCAATGACCGATGCGCTCATTGACCTTGACGACCACGCTCAGACGAACGGTAGGAGACTATCGGAAACACCGGGTTAATCGTTTTAGCTGTCTAGCCAAGGGGCTGGGGCGCAGATGGCTATATGCCTCATGCTTTTTTAAACGGCTTTCAATATAACTTGATACGAAAGCGTTCTAAGTCAAGCCCGACAAGGGCTCTAAGGTTGAATCAGTAAGAAGTGTATGACGCTGCTGCCGGGTCTTGCTGGAGCAGCTGTAAGAAAAATGCCATCTAGCCGGCTTAATGTAGCCAATGATGGTGCTTGGCTCAGGAATAACAACAAAAGGCAGTCAGCCATGTTCAAACAATCGAAAGTTCGCCAGGCGGGGCTTATTCTCTTCGCCACCACACTGATTCTGATTTTGCCCAACCTGACCAAGATCATTGGTTGAGCGGGCCGATCACACCTGAATACTCAAGCTTTTGGCAGCACCGTCCGGGAAACCGCCTAGAGCGTTCCCGTAACCGGGGCTGCCTTTTTTGCCTGCGGTTTGGTGGTGGTTGTCCGGTATCCTGAGACCCTATCGCCATTGCCGGATGGGCCCTGCCTTGAAACACCTTATCGTTCTGTTGCTGCTGATCCTGGCCTACCCCGCCAACGCCGCCTCGTTGACCATCGAGCTGGATCACAGCCGCACCACGTGGCAAACCGCAGACCTGCTCAAGCACCCGGCTGCGCAGACCGTGCAGATCGTCGATGACGTTTCCTACAAGCGCACTATGACCTATCGCGCGGTGCCGCTGGCCGCACTCTTACCGGGCCTGCTGGCGCATAACCATGTGCAGGCGGTGGCGCTGGATGGTTTTGCCGCCGAACTGGCCGCCGCACCGCTGCTTCAGCAAAGCGGCGCCCAGGCGTGGCTGGCGGTGGAAGATCCGGTTCATCCTTGGCCGCCACTGGCCACTGGCAAACCCAGTGCCGGGCCGTTCTATCTGGTATGGACCCGGCCCCAGGCGAGCGGGATCAGCCCGGAACAATGGCCATTTCAGATCTCGACGATCAAACAGCTGAGAACCGTTGCCGAACGCTTCCCGGCGCTGCTGCCGGACCCGGCGCTGGCGGTGAATGACCCGATCAACCAGGGGTTTGCCCTGTTTCAGAAAAACTGCCTGGCCTGTCATCGTCTAAACGGCGCGGGTGACGCGCAGGTAGGGCCGGATCTGAATCTGCCCTACAGCCCGACCGAGTATTTCGGCGGCGACTTCCTCAAGCGTTATATCCGTGATCCCCAGAGCCTGAGGCATTGGCCGCAAGCCAAAATGCCAGCGTTTGCCGCCAGCGTGTTGCCGGATGCCGACCTGGAGTTGCTGGTAGGGTATTTGAAGCATATGGCCACGCGCAAAACCGACGCGCACTGATAGAGCCGGCTAGCCGGCTTCAGCAGGATGCGGCGGGGATTATTGCTGCTGCACCAGAATCACCGGGCTCGGTGCCACAAATACCCTGGCATGCATCTGCTCGTGCCCGCCGCCACGGCGCATGCCGCGCACCGGGCATGCATCGAGGTAATCCAGGCCCACTGCCAGTTTCAAATGCCGCTCCGGGCGCGCCAACTGGTTGGTCACATCGAAGCTGTACCAGGCGTCATCCAGCCAGGCTTCGGCCCAGGCGTGGCTGGCCAGGTGTTCACTGTCCTCGCTGTACAAATACCCCGACACATAGCGCGTGGCGATCCCCAGGCTGCGCGCGCAGGCCAGGAAGGCGTGGGCATGATCCTGACAAACCCCGGCCCGCCCGGCGAACGCCTCGGCCGCGCTGGTCTCCACTTGGGTGGCGCCCGGCACATAGGCGATGTGCTGGTTGAGGGCGTGCATCAGGTCAATCAGGGCAGTGCGATCCCGGCGCTTGCCACAGTGCTGCTCGGCAAAGGCACGCAGGGCCTCGTCCGGTTCGGTCAGGCGCGTGCAACGCTGGAAAGGAAATGGCGACTGGCTGTCATGCTCGGCCTCGCGCCACTCGTCGATATCCACCTGGCCCCGGGCGCCGATGATGATTGATTCATG
Source organism: Pseudomonas sp. WS 5412 (assembly GCF_012985615.1). Classification (NCBI taxonomy): domain Bacteria; kingdom Pseudomonadati; phylum Pseudomonadota; class Gammaproteobacteria; order Pseudomonadales; family Pseudomonadaceae; genus Pseudomonas; species Pseudomonas sp. WS 5412. Next base: position 405,489 of record NZ_JAARMB010000003.1, read on the forward strand.
GGGCTCATCCAGGGTCAGCACATGCAGGATATTGCCGAACGGGTCCAACTGGGCCCGTACCGGACGCGGCAGATCCAGCTGCCAACTGAGCACATGCTGACGCTCGCTGTCGTGAGGGGTCAGGCGCAGGTACTGGATGCTCGCGCGCACCTGGTCTTCATAGCGGTAGGTGGTTTCGTGGCTGATGGAAAGTCTCATGCCGCCTCCAGGTAGGAATGGTGAATGGCGTTACCCAACTGGCGCACCAGGGGGATGAAGTCGGTCAGCCAGGCGTGCAGGCCTTCCTCGAGGATTTCGTCAATCGCGGTAAAGCGCAGGCGCGCGTCCATCTCGGCGGCCAGGCGCTGCGCCGGGCGGCCGTTGAGGCCGGGCAGGCTGGCGAGGATCTGGTCGATTTCTTCGCTGCACGCGCGCAAAGAGCGCGGCACATCGGCACGCAGCAGCAACAGTTCGGCCACCTGACGAGCGCCGGGGGCATCACGGTAGATTTCGGTGTAGGCCTCGAACGACGACAAGGCCCGCAATAGCGCACTCCATTGGTAGTAAGCGTGGGCGGTACCATCAATCACCACTTCGGCCTGGTCACCGGCCATCTCGTAGCGGGCATCCAACAGGCGCAAAGTGTTGTCCGCCCGTTCGATAAAGGTGCCCAGGCGAATAAAGCGAAAAGCGTCGTTGCGCATGATGGTGCCGTAGGTGGCGCCGCGAAACAGGTGGGAGCGTTCCTTGACCCATTCGCAGAAACGGCTCATGCCATAACGGCTCAGGCCTTCCTGGGCGATGACGCGAATATCCAGCCAGGTGGCGTTGATGTTTTCCCACATGTCGGCGGTGATTCGCCCACGCACGGCATGGGCACTGGCGCGGGCGGCACCCAGGCAACTGTAGATGCTCGCCGGATTGGCGGCGTCCAGGGCAAAGAAGTGCAACAAACGCTCGGCATGCAATTCGCCGTGACGCGCGTGATAGTCGTCCAGGGTGCCGGTGATCAGCAGGGGCATGGCCAGTTCGTGCAGGCCATCGCCGCGTCCATCCTGGGGCATCAGCGACAGCGAATAGCTGACATCCAGCATGCGCGCGAGGTTTTCCGCGCGCTCCAGATAGCGCGACATCCAATATAAATCCGAGGCAGTTCTGCTCAACATGGCTTCAATCCTCCACCACCCAGGTGTCTTTGGTGCCGCCGCCCTGGGACGAGTTGACCACCAGCGAGCCTTCACGCAGCGCGACACGGGTCAGCCCGCCCGGCACCACGCGGGTTTCCTTGCCCGACAAGACGAACGGCCGCAGGTCGATATGCCGCGGTGCGATGCCGTTTTCGACAAAGGTCGGGCACGTCGACAGGCACAGGGTCGGCTGGGCAATGTAGGCATGGGGCTTGGCCTTGATCCGTGCGCGAAAGGCTTCGATCTCGGCGGCCGTGGCGGCTGGCCCGACCAGCATGCCGTAGCCACCGGAGCCCTGGGTTTCCTTGACCACCAGCTCTGGCAAATTGGCCAGCACATGGGACAGCTCGTCAGGCTTGCGGCACTGGAACGTCGGAACGTTCTTCAGAATGGGTTCTTCATCCAGGTAAAAGCGGATCATGTCGGTGACGAAGGGATACACCGATTTGTCATCCGCCACCCCGGTGCCAATGGCATTGGCCAGCACCACATTACCCGAGCGATAGGCGGCCAGCAGGCCCGGCACGCCGAGCATCGACTCCGGGTTGAAGGCCAACGGGTCGAGGTAGGCATCGTCGAGACGCCGGTAGATCACGTCCACCGCCTTGGGCCCGTCGGTGGTGCGCATGAATACCCGGTCGTCACGCACGAACAGGTCGGCCCCCTCCACCAGTTCCACGCCCATTTCCCGGGCGAGAAACGCATGTTCGAAAAACGCACTGTTGAACCGCCCAGGCGTCAGTACCACCACACTGGGGTTGTCCAGCGGGCTGGAACTTTTCAGGGTGTCGAGCAGCAGGTTGGGGTAATGGTCGATCGGCGCGATACGTTGGGCGGCGAACAGTTCAGGGAACAGGCGCATCATCATCTTACGGTCTTCGAGCATGTAGCTCACACCGCTGGGGGTGCGCAGGTTGTCTTCCAGCACGTAGTACGTGCCGTCGCCATCCCGTACCAGATCGACCCCAGAGACGTGGGAATAGAGACCACGGTGCAGGTCCAGGCCCTGCATCGCCAGTTGGTATTGCTCATTGGCCAACACTTGCTCGGCAGGAATAATCCCGGCCTTGATAATGCGTTGGTCGTGATACAGGTCGGCGAGGAACAGGTTCAATGCCTTGACCCGCTGAATACAGCCACGTTCGACCACCCGCCACTCACTGGCGGGAATGCTGCGCGGGATGGTATCGAAGGGAATCAGGCGCTCGGTGCCCTGTTCGTCGCCGTACAGGGTGAAGGTGATACCGGCGCGGTGAAACAGCAGATCGGCTTCACGGCGGCGCTGGGCCAGCAGTTCGGTCGGGGTTTCAGCCAGCCAACGGGCAAACTCGCGATAGTGAGGCCGGACCTGGCCGACCTCATCGTACATTTCATCGTAATAAGTGCGGATCATGCCGAACTCCTTGTCACCCGGACGCAACGGACTGTCGCAAGGCCCGTGCCAGCGGCATAAACACTTAAGTATCAATCAGTTGGATACAGTAAAAGGCTGCTACGCACCGTCCTGGTGCAGTTAACGCCCGCGCGTTGCCACGCGCGCTTCAAAGCGACGCAGGCATTGCCTATCACCAGCATAGTCAGAGTTGATTTCACTGCCCGGGAAAGCCTGCGGATAATCACCCACATTCGCTGAACAGGATTCGTCCTACAGCATCCCCACAGCACCGCCGGTAATTTGCTCGTGCAAGTACCGACCGGTTCCCCTTCTTTCCGGTCTTCCCTTTTGGCCACCCTGCTCGGGTGGCCTTTTTTTTGTGGAGGATTTTTCGCAATAAGTTCCCAGTACTTTGCCGCGCCACAAACAAAATCGGCCGACCCAAGGGTCAGCCGATACGCTGCTTTATTGATCATGCGACTACATGGGTAACCCACGAACCTCGTGCTTCACACCCCATCCTTCGATAATCCCGCCCAAGGGCTCGACTACCGCCTCAAAGTCCTGCTCGAAATCACCTATACCGTCATAGGTGGCGAACATGACTTTGCTTAATTCCAGGAACCAGGCGCCATCATCCCGCGCACTGACCTGGGCATTGATCGACTCGCCACGAAACCGACCCGCAGCCCGGCGCGCACGTTCCTCGTCCGGGAAAATGGCGTAGAACTCGATGGGGTGGAAACGTGAAAAGTCAAAGCCGCCCTCTTTCATGCGGCGTAACACGTGGGTGCTGATGTCTTCTTGATAGGCTGTGCTCATGAAACGTCCTCCTGAACCGATGGATAGACTTTCCGTGCTTCCCAGGGCCTGCGCGTGAACAGCGCAGGTGGACGGCAATGACATCGCCGCAGGAAAACAAGCATGTAGCTGACAAGACCAGACCTTAGCGATTCATTCGCTGATCTCCCTTGCAGAGTAGCGCGAAGCTATCAGCTCCACCAGCAGCGCTTTAACAACGTACAGGGAATATTCAGGGGGCGGGAGAGATGTCGAGGATCTGGATACTGTTCTGATCCTTCAGGCTTTTCACCGTCGGTTCGGCGATGCGACCGTCCAGGTCATTGAGGTCCAGTTTGGCGGGGATGGGCAGTAATTTGGCGCGAATCATCTGTGCGGCGACTTCGAGGCTGGGCTTTTGCGCGCAGCTGAACTGCTCCACGGACTGCACGCCGTGATCATCAACGAAGGTAACTTGCCAGTTTTGCATCAGTGCCTCCTCGATAAAGCCCATGGATGGGCTTATACCTATCTGGACCTTGAGGGCGCGGCGATCGTTCCACTCAAGGCAGGAGGCACCTGATCGGTCGGGCTTACGGCTTCTCGGCCGCTGCCTTGAGGGCTTTCAAGGTGTTGAAGGGGGCTTCAACCACAAACTTGTTGGCCAACCAGGAAGGCACGCTGCCGCCTGGCTCGGTGTGGACCTGGTAGGTCACTTCGGTCTGGTCGGCACCTTTGGGCACCAGTTTCCAGAAGCCTTCTACCTGGGCCACACGCACATAACCCTTCTCTTCCGGCAGATAGGTGGGTACTTCCAGCAGCTTGCGGGTCACGCTGCCATCGGCAGCCTGGGTGGTGGTGATTTCCAGGATCGAGTCACGATCGGTCACCGGGAACGGCGCCTTGAACTGGGTGTAGGTCCAGCTCTTGTCGCCTTCCTTCTTGAGCAACTTCTGCGACTTGCATTCGTGAATCCACTTACAGGCACCGACGACATCGTCCTGCAGGGCCTGGACCTTGGCCAATGGCGCCTTGATCACAGTAACGCCGCGATAAGCCTTGTACTTGGAGCCAGCCACTTCACTCAAGGCAACTTTGATCCCTTCTTCATCCTTGGCAACCTGCCACTCTTCTGCCTGTGCAGCAGCCGCAAACAACACCGTAAAACCGCACAACACAGCCATTCGTTTCAGCGAACCCATTGGTGTATTCCTTATTGTTGAAGTTCTGACATTAAAGCCCACTAAGCCGCCGTCATCTGCTCCCACCAGCCGATCAACCTGATCGCTTCTTCCTGGCTACTACCACAGACCTCAAGATCTGCCGCAAAGGCACCGCACACCGCAGGCCGCTCCGGCTGGCCAAACAATTGGCACAGCTGTTCGACCGACAGATGCAGGCAGCGTTCGCCTGCGGGTTTGCCATTAGGCATACCGGGCAACGGCGAACTGATGGAGGGGGCTATACAGCAGGCGCCACAGCCTTCACGGCATTTCATGACCAACAGGTCCTCGACGACATAGTGTTGATGGCCGGGCTAGAGTACGCCCTAAAACATCCGTTTTAAAATGGTCTAACAGGGGTTTTTCGCAGAAAACAAAAGTGACCGACCAGTCTGCGACAGAAGGTCAGTGGATCAGGTCACTTTGCGGGGAAGATTAATTCTTGAATTCAAAATCCAGAGCCGCGCCTTCAACGTCGCGTCGCTCTTCATTGCGCATTTGCAACTGCATTTCATTGCTGAGCAAACGCCCGTTGATCTGGAATGCACTGTTATCGACCGGCTTCTCATCAAACATCGGCGGCAACAACGGTACGTTTCTAGGTTGCGGCATGGTGCCAAGGGGCTGCAGATGGCGGACCATTTCCTGGGGCAGACTGAGGTCCAGTTGTGCAGGCGCCAGCTTGGTCTGGGCCACTTCACGGGCCGACTTGGATTTGCTGGCGGTAGGTGCGCGCTTTTTCACCTTGGCGGTTTTTTTAACCGGGGCGGGCTTTTTCGCCTGGACCGTTTTTTTAGCCGGGGCCGGCTTTTGTTCAGCGGCTGCCAGCACGATCGGCGCACTGGCAGGTGCTGCCAGTACAGGCGTGGCGTTGCACAGGCCCGCCAGACAGATCAACAGCGCGGCAGGAAAAATATAAGTCATATCGCCTACAGCATTAACGGCAGAAGGCCATATGCTCGCTTGTTGAGCGCGGCATGACAAGCGCGGTGATTAGCCACCTATCGTTCATGCCCGTCTTTGGCCCTTCAAAACCCGCTCGCCGCCTCCTGGCACAACTGGTTGGCCAGCATGCCCAGGGTCATCAAGGCGCGCTCGGCTTCACGGTTCCACGGGGTACCGCAATTAAGCCGGATACAGTGGTTGAACTGTTCTGTATTACTGAAGATCAGCCCCGGCGCAATGCTGATGCCCTGCTGCAGGGCGCGCACATGCAGTTCCTGGGTGTTGACCCTGCCCGGCAGGCTGACCCACAGGATAAAACCGCCGGTCGGTCGGCTCATCTGCGTGCCTTCGGGGAAATACTGCTGCACCGCCAACTGGAAGGCGCTGAGGTTCTTGCGGTATTCCTGGCGAATGTAGCGCAGGTGCCGGTCGTAACCGCCGTTCTCCAGGTACGCCGCCACCCCCATCTGCGTGACGCTGCACGCCGAGTGGGTGCTGAACATCTGCAGGCGCTGGATCTCCTGCTGGTATTTGCCGGCAATCATCCAGCCGATGCGCACGCCGGGGGACAGGGTCTTGGAAAAACTTGAGCAGTAGATCACCCGGTCCAGGCGGTCATACGCCTTGAGGGCCTTGGTGCGCCCCAATTCGAACATCAATTCGCCGTAGATATCATCTTCAACAATCTGGATATCGAAATCCGAGGCCAGGCGCAGCAACTGTTTCTGCCGCTCTTCGGGCATGGTGCCGCCCAGGGGATTGCTCAGGCGCGTGGTCAGCACCAGGGCCTTGATCGACCATTGGTTGGCCGCCAGTTGCAGAGCCTCCAGGCTCATGCCGGTGGCCGGGTCGCTGGGGATCTCGATGACCTTGAGGCCGAGCAAGTCCGCCAGTTGCAACAGGCCGTAATAGGTGGGGGACTCGGCAGCGATCAGGTCGCCGGGACGGGTCAGCACGCGCAAGGACATCTGCAACGCATCGACACACCCGTGGGTGATCACCACTTCGGACGGGTCGACCACCACACCGGCATCGCGCATGCGAATCGCAACCTGGCGCCGCAGCGGCTCAAAGCCCGGGCTGAACATATAGCTGAACGCCCGTGGGCTCTGGAAGCGCGTGACCTTGGCCAGTTGCTGGTGCAGCGCGCGTACCGGCAGGTAATCGACACTGGGCACGGCGGCGCCGAGCGGGAACACCCCTTCACGACGGGACTCGACCAAGACCTGTTGAATGATACTGCTGCGTGTGACCAGGCCCGGGCGCTCGACCCGCGCAATATCCGGCGTCGGTGCGGTCAGGGCCGGGGTCTGGTGCACGTAATACCCGGACTGCGGCCGCGCGCGGATCAACCCCTGATCCTCGAGATTGGCGTAGGCCTGCAACACCGTGGCATGACTGACATTGAGCTGGGAGCTCATCTTGCGCACCGAAGGCACGCGCTCACCCGGTTGATAGACACCGCGCCGGATATCCTCAGCCAATTGCTGGGCGATACGTTGGTAAAGCAAGAGATTGGTCATGACGCAGCACTCGATTTCACGGGTATTTTATTTTTGTGTGAAACATACCGGCACAGTTTAGAAGTGTACGGGGACAGTTGCCACAATAGTCGAGGACGGGCGGCAGTGATAGAAAAAACTGTAGGGGTTGAGCACGCAATGGCGGGCATGAAAAACCCGATCGAGGATCGGGTTACGGGGCGAGACACACAGCCTATTCCATGTGGGAGCTGGCTTGCCTGCAATGGCATCGCTGCGGTTCAGTTGAAAGTCCGCGTCGCCTGTATCGCAGGCAAGTCGGCGCCCACAAGAACTGAGGTTCAGCGCGCGGCGCCGAGCTGGCCCTTGTCATCGGAGAAGACAATCTCCACACGCCGGTTCTGCGCCCGCCCCCGTTCGGAAGCATTCACTTCCACCGGGTACTGATCGCCATAACCTTCCACCTGGATGCGTTTGTCATCAATGCCCAGGTCAACCAGTACGTCCGCCACGGCCTGTGCCCGGTCACGGGACAGTTTGAGGTTTTCCTGCTCGCCGCCGGTACTGTCGGTATAGCCCTCGATCCGCACTACGCGCTTGGGGTTCAGTTGCAGGAATTGCACGATCTTCAGCACTGTACGGTTGGCGGAGTTTTTCAGTTCAGCCTGGCCGGTGTCGAACAGCACATCGCCCAGGGTCATCACCAGGCCACGATCGGTCTGGGTGGTGGTCAGGCTGGCGATCTGCTCTTCGAGCCACTTGCCCTGTTGTTGCACGCTCAACAATTTGGCCTCGCGCAGCGCCAGTTGCAGGCGTTGGCGCTCCAGTTCGCGTTTGGCGGCACGTTCTTCGTTGAGCACCAGTTGCGTATGTTCCCGGGCAATCGCGCTGTAGCGCTGGCTCAGGTAGGCGTAATGCACCACGTCGCCACCACTGCCCCAGTAGCTGGACAGACGGTCGGCGCGGGCCAGGGACTCACCGGCGCGGATCACGTCCTTGGGCGCGATACGCAATACATTGGAGTCTTCCTTGACCTTCTGGAAGTCGCTGCCGGCCTGTTGCAACGCAGTGTCGCTATTGGGGTGGCTGGCACAGCCGCCGAGCACCAAGCTGCTCAATAGCAGCCCACAGGTCAGACGGTTCATTGAGCATCTCCCAGCTGTTTGCGCAGGCGGGTGATACGGGTGTCGAGGACATTCAACTGTTCCTGGCTTTTTTGCGTCAGCACCCGTGCCTCTGCCAAGCGGGCATCCAGTTCGGCCTGTTCAGCCAGCATGCGGGCATCCTTGTAGGATTCATCCGCCATATCGGCCTTGGCCTGGGCCAGCTTCGTTTCGGCGAGTTTCAACTCGGGCACGTCGTCAGCAACGGCCCCCACGGCGGCGGCTTGCTCCAGGGCTTGCTGGGTCAGGCGCATTTGCTCATTCGGCGCAGGATCTGCGGCACAGCCCGCCAGCGTTACTACGGCGAGGGCGGCGAAAAGAGGTCGAATAGTCACTAAAAATCCCTACTTTGTTGGGGTACCGACGGGTTGCTGCAACTGCGTCTTCCAGCGTTCGATATTGCGCTGCAACGCGGCTTCCGTCAGACCGGACGCGGCCAATTCTGTCATCTTTTTCGCGAGCTGTCCGCGCAACCACGGATCATTGCAGGCAGAGTTGTGGGAAATCGCCAGGAACAGCCCCGGCTGATCAATCGGCAGCTCACGGGCCAGCAAGTCTTTGCTCATCCCCAGGGTCTGGGCCATGGCCATGCCGGAGTAACGTCCCGCCAGCACGTAGTCCACTTCACCCAGCAACAGTTTCTGCAAGGCCGGGGTCAGGGTTGGCACGCGTTCCAGGGTCAGGTGCTCGCTGACAAAGGTTTCAAACTCAGGGGACAGGCGCGCCCGCTCCGAGACCGCACCCTTGTGGCCATGCAAATCGGCCGCGCTGGCGTAGACCAGGGGCGAGTCGACGCGGGTCCACACCCGGTAATCGGCCTGCATCAGCGCCGGGTGGATGTAGTCCAGGGTCTCCAGTTCACTGACGTTCAGCGGCGCGTCGAGCAACATGTCCATGCGCCCGCTGCGCACTTCTTCAAGGGCCAGGGAACGCTTGCCGCCGTACAGCAGGTCGATTTTCAGCCCCAGTTCCTTGGCCACTTGTTGCAACACATCGGCATTCGCGCCGATCAGGTGGGTGGGGGCTTGGGGGTCACGCCACAGGTAGGGCGGCGCATCCGGGCTGCCGGTCACCACCAGGCGCTCGCATTTGCCAGCCGCGATAGACACGGTTGGCAGCAGTGACAGGCCCAGCAGTACAGTCCAGCGACGCAGTTCCATGGCGTGTTTCCCGATCAAGAGTGGCGTGCAAAAAAAAACCCGGTCATAAGACCGGGCTCTTTATAAGTGAAGCGGCTGGTTTAGACCAGCTTCTCCAACTCAGGTACAGCTTCGAACAAGTCCGCAACCAGGCCGTAATCCGCCACCTGGAAGATCGGTGCTTCTTCGTCCTTGTTGATCGCAACGATCACCTTGGAGTCTTTCATACCGGCCAAGTGCTGGATCGCGCCGGAGATACCGACCGCGATGTACAGCTGTGGCGCAACGATCTTGCCGGTCTGGCCGACCTGCATGTCGTTGGGTACGAAACCTGCGTCAACAGCCGCGCGGGAAGCGCCGACCGCAGCGCCCAGCTTGTCGGCCAGGGCGTACAGGTGTTTGAAGTTGTCACCGTTCTGCATGCCACGCCCGCCGGAAACGACGATCTTGGCAGCGGTCAGCTCAGGACGATCGGACTTGGCCAGCTCTTCGCCAACAAAGCTGGAAGTACCAGCGTCGTGCGCGGCAGCCACCGCTTCAACGGCAGCCGAACCACCTTCAGCGGCAACCGGGTCGAAACCGGTGGCACGGACGGTGATCACTTTGACCGCAGCAGTGGACTGCACGGTGGCAATGGCGTTACCGGCGTAGATCGGGCGCTTGAACGTGTCGGCGCTTTCGACCGAAACGATCTCGGAGATCTGGTCAACGTCCAGTTGCGCAGCAACGCGCGGCAGGATGTTTTTGCCGTTGGAAGTGGCGGCAGCCAGGATGTGGCTGTAGCCAGCGCCCAGCTCTGCAACCAGAGGGGCAACGTTTTCCGGCAACTGGTGAGCGTAGGCAGCGTTGTCGGCGGCCAGTACTTTGCTCACACCCGCGATTTTCGCGGCGGCTTCAGCCACGGCACCCACATTCTGGCCAGCGACCAGCACGTGGATATCACCACCGATTTTCGCAGCGGCAGCCACGGTGTTCAGGGTGGCCGGGGCCAGCACCTTGTTATCGTGTTCGGCGATTACGAGGATAGTCATGATCAGATCACCTTCGCTTCGTTTTTCAGTTTCTCGACCAGTTCAGCCACCGACTTGACCTTGATACCCGCGCTGCGTGCAGCTGGCGCTTCGACTTTGACGGTCTTGTTGGTGGAGGCGGTGGAAACGCCCAAAGCATCCGGAGTCAGCACTTCAAGCGGCTTCTTCTTGGCTTTCATGATGTTTGGCAGGGACGCATAACGCGGCTCGTTCAAACGCAGGTCGGTGGTGACGATGGCCGGCAGTTTCAGGGAAACGGTCTGCGCGCCGCCGTCGATTTCGCGGGTCACGGCAACGCTGTCGCCACTGACTTCGACTTTCGAGGCAAAGGTACCCTGGCCGTAACCGGTCAGTGCAGCCAGCATCTGGCCAGTCTGGTTGTTGTCGCTGTCGATGGCCTGTTTGCCGAGGATCACCAGTTGCGGCTGTTCCTTGTCGACAACGGCTTTCAACAGCTTGGCCACGGCCAGCGAGGTCAGCTCTTCAGCGGATTCGACGAGAACCGCGCGATCGGCACCCAGGGCCAGGGCGGTACGCAGCTGCTCTTGAGCAGTGGTCGGACCGATGGAAACGACGACGATTTCAGTCACGACACCTTTTTCTTTCAGGCGTACGGCTTCTTCCACGGCGATTTCGCAGAAGGGGTTCATCGACATTTTGACGTTAGCCAGATCGACGCCGGAATTGTCCGCCTTGACGCGAACTTTCACGTTGTAATCGACAACGCGTTTGACAGCTACAAGAACCTTCATGGATTCCTCGTTACTCTCCGGTGAAAAGGAAGCCGCCCGGATAAACCTGGCGGTAGATGCTCAACGGCGCACAAGGGCACCTCTAAAAACGCAGGCCTTCATGACAGGTAACGTTGCACGTACTCAATAATAAAGACCGTTCGTCAGGGGTGACTGACAAGTCATTCATCGTTGCAACGTGTAAACTGCGCGCCAGCATTACGTGCGCGTCAACCTGCATGAGCAGTGCCTTGTCTTTGGACGTGGCCTTGAAACCGGCAGTCCGCCTACGAGAAGCGCAAAACCGACCGTATATTGACCGGAACACCTTTTCCGGTCAATACAGCAAAATGGTCAGATATAAGCCGCGTTGCTTTGATTTACCTAGCTCGCGGGCAATTCAAACAAACGTTTGTATTGGACGCTGAGAGTGGTGTAGATATAATGCGCCACCTAGAGAGAAAGGTGGGTCGTCCCCTGCCCTTTTGTAAGAAATTGGCGCAGAAGACGACAGATAAAACACCGAACCTCCACCCATTAGAAAAAAACTGTTGAGCCTTGAGTAGGAGATAGCCTGTGGAACGCGAATACATGGAATTCGACGTGGTCATCGTCGGCGCAGGGCCGTCGGGCCTGTCTGCCGCCTGCCGACTGAAGCAGAAGGCCGCCGAAGCCGGTAAGGAAATCAGCGTCTGCGTGGTCGAAAAAGGCTCGGAAGTCGGCGCACATATCCTGTCCGGCGCCGTGTTTGAACCACGCGCCCTGAACGAATTGTTCCCGGACTGGAAAGAACTGGGCGCTCCACTCAACACCCCGGTGGTGCGCGACGACATCTATGTACTGCGCAGCAGCGACACCTCCACCAAGGTGCCTGACTTCTTTGTGCCCAAGACCATGCACAACGAAGGCAACTACATCATCTCCCTGGGCAACCTGTGCCGCTGGCTGGCCCAGCAGGCCGAGAACCTGGGCGTGGAAATCTACCCAGGTTTCGCAGCCCAGGAAGTACTGTTCGATGAAAACGGCGTAGTGCGCGGGATCATCACCGGCGACCTCGGCGTCGACCGTGAAGGTCATCCCAAAGAAGGCCTGTACACCCCAGGCATGGAACTGCGCGGCAAGTACACGCTGTTCGCCGAAGGCTGCCGTGGGCACCTGGGCAAGCAACTGATCCAGCGCTTCAACCTGGACAGCGATGCCGACGTACAGCACTACGGCATCGGCCTCAAGGAAATCTGGGAAATCGACCCGGCCAAGCACCAACCAGGCCTGGTGGTCCACACCGCCGGCTGGCCGCTGGACATCATGCGCAACGAGAACACCGGTGGTTCGTTCCTCTACCACCTGGAAAACAACCAGGTGGTCGTAGGCCTGATCGTCGACCTGTCCTACAGCAACACCTTCCTGTCGCCGTTCGATGAGTTCCAGCGCCTCAAGCATCACCCGGTGCTGGCCCAGTACCTGGAAGGCGGCAAGCGCATCAGCTACGGCGCGCGCGCCCTGGCCAAGGGCGGCATCAACTCGCTGCCGAAGATGGTATTCAAGGGCGGCGCCCTGATCGGTTGCGACCTGGGCACCATGAACGTGGCCAAGATCAAGGGCAGCCACACCGCCATGAAGTCCGGCATGCTCGCCGCAGACGCCGTGGCTGATCGTCTGTTCGCCGAATCCGAAGGCGGTGATGAACTGACGGCCTACGTCGACAGCTTCAAAGCCAGCTGGCTCTATGAGGAACTGTTCGCCACCCGTAACTTCGGCCCGGCGATGCACAAGTTCGGCCCGATCATCGGTGCCGGCTTCAACTGGTTCGACCAGAACATCCTCGGCGGTAAAATGCCGTTCACCCTGCATGACACCAAGCCGGACTATGCCTGCCTCAAGCTGGCCAAGGACAGCCAGAAGATCGACTACCCCAAACCCGACGGCAAGCTGAGCTTCGACAAGCTGAGCTCGGTGTTCCTCTCCAGCACCAACCATGAAGAAGAACAGCCGTGCCACTTGAAACTCAAGGACCCGAGCATCCCGATCGGCACCAACCTGCCGCTCTACGATGAACCGGCGCAACGCTACTGCCCGGCTGGCGTGTACGAAGTGATCACCCAGGAAGACGGCGAGAAGCGCTTCCAGATCAACGCCCAGAACTGTGTGCACTGCAAGACCTGTGACATCAAGGACCCTTCGCAGAACATCACCTGGGTGACGCCGGAAGGCGCGGGTGGGCCGACTTACCCGAATATGTAAGCCAACTGAGGCTCCCAAATGGGAGCCTTTTTTTATGGGCGACTCGAGTCAATATGGGCTTGCCTGCTCGTTCCCCCGCTCCGCGTGGGAACGATCATCTATGCCGCTCGCTCTTCACCCGGGTTGCGCAGGAAATAGCGCTTATATTCCCGACTGAACTGCGACGTACTCTGATACCCCACGTTATGCGCCGCCTGCGCCACACCCATGCCTTCTGCCAGTAACAACTGCTGGGCCTTGAGCAGGCGCAAGCGCTTGAGGTACTGCACCGGCGACAGCAGGGTGCAGCGCTTGAAATGCTCATGAAACGTCGACGCACTCATATGCGCATAACCGGCCAGGGTCTCGATGTTCAGCGGTTCGGCGTAATGGGCATGCAGGTGATTCAATGAGGTGGCAATCCGCGAGAACTGCCCCTGCTGTTCCACCAGCGCCCGCAGCACATCGGCCTGTGGCCCGCGCAAGGCGGTGAACAGTAATTCCCGTACTCGCGCCGGCCCCATGATCCGGGCTTCCAGTGGATCGTGCAGGCACTGCAACAGCCGCTCGACGCAACCGCGCATCGCGTCATCGAGCACCACCGAGCTCATCGACTCCAAGGTCTGCGCCGCCGGCGGCGGGCCGGCTTGCATGCCCATAGCCATCACCAATTCGCCCAGCACCACCCGATCAATGCCTACGGTCACGCCATACAGCGGGGCATCGGCGGCCATGGCAAACGTCTCGCACTCGAACGGCACCGGCATCGCCTGGATCAGGTAATGCCCGGCGCCATACTCCAGGGTGCGCGGGCCCAGGTAGGCGAGCTTGCTGCCTTGGGCCACGAACATCAGGCTCGGTTCGTAGATCTGCGGCCCGCGCGCCACGTCGCAACTGGCGCGCAGCACCTGCACGCCTGCCAGGTGGGTCGGGGAGAAACCGTCGCAGGGCGTAAGCCCCTCAATCAAGGAAACCAGCGTGGCGTTGGCATCAAGATGGCGGGTCAACAACATGGCAAAAAACTTCGCGAAAAAGGGATAGGAACATCATCGCAGGTCTGGCGACCAATGAATCCAATCCACGGGCACTCCCGGACGAATAGGCATGAGACTCGGAGCATTTGCCATGTTCGCCCACAGGGTTGACGCGCAGAATTCGCCACCTCTCCCGTCCACGCTTTTGCGAGGTTTGCACCATGTACACTGCCATCGGTTATGCCGCCCAGTCGGCCACCACTCCCCTCGCCCCCATGTCCTTCGAGCGCCGTAGCCCACGCGCCGATGACGTGGCGATCGAAATCCTGTACTGCGGCGTCTGCCACTCCGACATCCACCAGGCACGCAACGAATGGGGCATCGCCGTGTACCCATTGATGCCGGGCCACGAGATTGTCGGCAAGGTCACTGCCGTCGGCGCCAGCGTCACCGCCCATAAGGTTGGCGACCTGGTCGGCGTGGGCTGCATGGTGGATTCGTGCCGCCACTGCGAAGCGTGCAAATCGGACCTGGAGCAATACTGCCTCGAAGGCCCGACCATGACCTACGCCACCCCGGACCGGGTAGACGGCAGCAACACTATGGGCGGCTACTCCGACAGCATCGTGGTCAGCGAGCACTTCGTTGTGAAGATCCCGGCCAAGCTCGACCTGGCCAGCGCCGCGCCGATCCTCTGCGCGGGCATCACCACTTACTCGCCACTCAAGCACTACGGGGTCAAGGCCGGCGACAAGGTGGGGGTTCTCGGCATGGGCGGCCTGGGCCATATGGGCATCAAGTTCGCCAAGGCCATGGGCGCCGAAGTGACGCTGTTCACCCGCTCGGCGAACAAGGCAGAAGAAGGCCGACGCCAGGGTGCCGATCATGTGATCGTGTCCACCGATGCCGAGCAGATGAAAGCCGCCGCCGGCAGCTTCGACTTCCTGCTGGACACCATTCCGGTGCAGCACGATCTGAACCCCTACCTCGATGTTCTGCGCTTTGACGGCGTGCATATCCTGGTAGGTTTGATCGAACCGGTCGACCCGCCGGTCAATGCCGCCAAGCTGGTATTGGGCCGTAAAGTCCTGGCCGGCTCGCTGATCGGCGGCATTGCCGAAACCCAGGAAGTCCTGGATTTCTGCGCCGAGCACGGCATTACCTGCGACATCGAAATGCTCGATATCCGCCAGATCAACGAAGCCTATGCGCGCATGATTGCGGGCGACGTGAAGTACCGCTTCGTGATCGACATGGCCACCTTGAAGGCCTGATCAGGCCTTCGCGCCCAACTCTGCGGACAGCCGCGCTGCGACCTGCTTGACCAGGGGGATCAGCTCGGCCATTTTTTCCAGCGGCATGTAGGGCACCGTACTGGCGATGCTGATGCCGGCGACAATCCGCCGGCTGGCATCGCGCACCGGTGCGGCGACGCAGCGGATCGACGGCTCGTTGTCTTCCAGGTCGAATGCATAGCCACCCGCCACGTATTCACGCATACGCTGCTCAAACTGCTCCCAGGATTGCTCCGGGTGCTGCGGCCAGTGCAGGTTTTTCCCGCCTACCGGCAAGCTGACCTGATACAGGCGCTGCCACTCCTCTTGCGAGTCATCGAGCAACAAGGCCTTGCCGATCCCGGTACGTGCCAGGGGCATGCGGTGACCGACCCGCGAACGCATTTCCGGACCATTGCGCCCGGGGTTCTTGTGCAGGTACAGCACATCGTCGAACTCGCGGATCGCCAGGTGGATGGTGTCGCCGGTCAGCGCCGACAGCTCGTCCAGATAGGGTATCGCCAGCGTCACCAGCGGCAGCTCGTCCCGCGCCTGGAAGCCCAGCTCGATCAGCTTCGGTCCCAACAGGTAACCGACTTGCGGCACCACTCGCAGGTAGCGCTCATCCACCAGGCAACTGGCCAGGCGGTGGGTGGTGCTGCGGGTGGTGCCGATGCGCCGGGCGATTTCCTTGAGGTCACGCGCGCCGGCCGCCACCGCCTGCACCACGCCCAGGCCGCGCAGCAGGGTCTGGGTGCCCGTGGGCGCGGGGTCTTTGGCGGGAATGGGTGGGTTTTCCTGCATGTAGGACCTATCTAGAAATGCGAAAGCGGCGGCCATTATGGCAAATGCCAGGCCTCAAGACAGGGCCGATCTCAGCCCTGGGCAAAGTCGCGCAATGCGTCGCCTTCCATGCGGTACCGCACCCATTCTTCCTGGGGTTGGGCACCGATGGATTTATAGAAGGCAATGGCCGGCTCGTTCCAGTCCAGCACGCTCCATTCAAAGCGCCCACAACCATTGTCATAGGCGATCTTGGCCAGGTGGCGCAGCAACTTCTTGCCCGCCCCGCCGCCGCGCTGTTCCGGGTTGATATACAGGTCTTCCAGGTACAGGCAGTTGCTACCCAGCCAGGTGGAATAGCTAAAGAAAAACACCGCAAAACCAATCGGCAAGCCATCACGCAGGCAGATCAGGCCATGGGCGGTAGCGCCTTCGCTGAACAGGCTGCGCTCGATGTCCACCACGCTGGCGATCACTTCGTGGCGGGCTTTTTCGTACTCGGCCAGTTCAGTGATGAAGGTCAGGATCTGCGCAGCATCGCTGGGCACGGCGGGACGAATCTCGATGGTCATGAACAGGCCTGCGGCTAAAAAAGAAAGGACACATACTAAGGCCCTTTGATGACCGCTTGCAGGGTTTTATGCAGGTGATTACTCCGCCCTGCAGCAATGTTGGCACCGGTAACCACAGAACAAACCGGGCGGTAGCGCATGGTAAAAAGTCCGCCATAAATCCAACAGACGCCCAGGTTTGCCCATGCACCCCACTGCTACGGTTGGCGGAAAGCTCTTCGCCTTGTTGTGCCTTGCCAGCTACCTGCTGTCACTGTCGTACGGTTCGACGTTTTTGTTATCGCTGCTGATTGATTCCAGAGGCGGCAACGAGCATGACGCCGGCAGCGTGATCTCCATGGCGATGCTCAGTACGTTTATCGCGGTGATTGTGTCCGGGCACCTGGCCGACGCCCTGGGTGCCGCGCGCGCGATTGCCTGCCTGGGGAGCCTGCTGGTGGCCGCCTGCCTGGGTTTTGCCCTGACGCCGGGTTTTGGCCAGGGCCTGATGCTGTTCGGCCTGGCCCTCGGACTGGGCTGGGGCGTGTTCTATACCCTGGGCCCGATCATCGTGGCGATGCTGGTGCAGCCCAGCCAAAGAGCCAAATATTTCGCCTGGCTGTCGGGCAGCATGATGACCGGCATCGGTTCGGGCCCCTTGTTGGGACGGGCGGCCAGCGCCCTGGGCCTGCCCCTGGAAACCGCGTTTTATATCGCGGCCCTCGCAAGCCTCGTGGGCGTGCTGATCTTCTGGCGCCTGGGCAGCCATCTCCAGCAACAACCCAACTCGCTGGGCGCCGGCGCCGTCTCGAAAATCTCCTGGGCCAGCACCCGGCGTGTGCTGGGCTCCAAGGCGGTGTTCGCGATCATCATGGTCGGCCTGGGCGGCTGTGTATTT
The DNA here is from genome assembly GCF_012985615.1 of Pseudomonas sp. WS 5412. Lineage (NCBI taxonomy): Bacteria > Pseudomonadati > Pseudomonadota > Gammaproteobacteria > Pseudomonadales > Pseudomonadaceae > Pseudomonas > Pseudomonas sp. WS 5412. Next base: position 423,223 of record NZ_JAARMB010000003.1, read on the forward strand.
GGCGGGCTGTCGAGTTTCCAGACCAGCTACGCGGCAAGCCATGGGCTGGATTATTCGCTGTTCTTTCTGGGCTTCATGGGAGCGGCAATCACCAGTCGTTTGTTGATTGCCAGCTTTGTGGTCAGGCGCGATGCGTACTGGTCGGCCTGTGTGTTGTCTGGGTTGATGGTGGTGTCGATCCTGCTGTTGAGCTTCGGCGTGCATGACAGCTTCAGCTACTTGCTGGCGGCCGTTACCTTGGGGGTCGGTTACGGCCTGACCTATTCGGTGATCAACGGCCTGGCCGCCAATGAAGCGCCGAGCGCCAGCACGTCCCAGGCCTTGCTGCTGTTCAGCCTGTCGTACTTTATAGGCGTCTTCGGCTTCCCGCTGCTGGCCGGCAAGCTGATCGTCGAGCAAGGCGTACCGACCCTACTGGCGAGCGTACTGGGCATCGCCTTGCTCAACTGGCTGATTACGCTGGCGCGCCTGATCTGGCGCCGGGTTGCCAAACACAAAATCTTACAGATGAGCTGACACCGTTCGTCGTGATCCAGGCACCAACAATAAGGGCGGGCGGACCAACCTAAGGTAAGGACTTTATTCCTATGGAGGCTCCACCATGAATACTTCCAAAGTGACTGCCCTCGCCCTCGCCGGTTTGCTGTCTGCGGTATCTCTAGGCAGCTTCGCCGCGTCCGACCCTTCCACCGGCAAGACCGACCCGATTGGCAGCCCGCCCAACCCTGCCACCCAAGAGAGCAAAGACTCCATGGGCACCGGCCTGGATACCAATGGCGGAGCCATCATCCAGAACGGTGCCGACCCACGCACCCAAGGCAATGACGGCAACCGCCAGGGCCTGGGTACCGATGTGGAGAACGGCAAGATCGGCCCCGGCAAGAACGCCGCTCCGAGCGGCAACGATGACAACCTGCCCGGCGCACCGAAACAACCTTGACCCCTTGACCGACAGACGAACACTACCCCACCACTGACCCTGAAGAGGTATGCATGAACGTCGATAAAAACCTGGAGAAAGAAGTCCTCACCCGCCTGCTGCACGCGCACCCGAACGGTTTGGGTAAGGAGGTGCTGGATAACTACCGGGGCGAAAAAATCGTGGCCAGCACCCTGGCCACTCTTCAGGAGCGTGGACTGATCAAGGAAGGCCACGTGACCTGCAACGAGGCCGGCGAACACGCGCTGCACCTGCCGATCAAACTGACGGCCTCTGGCGTGGACGCCGCCCGCAAGCTGGAAAGCCAGCCGTAGCGGCTGTCGAGCCCTGGCGAGGCTGCGCTTGAGTGCGCAGCGCTCGCCCTTTGGCCAGGCATCACCTACAGCGTTGGGCGTTGCGCAGCCACCAGCAACATCATCGGCCGCTCCAGCTCCTCCGCCAACTCAGGCCGGGCCACAAGGTCCGCGGCACTCGGGCCCCATTCTTCAATATGGCTCAGGCTCAAGCCTGCTTTGATCAACATGTTGAGCAGCGTGCCCAGGGTACGGTGCTGCTTGATCACACCCTTGGCCAGCCAGTCGGTGACCCGTGGCCCTTCCAGTTGATAACTGTCCAGCGGCCAGCTTTTACTCCCTTGCTCATCAACCTGCCAGCCCGGTTGCCGGGGCGCCATGAAGATCGGGTGCTCGATGGAGAAAACCAGCCGTCCTCCCGGCTTCAGGGCTTTATGAATACGGGCAAACAGCCCGGGTAGATCGGTGATGTAGTGAAAGGCCAGCGAGCTGTAGGCCAGGTCATAAGCCGCATCGGGCAGATCAAGCTGCTCGAGGTCGGCAATGGCATAAGTAATGGCCGAGGATGAAGTCATTTCCTTCGCCCGCGCCAGCATCTTCTGTGAGACGTCCAGCCCCAGCACCTGTTCGGCGCCCTGTTCCTGGGCCCAGCGGCTGAACCAGCCATAACCACAGCCCAGGTCCACCACCTTCAATCCCTGCATCAGCGGCAACAACGCCTGCAACGCGGGCCATTCCGGCGCACCTGCCAATCCTTGCAGGGAGCGGCCCATTTGACTGTAGCCCGCGAAAAAGGCTGGGGTATCGTAGATATTCTGCGTCACGGCGGTATCAATCCCTGGGTTCCAGGCCTATCGGAAAGAACACCCCGCCACTCCAGATGCCCAGCCAACTCTCGCCGTCGATCAGGCGCGTCACCGCCAGCTCCACCATCTGGTAGAACACGTTGCGATGAACCAGTGCTTCAAGGTTGTTGCGCACCCGCACGTAGGGCGACGGTTCCTGGGTCTGCGGATCAATCACCACCCGCAACGGGTGTTCGGGGCCGGCTTCGATGACGTCTTCGACATTGGAGGTAAACCGCAGGAGTTGGCTTTCGCCCTGCCCCTCGACCTCCATCGACACCGCCACAAATGGCGCGTCATCTACCTTGATCCCGACCTTTTCCACCGGAGTGATCAAAAAGTAATCATCGCCATCGCGGCGGATGATATTAGAGAACAGCTTGACCATCGGTTTACGCCCGATGGGGGTGCCCAGGTAGTACCAGGTGCCGTCGCGGGCGATACGCATGTCGATATCGCCACAGAAATCCGGGTTCCACAGATGAACCGGAGCCGGTCCCTTGCCCTTGGGCAACTGTGCCAACAAATCATTGGCCTTGGCCGACCCCGTCATGCTGTTCTCCTTTGAATTACTGGTCGCTCATGCCCAGCAGGCTGCGGGCGTACTGCCGCAACGGTGGGCCAAGCAAATCTTCGGGTTTATTGTCGTGGAACGTCAGTAAACCGCCACGACTGCGAATCCGTGCAGTATCAATCAAATATTGGGTGCTGGTCTCGATCAACATAATCTGGATCACGCCACTGTCGACACCCAGCCGGTCCAGGGCTTCCTGGTCGGCCCATTCATCTGCATTGCCAATGCGATCATCAGCCTTGGCGAACCGCGTGTACAACAGGTAATGGGCACCTGCTTCACGGGCTTCGGCCATGGCCTGCTCCAAACCTTCCGGGGCGCGGGCGCGGCGGACCATGGGGAAGTATTCGATAAACCCGTTGAAGGCTTCTTCGGCCACCACATTGGGTCGCGGGTAGGCACTGCCCGGCGGCGTGAACGCACCCTGGGCGATAAACACAAAGGAATCGGGCTGAATGCGAACCGAGTTGGAACGACGTGTGTCGCTGTGGTCCAGCAAACCGGCATCGCTCATCTGATAGCGAGTGCCTTCGGCCATATCGCTGACTGTCATGCAGCCACCCAGCGCAAACGACGCCAGCAACAAAACCAGACTACGCATCCTATCCTCCAGAGGCCGGTGACGGAAAACCGGCGAATGGGCACGAGATGCAGATTTTGCGCCAGCTTGCCTGGCTAGCCGCCAATGATCTTCATCACCGTCGCCCCGCCCGAAAACGCCACTTCCTGCTTATCGCCCAAGGCCTTGACCAGCAAGCCCTGTAACGCCGGCAAGGCCTGATGACGCGGCTTGTCCAACAAGTCGCCGACATAGTGGCGGTTGCTCGAAGACAGACAGCCGTGCAGCCAACCTGTGGAAGACAGACGCAGGCGTGAACAGGTTCGGCAAAACGGCACGCTTTCATTGGCGATCACGCCGAAGTAGCCCTGGCCGGGAATTTCATAGCGCACGGCCGTGGCATCCACCGGGGCGTCGGCCTGCAGGTATTCGTGATGTTCGCCAATCAGGCTCAACAGTTGTTGCAGGCTGACAAATTGCTGCAGGAAGGCGTTGGAGTCGCTGGCCAGGTGGCCCATGCGCATCAACTCGATAAAACGCAGTTCATAACCGCGCGCCAGGCAATATTCCAGCAGCGGCATCACCTGGTCGAGGTTCTGCCCGCGCAGCGGCACCATATTGACCTTGATCTTGATCCCCGCCGCACGTGCCTGGTCCATGCCATCGAGCACCGTGGCCAGGTCGCCGCCCCGGGCAATCCCGCGAAAGGCATCGGCATCCAGGGTGTCAAGGGACACATTGATACGACGAATGCCGGCATCCACCAGCAGTGGCAACTTGCGCGCCAGTAACTGGCCATTGGTGGTCAGGCTGATATCACTCAAACCCATCTGCCCGACGGCCTGCATAAAGGTTTCGAGCTTGGGGCTGACCAGTGGCTCGCCACCGGTGATCCGCAGGCGATCAATGCCCGCTGCCTCGATCAGGTAGGCCACGCCACGCGCCATGGCCTCGGCCGAGAGTTCGTCCTGCGCAGCCACCAGCCGCTTGCCGTTGGGCACGCAGTAGGTACAGGCGTAATTGCAGGCTGAGGTCAGGCTGATCCGCAAATTGCGAAAACGCCTGCCTTGACGATCAACGATCATGGATCACTCCGGCAGAGGATAATTCGGGCGCGCTAAAACCTGACTCATAAATCAGATTTTAGCAAGGTCCTTGCCTGAGTATATTCCTGGGTTATCACATACGGCAGTAAATCAGCCGGCCATTGCCCGGATGAATGCCTTAGGTGGCAGGCGTCTCGGGGTTAGGCTGGTCGCTGCTGTGCTTGCGCTTGTTGCCCATGCGCACGCCGATGTCCATCAGGAATTGGAAGAAGCCTTCCTGATCTTCCAGCACATTGCTCCAGAATGGCGAGTGGTACAGCGCCACGGCGCCATGCACCAACGCCCACGCGGCGCAGTAATGGAAATAAGGCGGCACATCTTCCAGCTTGCCTTCGCTGATCCGACCTTTGATCAGCAGGGTCAGGCGTTCGAAGTTCGAGGCACGGATCTTGTGCAGTTCCTCGACCATTTCCGGCACCTGGTGGCCCTTGACCACTTTTTCTTCCAGGCGGTCAAACAGGCGGTAACGCTGCGGGTCACGCATGCGGAACTCAAAGTACGCCCGGGACAGGGCTTCCTTGTCCTTGTCGACATCGGCCGAATGCAGCAACTCGTTCAAATCGCGCTCGTAGTCGAGCATCAGGCGCAAGTAAATCTCGGCCTTGGACTTGAAGTGCTTATAGATCGTGCCTTTGCCGATACCCACGGCATCCGCAATCATCTCGACGGTGACGCTGTCTTCACCCTGTTCGAGGAACAATTTGAGCGCGGTGTCGAGAATTTCCTGCTCACGGCGGCGAAACTCACGGACCTTACGGGGTTCTTTGTGCATAGAAAGAGGTCTGCAGAGGTCAGTATTGGAAGGGATGAGCGTGCCGATGACGGAACGTTTTACCCGGTGCGAGGGATTATCCCGACTGCACGGTCGTTGGGCAACGTCTATATGAACAACCCATACACTAAACTTACAGCACGCCAACGAATCAGGCGCTATCGGTCAGAAATAAAGCATAGATTCGCACGATGTACTGCCGCCCCATGAGAACTCAAGCGAAGCGGATGTATTCCAAATCTGTTTAAAAAACGACCAGAAGCGGCTGGACTGCACGGGATACTGATCAATACTTCATCTGTCGGTGTGACATCTCCCCCAAGTGACACACCGATATGGGTACCAACGGACCGCGTATCCTTGTTTACTCCTAATGGTCTTAGCCCGGATTCACCCCCCAGAACCCGGGTTTTTTTTGCCTGGGATTCAGCGAACGTGGGCCAGCGGGAACAGACGCTTGAAGTTGGCGGTGGTCTGCTCGGCAAAACGCTCCACCGACTCGCCGCGCAGCATTGCCAGGTAATCCGCCACATCCCGCACATATTCCGGCAGGTTGGGTTTGCCGCGATGGGGGATCGGCGCCAGGTAGGGTGAGTCGGTCTCGACCAGCAAGCGATCGGCTGGCACCTGGCGCGCCACGTCCCGCAGGGCCTCGGCGTTGCGGAAGGTGACGATGCCCGACAAGGAAATATAGAACCCCAGGTCGAGGGCCGCCTTGGCCATCTCCCAGTCCTCGGTAAAACAGTGCAACACACCCGCCTGGGGTAGCGCCGCTTCACGCAGCAAGGCCAGGGTGTCGGCGCGGGCGCCGCGGGTATGCACGATCACCGGCTTGCCGGTCTGCTGCGCCGCTTGCAGGTGCAGGCGGAACGAGGCTTGCTGCAACTCGGCGGCTTCCGGCTCGTAGTGGTAGTCCAGGCCGGTCTCGCCAATAGCCACCACCCGCGGGTGATTGAGTTCGTCCAGCATCCACTCAAGGGCCGGGGCTTCACCGGGCTTGAGGTCCAGGGGGTGGATGCCCACCGAGCAATCCACATCGGCATAGCGTTCGGCCAGGGCCTTGACGTCGGCGGCGTTCTCGGCGCTGACGCCAATGCACAGGAAGTGCCCGACGCCACGCTGACGCGCAGCGTCGAGGGCAGCGTCCAGGGAGCCGTTGTGGGCGGCGAGGTCGAGGCGATCAAGGTGGCAATGGGAATCTACGAGCATAAGAAGTTACAACTTGCGTCACAGGAAGTGTCTGGCCGACAAAACATCCGTCGGCCCCGAAAATATCAACGTCGACCGAGCAGCCCGACCCACTGCACCAGCAGGGCCTCAAGCAGCAGCACCCGGTTCAGGTTGGCCTTGCCCAGCACCTTCTGGCGTTGGGCGAGGATCCAGTCCTGGATGTTCAATACCTTGTCCTGGGCACTTTTCTGCGCCAGGTATTGCACCACCTTGCGCATGTCCATCAAGCCCAGGCCGTTTTCGTCCTGGGTCAATTGGTAGCGCAGGATCAGGCTGGACCAGTCGCAGAACCAGTCAAACAGCAGCAACAGCGGCACGTCTTTCCAGCCTTCGGCCAACTGCGTGGCAGACTGCTCCTGCTTGAGCAGCTTCTTCACCCCGTCGACCACCAGCGCACGCTGCTCGCGTACGCCCTGGGCCTGCAGGCTGACCGCTGCCAAGGGCGAGCCGGCTGCCAGGGTCAGCAATTCGACCCGCTCCTGCTCAGTGCATTCGGGCAAGGCCTGGCCCAGCCACTGCAAGCTCATGGCCTCGCTTGGCAGTGGGCAGGCCTGTTGCACGCAGCGACTGCGAATGGTCGGCAGCAGACGACTGGACTGGTGACTCACCAGCAACAACACCGTATCGCCAGAAGGCTCCTCAAGGCTCTTGAGCAAGGCGTTGGCGGCGTTGATATTCATCGACTCCACCGGCTCGATCAATACCACCTTGCGCCCGCCCATCTGCGCGGTCTGCACCACGAAGCTCACCAGGTCGCGCACCTGGTCGACCTTGATCGCCTTGTCCGCCTCCTCCGGTTCCAGCACGTAGTTGTCCGGATGGCTGCCGGCCTTGAGTAGCAGGCACGACTTACAGTGCCCGCACGCCTCCAGCCCTGCCGGCTGCTGGCAGAGCAGGCGGGCCATCAAGCGCTCGGCCAGGGCACGCTTGCCGATGCCTACCGGCCCATGGAGCAGATAGGCATGGGCGTGCTGGGCACGCCCGGCCAATTGCTGCCAGAGGCTGTCCTGCCACGGATAGGCTTCAGCCACGGTACAGCTCCAACAGTTTGGGGAGCAGCTCATCGATGGCCCGCTGCACCTGTTCCAGGGGCTGAGCGGCATCCAGCAGGCAGTAGCGCGACGGCGCGGCTTCGGCACGCTTGAGATAGGCCGCACGCACCGCCTCGAAAAAGGCTCGGCCTTCCAGCTCGAAACGATCCAGGCGACCACGGGCGCTGGCCCGGGCCAGGCCGATATCTACCGGCAGGTCGAAGACCAGGGTCAAGTGCGGGCGCAGGTCGCCTTGGACGAAGGTCTCCAGGGTCGCAATGCGCTCCAGGGACAGGCCGCGGCCAGCGCCCTGATAGGCGTAGGTGGAATCGGTGAAGCGGTCGCAGATCACCACCGCCCCCCGGGCCAGCGCCGGGCGAATCACTTCGGCCAAGTGCTGGGCACGGGCGGCAAATACCAGCAACAGCTCGGTGTCCGGGTGCATGACCTCGTCGCCAGTGGCCAGCAGCACCTCACGGATCTTCTCGGCCAGGGGCGTGCCGCCAGGCTCGCGGGTCAGCAGCACCTCGATACCTTCAGCCCGCAAGCGCTCGGCCAGGTATTCACGGTTGGTACTCTTGCCAGCGCCTTCCGGGCCTTCCAGGGTAATAAACAAGCCAGTCACAGGCAGTCCTTAGTCAGAGTCATTGCGGGCTTTGCGCGGGCGCAGCGTCAGGCGCGGCAGGCTCAACGGTGGTCGGCGCGGGTGCCGGGCTGGAGCGGTAATCGGCGCGGCGCTTGAGTTGGTACTCGCGCACCGCCGCGTTATGGGCGTCCAGGCTATCGGAAAAAATATGGCTGCCATCGCCCCGGGCCACGAAATACAGGCTGCTGCCCGGTACCGGATTCAACGCGGCATGAATCGCCTCGCGGCCAACCATGGCAATCGGCGTCGGCGGCAGGCCGCTGATCATGTAGGTGTTATAGGGTGTGGCTTCTTTCAGGTGCGCGCGCGTCAACTTGCCGTTGTAGCGCTCGCCCATGCCGTAGATCACCGTGGGATCGGTTTGCAGCAGCATGCCAATCTTCAGGCGCCGCACAAACACCCCGGCAATCTGCCCACGCTCTTCAGGCACGCCGGTTTCCTTCTCGACCAGCGACGCCATGATCAGCGCCTGGTAGGGGTCGGTATAGGGCGCATCCGGGGCACGTCGCTGCCATTCCTGGGCCAGTACGTCGTCCAGGCGGTTATAGGCTTTCTTCAGGAATTCGACATCGGTCATGCCGCGCACGAAACGGTAGGTATCGGGGAAGAACCGCCCTTCGGGGAACACGTCGGGATGGCCGATTTTTTCCATCACCTCAGTATCACTCAAGCCCGACAGGGTCTGCTCGATCTTTTCATGCTTGGCCAAGGCACTGCGTACCTGGCGGAAGTTCCAGCCCTCCACCAGGGTCAGGCTGTACTGCACCACTTCGCCACGCTGCCACAGGCCAATCAGGCCCTGGGCCGTCAGGCCTGGCGTCATGCGGTATTCGCCACTGTGCAGCGGTTGGCCGTCAAGGTTAAAGCGCCAGTAGAGACGCAGCCAAAAGGCATCCTCCAGCACACCGTCACTTTCCAGACGATTGAAAGTGCCCGTAGGGGTCGCGCCAGCAGCTACATCCAGCAATTGCTCCTGGGGCAGATTCAGCGGTTGCTTCAAGGCCGAGTTCAGCTTCCAGGCGGAAAAGCCCAATAGCAAACCCGCCAGGACCAGACCGATCTCCAGCAGCAATACAATTTTACGTCTCAAATCAAACACCCAATAGCGCGCGAACAATGCCTTGCAGTTTACGGGTGAGCGGCCCGGCCGACCAGCTCATTGGCCCACATCCAAGCACCGGCCAAATGCCATATACGCTATTGCAGACAAACACTTCGTCAGCCCGCTGCAGCTGCGCAAGGCTGATATCGGTCACGGTCGTGACGAGCCCCAACGCCTCGGCACGGGCCAACAGCTCGGCCCGCATGACGCCAGCCACACCACAGCGGCTCAGGTCGGCAGTCAGCAACTGGCCGTTATCCACCAGGAACAGGTTGCTGAACACGCCTTCGATGACGCGCCCGGACATATCCAGCATCAATCCTTCCGCGTGATCGGCATCCTGCCACTCGGCGCGAGCCAGGACCTGTTCAAGGCGATTGAGGTGTTTGAGGCCGGCGAGCAAGGGTTGCTCGGACAAACGCGTGGCGCATGGGAACAGGCGTACACCTGATGAACCGTGGGTCGGGGGATAGGTAGCAGGCGGGCTGCCTTGCAGGATACGGCGCACGGGTGCGCCTGCGTTGATGCCATACCCCCGCAGGCTATCGCCCCGGGTCAGGATCAATTTGAGCACGCCGTCACCGAGGGCCGCCGCATAGGCCAGTAACTCGTCGCGGATCAGTGCCTGATCAGCAACGAGCGCCAGGCGCCTGCAACCCTCGTCGAGGCGTTGCAGGTGGCGGTCGAGCAGCACGGGCTGCCCGGCCTTGACCGCGAGGGTTTCAAACAAACCATCGCCGTAGGCCAGGCCGCGATCTTTGAGCGGCACTGCGTCCGCTGGCTGACCGTCGACCCAGCTGCGCATTACTCGGCGAACCGGCGGAACACCAGGGAACCGTTGGTACCGCCAAAGCCGAACGAGTTGGACAGCACCACGTCGATCGGCATTTTCTGCGCCTCGTGAGGTACGAAGTTCAGGTCGCAGCCTTCATCCGGCTCATCCAGGTTGATGGTCGGCGGTGCGACCTGGTCCTTGATCGCCAGCACGCTGAAGATCGCCTCAACCGCACCTGCCGCACCCAGCAGGTGACCGGTCATGGACTTGGTGGAACTGACCGCCAGCTTGTAGGCGTGCTCGCCGAACACCGACTTGATGGCCTGCGCTTCCGCCAGATCGCCAGTGGGTGTCGAGGTGCCGTGGGCATTGATGTACTGCACTTGATCGCCATTGATCTTCGCATCGCGCAACGCATTGCTGATGCAGCGCGCAGCACCTGCGCCGTCGGCGGGTGGCGACGTCATGTGATACGCGTCGCCACTCATGCCAAAACCGATCAACTCGGCATAGATCGTTGCGCCGCGCGCTTTGGCGTGCTCCAGCTCTTCGAGGACCAGGGCACCGGCACCGTCGGACAGTACAAAGCCATCACGGCCCTTGTCCCACGGACGACTGGCGCGGGTTGGCTCGTCATTGCGCGTCGACAGCGCACGGGACGCGCCGAAGCCGCCCATGCCCAGGCCACAGGCGGCCATTTCGGCGCCACCGGCAATCATCACGTCCGCCTCGTCATAGGCGATATTGCGCGCCGCCATGCCGATGCAGTGAGTGCCCGTGGTGCACGCCGTGGAAATGGCGTAGTTAGGCCCCTGGGCACCCAGATGGATGGACAGGAAACCGGAAATCATATTGATGATCGAGCCCGGGACGAAGAACGGTGAAATTCGACGAGGGCCGGATTCGTGCAGCGTGCGGCTGGTTTCTTCGATATTGGTCAAACCGCCAATACCCGAACCCATGGCCACGCCGATGCGCTCACGGTTGGCATCGGTGACTTCCAGGCCAGCATTACGCACTGCCTGAAAACCGGCTGCCAGGCCGTATTGAATGAACAGGTCGAGTTTGCGGGATTCCTTGATCGAGAGATATTCCTCGACATTGAAGCCCTTTACCGAGCCGCCAAAACGGGTGGAATAGGCAGAAAGGTCCGTATGCTCAATCAGACCAATACCACTGTGGCCAGCCAGAATGCCCTGCCAACTGCTCGGCACATCCGTGCCCAGTGGCGACAACATACCCATACCGGTGACTACGACGCGTCTACGCGACACAGCACTCTCCTTTTTCTTGATGACGACACTTTGCATCAAACCTAAAGAAAAAACCGCACGCCGTTATAGCAGTGCGGTTTTTCCCAACAGCAAGCGACGACTACAAATTACTTGTCGTTGTGAGCAGTAACGTAGTCGATAGCAGCTTGAACAGTAGTGATTTTTTCAGCTTCTTCGTCCGGGATTTCGGTCTCGAATTCCTCTTCCAGAGCCATCACCAGCTCAACGGTGTCAAGGGAGTCGGCACCCAGGTCTTCAACGAAGGAAGAAGTGTTTTTCACTTCATCTTCTTTAACGCCCAGTTGCTCGGCAACGATTTTCTTGACGCGCTCTTCGATGGTGCTCATACCTTGTTTTCACTCCTAATGGACAAATTCAGGCAGCTGGCCAGTGGGTAAGTGTATAGAAAGGCTTTTCAGCTTTTCAACTGAAAGCTTCACCCTCGTACCCTACCGACCACCTGTCTATAAATAGATTGCAGCTTTATAACGGATTTTAGACAGCTCGTATGACATTTTTTTGAAGCGATCCGTCACAATTTAACTCATGTACATCCCGCCGTTCACCGGGATTGTAGCCCCAGTCACGTATGCCGCACCGTCAGATGCCAGGAAAGAGACCACATTGGCGATCTCTTGAGCCTGGCCCAGACGACCCAGCGGAATTTGCGTCAGCAACGCTTCACGCTGCGCTTCTGGCAGTTCGCGGGTCATATCGGTGTCGATGAACCCTGGAGCCACCGAGTTGACCGTAATCGACCGCGAGCCGACTTCACGCGCCAGGGCACGGCTGAAACCTTCCAGGCCGGCCTTGGCAGAGGCGTAGTTTACTTGGCCTGCGTTGCCCATGGCACCCACTACGGAGCCAATATTGATAATTCGCCCCCAACGCGCCTTGGTCATGCCGCGCAAAACACCCTTGGACAGGCGAAACAGACTGTTCAGGTTGGTATCGACCACGTCGTACCACTCGTCGTCTTTCATGCGCATCATCAGGTTGTCACGGGTGATACCGGCGTTGTTCACCAGAATAGCCGGCGTACCGAATTGTGCGGTGATCTCGGCAAGCACGGCAGCCACGGACTCATCGCTGGTCACGTTGAGCTCCAGGCCGGTGCCCTGCACGCCGTTTTCCTTGAGGGTCGCGGCGATACGCTCGGCGCCCGAGGCGGAGGTGGCAGTACCAATCACTACCGCGCCCTGACGGCCCAGTTCCAGGGCAATCGCCTGGCCAATGCCACGGCTTGCGCCGGTAACCAGTGCAACTTTACCTTGCAGACTCATGCAGGCTTCTCCTTAGTTCAGGCCAGTGCGGCGCGGGCGGCTGCGAAGCCATCCGGGGTATTGAGATTGGAAGTCGACACGCCTTCGGCGCAGCGCTTGTTGAGACCGGCCAGGACTTTGCCCGGGCCACACTCAACCAGTTGGATCGCGCCCTTGGCAGCCAGGGTCTGCACGGATTCAACCCAGCGCACCGGCTTGTACAGTTGCTCCAGCAGGTCGCGCTTGAGGGTTTCCAGGTCCGGTGCCACGTCGGCGCTGACGTTTTGCACCAGCGGGATCTGCGGTGCCTGCCAGTTGATGGCGGCGACGGACTCAGCAAAACGCTCGGCCGCCGGGCGCATCAGTTCGCAGTGGGACGGTACGCTGACCGGCAGCGGCAAGGCACGCTTGGCCCCACGGGCCTTGCAGCCTTCGATGGCACGCTCAACTGCAGCCTTGGCACCGGCGATCACCACCTGGCCAGGGGAGTTGAAGTTGACCGCGCTGACCACTTCGCCCTGGGCCGCTTCGGCACAGGCTTCGATCACCACCGCGTCGTCCAGGCCCAGGATCGCGGCCATGCCGCCCTGCCCGGCCGGAACCGCCTCTTGCATCAGTTGGCCACGGCGCTCTACCAGCTTGACCGCTTCAGCCAGGGTCAGGCTGCCTGCCGCAACCAGGGCGCTGTACTCGCCCAGGCTGTGACCGGCAACAAAAGCCGGGCGTGCGCCGCCTTCGGCCAGCCAAACGCGCCACAGCGCGATGGACGCCGTCAGGATGGCCGGCTGGGTTTTATCGGTTTGATTGAGCAGTTCTTCCGGACCGTCCTGGGTCAATGCCCAGAGGTCGTAGCCCAAGGCCGCGGAAGCTTCCTTGAATGTTTCCAGGATCAGCGGGTATTGCGCGCCCAGCTCGGCCAACATGCCGAGGGACTGCGAACCCTGCCCTGGAAAGACGAATGCGAGGGATGTAGACATGTAACAAGCCCCTAATGATCTGGTCGTCGGTGAATTGACGCCCCACAGCTGGGAGCGCAAGAAACTGACAGATTGGATGGTCAATTGAACTGGCCGGTCACATTTAAGCATTCCCGGCCCGATTCGCCTAAGGCAACAGATCCTCAAGACGGCCATGCAAGCGTTGCGGCAGGTTCTCCTGGATCTCGATCAGCGCGCGCGCAATAGCACTCTGAAAGCCCTGGACACCTGCAGAACCGTGGCTTTTTACCACAATACCCTGCAGACCGAGGAAGCTTGCGCCGTTATGCCGCGCCGGGGCCAGGTCCGCCTGCAAGCGCCGCATCAACGGCAACGCCAGGGCACCCACCAGCCGCGAAGCCAGATTGCGCTTGAACAACGCCTCGATCCGCGCAGCAATCATCGTAGCCAGGCCTTCGCTGGACTTAAGCAGGATATTTCCGACAAACCCGTCACAAACCACCACATCGGCCTCGCCACGATATAACCCATCGCCTTCGACAAACCCGATGTAATTCAAGCCCCGCGCCTGCTGCAACAGGCTAGCGGCCAACTTGACCTGCTGGTTGCCCTTGATATCCTCGGTGCCGATGTTCAGCAAGGCCACCCGTGGCCGCACCACACCCAGCGCCTCGGCCGCGACCGAGCCCATCAGGGCAAAGTGCAGCAGGTGCTCGGCGCTGCAATCGACATTTGCCCCCAGGTCCAGCAACTGGCAATAGCCACCCTGCGTCGGAATCGCCGCGACCATCGCCGGCCGATCAATACCCGGCAGGGTTTTCAGCACATGCCGCGACAGCGCCATCAAGGCCCCGGTATTGCCAGCGCTGACACAGGCCTGGACCTTGCCATCGCGCAGCAACTCAAGCGCCACGCGCATTGACGAATCAGGTTTGCCACGCAGGGCCTGGGCCGGCTTTTCATCCATGCCGATGGTTTCGCTGGCCGGCATTATTGTCAGGCGCGCGCGATCCACAGCCGGATGACTGGCAATCAGTTCTTCAAGAAGGGAAGGTTGACCGACGAGGGTCAGGTGCAGCGAGGGCGTAGCAGACAGGCTGGCAATGCATGCCTGGACAATGCTGCGGGGACCGAAGTCCCCGCCCATTGCGTCAATCGCGATGACTTGAGCAGACAAGTGATTACTCGTCAGCGCCCTTGTCGATCACTTTACGGCCACGGTATACGCCTTCTGGCGATACGTGGTGACGCAGGTGAACTTCACCAGTGGTTTTTTCTACAGACAGAGTGCTTGCCGTCAGGGCATCGTGCGAACGACGCATGTCACGGGCAGAGCGGGATTTTTTGTTCTGCTGAACAGCCATAATTGATTAACTCCTAAACGTTTGGGTCACGCTTTAACTGCGCCAATACACTGAACGGGTTGGACCGCGTTACCTCGTCCTCGCTCGGTTCGGACTCGTCATCGAGCCCCGCCGGCTGCTGGCATTCTTCCGGATGATGAGCAGGCACAATGGGCAAGGCGAGCAAAAGCTCCTCCTCGATCAGTGCATGCAGATCCAAAGGATCTTCGCCCAGTTCCAGCACGTCATAACCTTTCGGCAACGACTGGGTATTCGCACCCTCTTTCACCACAGCATAACTGCATTCGCTGTGGATCGGCAGGGTGACCAGCTCAAGACAACGCTGGCAAACCATTTTGACCTCGGTGTCGATAAAGCTGTGGATTACCACAGATTTACGTTCATCTCGCTCAAAAACGAATTTAGCCTGCACCGTACCGACAGTGTCGGAAAGCGGGTCGCAGAGTCTCTCCAAATCGGCCAGCAACACTTCACCTTGGAGGGTGGTGCCACGATCAGCCAATTTGCGCGGGTCAACGTGAGGTGGAATCGGGTCATTCAACATAGGCGCAGCATTATAGGGATGCACCCGCCCATGTCAAAGGAAATTCAGCCCTGTGCGCCAGACTGTCCGCTCGCTAGAATCCGCGACTGCCTTGAGGAGAGCCACATGTTGCCTTTATTACTCGCTTCCAGCTCGGTTTATCGCCGAGAACTGTTGAACCGCCTGCATCTGCCGTTCATCTGCAGCTCTCCGGATATCGACGAAAGCCATCGCATAAATGAGTCCGCGATCGACCTGGTCAAGCGCCTGGCCGAAGAGAAAGCCCGCGCCCTGGCCGGCAGCCATCCAGGGCACCTGATCATCGGTTCGGACCAGGTGGCGACCCTGGACGGCCAGATCATCGGCAAGCCCCACACCTTTGAAAGGGCCCGCGAGCAATTGCTGGCGGCCAGCGGCAGACAGGTCAGCTTCCTGACCGGCCTGGCCCTGCTCAATAGCGACACCGGGCACTGCCAGGTGGACTGCATCCCCTTCACCGTCACAATGCGCCAATTGGCACCGGCACAGATCGAGCGCTACCTGCGGATTGAGCAGCCCTACGATTGCGCTGGCAGCTTCAAGGCCGAGGGACTGGGAGTGAGCCTGTTTCAGAGCACCGCAGGGCCAGACGCCACCAGCCTCATCGGCCTACCGCTGATCCGCCTGGTGGATATGTTGCTGGCCGAAGGCGTGCAAATCCCCTGAGAGCCCCACAAAAAACAATGTGGGAGCCGGGCTTGCCCGCGATTGCGGCCTGTCAGCAACCCATTGGCTGGCTGATCCACCGCAATCGCGGGCAAGCCCGCTCCCACATTTTGAGCTATGCCAATCGCGAGATCAGCGCAAGGCCGGCCCCTGGAAGCCCATGTACAGCGCCAGTTTCTCCGCCACACTGGCCCCCAGCTTCTTGGAGAAACGGTCGAACGGCGATTCCTGGACGGTAAAGTCCACCAATTCCTTCTCGCCAATCACATCCCGCGCCACTGAACTGGCACTGCCCAGACCATCAATCAAGCCCAGCGGCAATGCCTGCTCACCCGACCAGATCAGGCCCGAGAACAACTCCGGATGTTCTTTATCCTTGAGCCGCTCACCGCGCCCCTGCTTGACGCTGGCAATGAACTGGCGATGAGTGGTGTCGAGCACGCTCTGCCAGAACTGGGTTTCGTCAGCCTTTTGCGGCTGGAACGGGTCAAGGAACGACTTGTGCTCCCCGGAGGTGTAGGTACGACGCTCAACCCCCAGCTTCTCCATTGCCCCGACAAAACCGTAGCCGGCCGCCGTCACGCCAATGGAACCCACCAGACTGGCCTTGTCGGCGTAGATCTGGTCGGCGGCGCTGGCGATGTAATAGGCACCCGAGGCGCCCAGGTCAGAGATTACCGCGTACAGCTTGGTCTCTGGATGCAAGGCACGCAGCCGGCGAATCTCGTCATAGACGTAACCCGACTGCACCGGACTGCCGCCAGGGCTATTGATGCGCAACACCACGCCCTTGACCTTGGGATCCTCGAAGGCCGTGCGCAAGCTGCTGACGATATTGTCGGCACTGGCGGACTCCTTGTCGGCAATCACCCCGCTCACCTCGATCAACGCGGTATAGCTACCACTGCGGGCGGCGCTTTTTTCCATATCGACCAAAGGACTGAACAACACCAGCATGCCAATCAGGTAGGTGAAGGTCAGGAGTTTGAAGAAGATCCCCCAGCGCCGGGCGCGGCGCTGTTCCTGGACGCCCGCCAGCAAGGTCTTTTCCAACAACTTCCAGCTTTTATCATCGCCATTGTCAGCACCGGACTTGGTCGGTGCCTTCCACTCATCGGTCATGCCATCTACCCCAGCAAAAACTTAATGGGCCTGGTTGAGCCAGGCGTGCAATTGCGAAAACCGATCAATCGTCAGTCGCGGCTCGTAAGCCTGCAAGGCTTCGGGGGACTGGGCGCCGTAGCTGACGGCAACACTGTCCATGCCGGCATTGCGCGCCATCAACAGATCGAACGAAGCATCGCCGACCATCAGCGACTCACGGGCAGACACGCCGCAATGGGCCATGATCTGCTCCAGCATCAATGGATGGGGCTTGCTCGCGGTTTCATCGGCAGCGCGGGTGACGTCGAAATAGTCTTCCCAACCATTGGCCTTGAGCACCCGATCCAGGCCACGCCGGGCTTTGCCGGTGGCCACGGCCAGGTGATAGCCCTGCTCACGCAATGCCGCCAACGACTGCACCACCCCTTCAAACAAAGGCGAAGGCTCGGACTCAAGGGCAATGTAGTGATCGGCGTAATGCTCGCGAAACGCCACCAGCTCACTGTCAGCGATCTGCGGGTACAAGGTGCGAATGGCTTCGGGCAATCCCAGGCCAATAATGCCCTTGACCGCCAGATCACTGCACAGCTCGAAGCCGGAACGGGTCGAGGCCACGTGCATGGACTCGACAATCCGACCAATGGAATCGCACAGGGTGCCATCCCAGTCAAAAATCAGCAGCTTGTAGTCAGGGCGCGACACTCAGGCGCTCCACGGTCTTGGCCCACATCTCATCCACAGGGGCCTGCAATTTCAATTCGCCACCATCGGGCAATGGCACCGTCAGCATGTAGGCATGCAGGAACAGGCGTTTGCCGCCAAGGTCACGAATCTCCTTGGAGAAACCCTCGTCGCCGTACTTGGTATCGCCCGCAATACAGTGACCCGCATGCAGGGTATGCACACGAATCTGATGGGTACGCCCGGTCACCGGCTTGGCCTCGACCATGGTTGCGAAGTCACCGAAGCGCCGCAGCACCTTGAACAGGGTCAGCGCCTCCTTGCCCTCCTCGTCTACCTCGACCATGCGCTCGCCGGAGCGCAGGTTGCTCTTCTGCAACGGTGCCCGCACGCTCTTGATCGAAGATGCCCAGTTGCCACGCACCAGGGCCATATAGCGCTTGTCCACACCATCGCCGCGCAGGGCGGTATGCAGGTGACGCAACATGCTGCGCTTCTTGGCAATCATCAACAGGCCGGAGGTGTCGCGGTCCAGGCGATGGACCAGTTCCAGCTCCTTGGCATCCGGACGCAACTGACGAAAGGCTTCGATCACCCCGAAATTCAGGCCGCTACCGCCGTGCACCGCAATGCCGCACGGCTTGTTGATCACGATCAGCTTGTTGTCTTCGAAGACAATCGACGCTTCAAGGCGCTGCAACAGGCCCTGGGCCAGCGGCACAGGCTCGTCACGCTCAGGCACGCGAACCGGCGGCACCCGGACGATATCGCCCGCCTGCAGCTTGTACTCAGGCTTGATCCGGCCCTTGTTCACCCGCACTTCGCCTTTACGCAAAATGCGATAAATCAAGGTCTTGGGCACGCCCTTGAGCCTGGCCAGAAGAAAATTGTCGATGCGTTGGCCGGCATATTCCGGCGAGACCTCAAGCAGCTGGACGCTGGGGGTCGGGGGGGTGGTAGTCGTCATGTCGGGAATGATAACAATTTTTTATGGAATTGAAGCACTTAATCATTGCTGCTATAGTCGCGAACGCCGCCAAAAGCGGCCTGGACAGAGGACTCGCGACAAACTGCCGCCCCTGACCATCGCAATTCATCAGGACGCGAGGCCGTCCTACGGGGCTCTTGCCACACTGGAAGGCTCAAGATTGTAACAAGCGCAGGTGACATGAGGCCTGAAGCGAGTGCAAGAAACAGAGTGATTACTCGTCTCTTGCGCCGATATTTACGGCCAGTTCACAAAGTGCAGTCAGTCTTGTACCAGACCACGGCGAATGCTTCGGAAACAACGCCTGTTATTAGCCATGAGCGTGAACTCCCCATTGGAGAACACGGTAAATGCCAACCCGCTGCGGATTCTGCGCGCGGCAGCACCCGAATTATCAGGGATACGTGTAGGGTGGAGATGCACAACCGTCGGACTGTGTAGCACTAGGCTTATATTTAGACGCTTCATCTCGTCCACAGTCGCCGGTTGATTCCTCCTCCTGACTGAGTGCTTATTAAGTCACCACAGCAAGCAGGACGCGTAAGTCGCGATACCAGCCCAATTGGCCGGTATTGCTGGACACTGGAGTGGCCAACCACTCTTGACGCACCTGACACCGACCGTGAGAAGTCGTGTGTGCCGAACGCCGTTTCCGGCAGCCCGGAAACCGACGGTACAACATGAAAAGAATGCTGATTAACGCAACTCAACCCGAAGAGTTGCGTGTTGCACTGGTAGATGGCCAACGCCTCTACGACCTGGACATCGAGTCCGGTGCACGCGAGCAGAAGAAGGCCAACATCTATAAAGGCCGGATTACTCGCATCGAGCCAAGCCTTGAGGCTGCCTTTGTCGATTTTGGCTCTGAGCGCCATGGCTTCCTGCCCCTCAAAGAAATCTCCCGCGAATACTTCAAGAAAGCCCCTGAAGGCCGCGTGAACATCAAGGACGTCCTGAGCGAAGGCCAGGAAGTCATCGTCCAGGTCGAAAAAGAAGAACGTGGCAACAAGGGCGCCGCCCTGACCACTTTCATCAGCCTGGCTGGCCGTTACCTGGTCCTGATGCCGAACAACCCGCGTGCCGGCGGCATCTCCCGTCGCATCGAAGGCGAAGAGCGCAACGAACTGCGTGAAGCGCTGAACGGCTTGATCGCTCCGGCCGACATGGGCCTGATCGTGCGCACTGCCGGCCTTGGCCGCAGCAGCGAAGAAATGCAGTGGGACCTCGATTACCTGCTGCAACTGTGGACCGCTATTAAAGAAGCATCCCTGGACCGCTCCGCGCCATTCCTGATCTATCAGGAAAGCAACGTGATCATCCGCGCCATCCGCGACTACCTGCGCCAGGACATCGGCGAAGTGCTGATCGACAGCGTTGAAGCACAGGACGAAGCCCTGACCTTCATCCGCCAGGTGATGCCGCAGTACGCCAGCAAGATCAAGCTGTACGAAGACAGCGTACCGCTGTTCAACCGCTTCCAGATCGAAAGCCAGATCGAAACCGCCTTCCAGCGCGTGGTCGAACTGCCGTCCGGCGGCTCCATCGTGATCGATCCGACCGAAGCCCTGGTGTCCATCGACATCAACTCGGCGCGCGCCACCAAAGGCAGCGACATCGAAGAAACCGCGTTGCAGACCAACCTGGAAGCAGCCGAAGAAATCGCGCGCCAACTGCGCCTGCGTGATATCGGCGGCCTGATCGTGATCGACTTCATCGACATGACCCCGGCCAAGAACCAGCGCGCCGTGGAAGAAAAAGTCCGCGAATGCCTGGAAGCCGACCGCGCCCGCGTACAGGTTGGCCGTATCTCGCGCTTCGGCCTGCTGGAAATGTCCCGTCAGCGCCTGCGTCCATCCCTGGGCGAAAGCAGCGGCATCGTCTGCCCGCGTTGCAACGGCACCGGCATCATCCGTGACGTTGAATCGCTGTCCCTGGCGATCCTGCGCCTGATCGAAGAAGAAGCCCTGAAAGACCGCACCGCCGAAGTACGCGCACAAGTGCCGATCCCGGTTGCAGCTTTCCTGCTCAACGAAAAACGCAACTCAATCACCAAGATCGAACTGCGCACCCGTGCCCGTATCGTGATCCTGCCGAACGATCACCTCGAGACGCCGCACTTCGAAGTCCAGCGCCTGCGTGATGACAGCCCGGAAGCCCACAGCGGCCAGTCCAGCTACGAAATCGCCGCTGCCGCTGCCGAAGTCGAAGAAGTCCAGCCAGCCGCCGCAACCCGCACCCTGGTGCGCCAGGAAGCCGCGGTCAAGACCGCACCGGCCCGTGCCAACGCACCGGTACCGACTGAAGTCGCCGCCCCGGTGGCCGCGCCTGCCGTCCTGCCGGAGCCAAGCCTGTTCAAGGGCCTGGTGAAGTCGCTGGTCAGCCTGTTCGCCACCAAGGAAGAGCCTGTTGCTCCAGCCGTGGTCGAGAAGCCAGCCGCTGAACGCCCTGCCCGCAACGAAGAGCGTCGCAACGGTCGCCAGCAGAGCCGTAACCGCAACGGTCGCCGTGACGAAGAGCGCAAGCCTCGCGAAGAACGTGCACCGCGTGAAGAGCGCGCACCCCGTGAAGAGCGCCAGCCGCGCGAAGCCCGTGAAGAAACCCCGGCCGTAGCCCGTGAAGAACGTGCTCCGCGCGAAGAGCGTGCACCACGTGAAGAACGCGCACCCCGTGCCCCTCGCGCCCCGCGTGAAGATCGCAAGCCACGTGGCGAGCGTGAAGAACGTGTACGTGAACTGCGTGAACCTTTGGACGCAGCCCCAGCTGTTGCCGCCGTAGCAACTGATGTCGCGACTGAAGAACGCCCGGCCCGCCAGCCCCGTGAAGAACGCGCTCCACGCCCACCGCGTGAAGAGCGTCAACCACGCGCCGAGCAGGCTGCCGCAGCCAGCGAAGAAGAACTGCTGAACAACGACGAACAGCCACAGGAAGATGGCCAGGACAACGCCGAAGGCGATCGCCCACGCCGCCGCTCCCGTGGCCAGCGTCGCCGCAGCAACCGCCGTGAGCGTCAGCGTGACGCCAACGGCAATGTGATCGAAGGCTCGGAAGAGACCGGCGAAGCCACTGAAGAAAGCGCCAACAACGAACCGACCAGCACCGAACTGGCTGCTGGCCTGGCCGTTACCGCTGCAGTTGCCAGCTCGGTCATCAGTGCACCTGCCGAAGCCGAAGCCAACCAGCAGGCCGAACGTGCCACCGCTGCCGTGCAGGAAACTGCCGCAGTTGAAGCACCGGTTGTCGAAGCCACCACCGTGGTCGAAGCACCTGCCGCTGTAGAAGTTGAAGTTGCACCGGTCCGCGAAGCCCAGCCTGAAGCCGAAGTAGTGGCTGCACCTGCAATCGTGGTTGAGCCCCAGCCTGTGGTCGAAGCTGTTGTCGAAGCGCCAGCCGCTGAAGCAACCCCAGAAGTGCGTGAAGTTCGCGAAGAACAGACCGCCTTCCAGTGGACTGCCGAGCCGGCCGTCGTCGCCGAAGCACCTGCCCCGGCACCGGTAGAAGAAGCTCCAGCACCGGTTGCTGAAGTGGTTATCGCCGAACCAGCGGTGGTTGCAGAACCGGTTGTGGTTGCCGAACCTGCTCCGGTGGTTGTGGAAACCCCAGTGGTTGCCGAAGTGGTCGCCCCGGTGGTTGAAGCCCCTGTCAGCGCCCTGACCGAAAACGGCCGTGCGCCTAACGACCCGCGTGAAGTGCGTCGTCGCAAGCGTGAAGCCGAGCGTCTGCAGAAAGAAGCCGAAGCAGCAGCAGCGGCGGCCCCGGCCGTCGTCGAAGCGGTTGCGCCAGCACCGGCCATCGAAGCAGAAGTTGAGCACACTGCCCCAACCATCGACGAGAACCTGCGTTCCGTTGAAGAAGTGGTAGAGCACAACCCAAAAGCCCTGGAAGAAGAGCACGAGCCTAAACCCCTCGCCTGATTCCAACGGCAATTAAAAAGCCCCGCCTGAGCAATCAGGCGGGGCTTTTTTATGCGACATGTGGGAGATTCTATGGTTTTGGGGAAGCCCCCAAAACCGCTTTTGACTGGTATTCGCTCAGGTTTTTCATGAGCGAAAAGGCGATGCGCGCCAGCTTGCGGCCAATGATGACCAGGGCTTGAGTC
>NZ_JAARMB010000040.1:0-18920 GCF_012985615.1 Pseudomonas sp. WS 5412
ATCCCGAACTCAGTAGTGAAACGATGCATCGCCGATGGTAGTGTGGGGTTTCCCCATGTGAGAGTAGGTCATCGTCAAGATTAAATTCCAGAACCCCTGTTTGCTAACGCAAACAGGGGTTTTGTTTATGTAGAAGTCCATGAATTTCACCGGACCGTTGCTAGTGCAACGCTCTGGTACACAGAATTTCTTGACGACCATAGAGCATTGGAACCACCTGATCCCATCCCGAACTCAGCAGTGAAACGATGCATCGCCGATGGTAGTGTGGGGTTTCCCCATGTGAGAGTAGGTCATCGTCAAGATCAAATTCCGAAACCCCCGTCTGTTAACGCAGACGGGGGTTTTGTCGTTTTGGGGGCTTATGTGTCCTCTGCTGACCGCCTGTCAGTTTCCTGCATAAAAAGAAGATGTATCCCACAAATTCCTAAGATTTGTCCAACCTTGGCCGAAAGCCTGATGAGCCATGCGTGCACTGAAATAGAGCGGTCGTAGAGTCCGCCTATACCGTACATGGAACGTTGCATTCGGCACGCTCACCCCCTTTTGGCAAAAAGAAGTCGATGAAATGAATCTCAAGTTCAGTCATAAAATTCTGTTGGCCGCGTCAGGCGTTGTGGTTTTGGCCTTCGCGCTGTTTACGTTGTACAACGACTACCTGCAGCGCAACACCATCAGGCAAAATCTGGAGTCATCTATTGAGCAGTCGGGTGACCTGACTGCCAGCAGTGTGCAGAACTGGCTCAGTGGCCGGATACTGGTCCTGGAGAACCTTGCGCAGAACGTTGCTCATCAAGGCGCAAACGCCGACCTCCCCGGCCTGGTTGATCAACCGGCGTTCACCTCGAACTTCCAGTTCACCTACGTTGGCTCAACCAACGGTGTCTTCACTCAGCGTCCTGACGCAAAAATGCCTGAAGGCTACGATCCGCGTCAGCGCCCGTGGTACAAGCAAGCGGTCGCTGCCGACAAACCCATGCTGACGCCGCCTTATATGGCCGCCGTCGGTGGTTTGATCGTCACCATCGCGATGCCGGTCAAGAAAAATGGTGAGCTGCTGGGTGTAGTGGGTGGCGACTTGAGCCTGCAAACCCTGGTGAAGATCATCAACTCGGTGGACTTCGGCGGGATTGGCCACGCGTTCCTGGTCAGCGGCGATGGGCAGGTAATCGTCAGCCCTGACCAAGAGCAGGTAATGAAAAACCTCAAGGATATCTACCCAGGCAGCGGTGTCCGGATTGAGAAGGTTAATCAGGATGTCGTCCTCAATGGTCAGGACCGCATCCTGTCCTTCACCCCGATCAGCGGCTTGCCGGGTGCAGATTGGTACATAGGCCTGTCGATCGACAAGGACAAAGCCTACGCCCCCCTGGGTAAATTCCGCACCTCCGCTTTGATCGCGATGTTTATTGCCGTCACAGCGATTGCCGTGTTGCTGAGCCTGTTGATCCAGGTGCTGATGCGCCCACTGACCACCATGGGCCGCGCGATGCAGGACATTGCCCAAGGCGAGGGTGACCTGACCCGCCGCCTGGTCGTGGAAAGCAAAGATGAATTCGGTGAGCTGGGTAGTGCGTTCAACCAGTTTGTCGAGCGTATCCATGCCTCGATCAGCGAAGTGTCCTCGGCGACCAGGCATGTACACGATCTTTCCCAGCGCGTGATGGCATCGTCCAACGCCTCGATCATCGGCTCCGACGAGCAGAGCGCCCGTACCAACAGCGTTGCTGCGGCCATTAACGAACTGGGTGCCGCCACCCAGGAAATCGCCCGTAACGCCGCTGACGCCTCGCAACACGCCAGTGGCGCCAGCGAGCAAGCCGATGACGGTCGCCAAGTGGTGGAGAAAACCATCCTGGCGATGTCCGAGCTGTCGCAGAAGATCAGCTTGTCCTGCACGCAGATCGAAACCTTGAATGCCAGTACCGACAACATTGGCCACATTCTCGATGTGATCAAAGGCATCTCTCAGCAAACCAACCTGCTGGCCCTCAATGCCGCCATTGAAGCGGCCCGTGCCGGTGAAGCCGGCCGTGGCTTTGCCGTGGTCGCCGACGAGGTGCGCAACCTGGCTCACCGTACCCAGGAATCGGCGGAGGAGATCCACAAGATGATCACCTCGTTGCAGATCGGTTCACGCGAAGCGGTCACCACAATGAACGCCAGTCAGGTGTCCAGCGAAGAAAGTGTCGAGGTTGCCAACCAGGCCGGTGAGCGCTTGATCAGCGTGACCCAGCGAATCGTCGAGATTGATGGCATGAACCAATCGGTGGCGGCAGCCACTGAGGAACAGACTGCCGTGGTGGAAACCCTCAATGTTGATATCAACCAGATCAACCTGCTGAACCAGCAAGGTGTGGCCAACCTCAACGAGACCTTGAAAGACTGTGACGCGCTGTCACAACAAGCCAATCGCTTGAAGCAGTTGGTCGACAGTTTCAAGATCTGATCACCACGGGGTAAATATGGCGCAGTGCAGCAGTGCACTGCGCCATTTTTTTCAGCCAAGCAACCGGCGTACGTTATCCAGTGCACTGTCGGCGAAGTCCTGAATAAACTGTTCAAACCCCTTTTTATCGCGGGCATCAACGGGCTCGGCGATGATGGTCCAGGTCGCCCGCGCTTGTTGCCCCTCAAGCGACTCAACAGCCATTGCCGCCCACAGTCGGGCCACGCCCAAGGTGTTATAGATCGTCGTCCACGTCATGTGCATCGTCCGCGCATCGTGGCTGTTGAGCTGTTCCACGACGATATTGCCATCGTGGAACCATTTCTTGCGTAGCGATCCCACCCCGCTGCCCGTCATGCTGATACGGGCCAGGGCAGGAATGAACGCGTCAAATCCCTCGAAACGCCCCACGACCGCCCATAGCTCATCGGCGCTGCAGGCAATCACCACAGATGACACCACAGGCCTGCCCAAGGGGTTTTTGATCAACGTATCGGGTTGCAGCTGTCTCATAAGTATTTCCTGAAGGCGGGGGTCACAGAAAGCCGATGGCATTGAGGTATTGGCATCCTCTGCGTAATAACTCGGGTGCTTTTTCGGGATACTGCACACCCATTTGTTCGACGCCATGGCGTGCGTTCTCATGGCGAATCATCGAAATATCGCCGATGTCTTCTCCCAGCCCATTGAGGTAGAACCCGAGCACACCGAAAAGGGCATTCTCGCGACCTACTTCGCGCAGATGGTGCTGCCAATCCGCGACGCTCACCAACTCGAACGCATGACCTGCCTGGCGAAACGACTCCACGTAGGTTTCCCACCTCAGGGGCTGCGGATTGTGCAGGTTGAAGACGCTACGCTCGGCAACGTAGTTGCCACTGTGGAAGGCAATGAACCGTGCCAGGAAATCCACCGGCATCAGGTCGAAGTTCAAGCCCAGGCGTGGCACCCGGCCCAGCTGCAGCGATCCCTTGAGCATCAGCAGCAGGCGGTTCTTGTGGGGTTGGCAGACACCGTTGTGGCTATTGAAACTGATGTTCCCGGGTCGATAGATATTGATCCAGGCACCTTGTCCGGCGGAACGCCCCAATAGACGTTCGGCCACCCATTTGGACAGGTTGTAGCCGTTCTTGATGTACAGCGGTGGGGTGCTTGCCGCCGGCGCTTCAAGCACTTGCCCGTCGGCCCCAACGCTACTCGACGCGGATAGTGTGGAGACGAAATTGAGCACTTTCTTGCAATGGGTTTCGCACAGGCGCAGGCATTCAATGACCGGCTCCACGTTGTCCTTGGCCAGCGATGCGTAGTCCATGACGTGATTGACGTGGGCCGCGCTGTGTACCAGCACCCCGAACTGGCGGGCGAGGCGTTCATATGCCTGTGCCTCCAGGCCTAAACGAGGTTGGCGCAGGTCAGCGGTGTATACCCGTACGCGGCTCAGGTCCAGGTGTTCCAGGCGGTATTCACGCATGGCGTCGGCAAACCGTATGGCGGCCGATTGTCCTGGGTTTTCGCGAACCAGGCAGGCGACTTCTGTCGCTCCGGCCACCAGCAAGGCTTCGACGATATGTATACCCAAAAAGCTGTTGGCGCCGGTCACGATAGCCTTGTGGCGATCACCGGCACGCGCCCCTGGCAGCACGGGGATATCCAGCGGGCGTAGTGCATCGCTTATCGCCCGGGCGGTGGGCGCCGTCCCCGGCGCGCTGTCGCCCATCAACGCCGCGAGTGTCTGCACCGTTGGCGCTTCGATAAACCGGTTGAGGGGCAGGCTGCGTCCGTACAACTCGCGAATCCGCAGGAGCATGGTCGAAAGCAGAATGGAGTGACCGCCGAGATGGAAAAAACTGTCGTCAGTCGAGATCTCGTTGACCGGCAACCCCAGCAGCTCACTCCACAGGTCCAGCAATTGCGCTTCCACCGGCGTTTGGGGGAGGCAATGGGGGTTATCCGAGACGGCCTGCACGACCAGTGCCTGTAATGCCTGGCGATCAACTTTGCCATTGCTGCCATAGGGCAGGCTCGTCAACTCAGTGAATACGGTCGGCTGCATATAGTCCGGCAGCGTTTGCCTGGCGTGTTGCTTGAGCGCTGCCAGGGCCGCGCCCGAATAGCTGGGATCAGCGTGTGCCACGAACACGAGAATTCTTCGCTCACGATTAATCACCACCGCCACCTGGCGAAACAACTGGCTGGCGCGCAAACACTGCTCAATCTCCTGGGGCTCGACCCGAAAACCGCGGATCTTCACCTGCTGGTCCTGGCGCCCGACCAGTTCGATGCCCTCTGCAGTCCATTTCGCCATGTCTCCCGTGCGATAGGTGCGCAGGGTTCGGCCATCAGGCAGCGCAAGGTGCACAAAGTGCTCGGCGGTCTGCCGTGGCTGGTTCACATACCCAAGGCTTACTCCAGGGCCTGCGATGTACAGCTCGCCAACCACCTGATCCTCAACCGGTCGGCGCTGCTCGTCGAGGATCAGCACCTGACTGTTGGCGATGGGCATGCCGAGGTTGAGATTGCTGTCGTCAGCCCGCATCCGCCGGCTGCTGACCAGCACCGTGGCCTCTGTCGGGCCATACAGGTTGTGCAGGGCGCATTGCCCGGCCATTTGCTCAATGACATGGGGCTCACAGATATCACCGCCGGTCAGCAGGTGCTCCAGGCCCAGCGGCCGATCCATCGGCAGCAGGCTCAACAGCGCAGGTGGCAGGAAGGCATGAGTGATGCGCCGTTGCCGGATCAGTTCCACCAACTGGCGAGGGTCGCGACGCTGTTCTTCGCTGGGAACAATCAGGGTCGCGCCCTGGCTCAGGGCCGGAAAAAGGTCGATCAGTGAAGAGTCAAAACTCAAGGAAGAAAATTGCAGTACGCGGCTGTGCTCACTGAGCTCGACATACTGGCTGTACCACGCCGAGAAATGGGCCAGGTTCTGCTGGCTGAGCAAAACGCCCTTGGGCTGGCCGGTGGTGCCGGAGGTGTAGAGCACCATGCTGGCGCTATCAATCGAGGGTAACGTCAGGGCCAGGGGACAGCGCTCGTCCATGTGCCGGCTGTCTATGCCGCTGACATCCACCCCAGTGAAATGCTCGCGCAACGGATGTTGGCCGTCATCGAGCAACACCGTGGCCCCTGCATTCTCCAGCATGGCCCGCTGGCGCGGCAGCGGATGGCCCGGCTCCAATGGCAGATAGACCGCGCCGCAGCCAAGAATCGCCAGAATGCTGGCATACAACTCAACCGACTTGCCCAGGCAAATACCGACCACGGGCACCTGCCCAGGCCCGAGCAACGGCCGCAAAACCTGCTGGATCGCCAGGCTGTGCCGTAACAGGCGTCGATAACTCAGGCTGAGGTCGGCGATCTCCAGGGCCGGCCTATCGGCGAAGACCCGCAAGCTGTGCTCCAACTGTTTGATCAGCGGCGTCCGGGCTTTTTGCAGCAGCGCCGGCTCATCGGTCCGGTTAAGGCGATGCAAGTAGGCCAGCCCCTCCAGGCCTTGCAGGCTTTGCTCTGGAAGGGGGGAGGCGCTCGCACGCTGGGCAAAATGTCCGGGGTTGCGCGCGAAGCCGCTGACCTGCCGCACAATCCGCTCGACCAACTGTGTCACCGCCTGGCGTCGCAGTTGTTGACCGTTGCCGCAGGCTGGCGGTGCTACATCCAGCACGGCCAGCAGTTGCGATACGCGGTCATAGCAGCGTATTTGCAGGGCCGGCAGGCCGCACTCGCTCAAGGGGCCGATGGCCAGGCGCAGGCTCATCACGACCATGCCGGGCGAATCCTGGGTGACGGGCTGAGTGCCGTCTTCAATCAGCAAGTCGATGGCCGGCTCCTGTGCACCAAGGTCATGACCATAGGGTTTCAGGGCCTGCGTCAGCTCGTGCAAGGCCGTACTGGTACCGACCAGCCTAATCCCAAGGCGTCTCATGACGGGCTCCCGGATACGGGCAGATACGCGCTCATCGCCTGGGCGACGCAGGGTGTTTGCAGCAGCCCGCTGCGGCGCAGGAAACCCATGATGTTGCTGATCAGCGGGTGCTGGCGGGTGATGGGAAAGGCCAGGGCATTTACCTCGACCCGCAAAGCTTCGCGGACGGAGGGACTGATATCCAGATGGTCGATCAACAGCAGGTCAAAGTCCCTTTGCAGGTCATTGGTCAAATAGTGCTGCAGGAAGATCGGCAGCATCTGGGCGAGACAGTGGCGGTCTGCTTCGCTTGCCGTTTGCCAGTAGAGCCGCACCAGGCCGGTCCAGAAGCTGGCGTGGCGGCCCTCATCAGCCAGATGGTCGGCCATCAACCCCCTTACCGACTGTTTGACGCTGTCATCCTTGGCAAACGCCGCCACGTCATGGGTGACTGTGTTCTCGGCAATCGCCACGCCGATCAGCTCCACGGCATCACGCAGATGCGCCGGTACGTGGGCCTGCGCGCTGGGTATGGCACGGCTCAACTCGATGGCCGCAGGTAGCGCCAGCGGCGCAATACCCGTCTTCTCCTGCGTTTGCTGCATGAAGTCCAGGGCAACGAGGGCGTGGTAATCCTCATCGACCACCACGGTCATGGCGGCGTAGCGGCAGGCCACAGGGAAGGGGATTGAAAAGCGATTCTTGGCGATGCTCCTCGCGGTTTTATCGACGATCTCGGTTTCAAAGATCACCACGTCGTTGATGAATTTGTAGAACGTCTGCACCAGGACAAACTCGCGCCACTGCGGACAATGCTCCAGAAAGCCTGCACTGAGCACCAACGGTTGACGACATAGGGGATAGATCAACTTGTCGTCATCTTCCAGCAGGCGACGCGGGCGAGTACGGATGGTCGCCTGCTGCTCCCAGTCGGTCGCGAATGAGCGGTAGTCGGCAGCGGTCACAGGCTCACCTCCTGGCATCCTGCGTGCCGGCGCAGGCCGTCCCACAGGGCGATGCGGCTCTCTACGGCGCTGATGGCAGCATTCCAGGCCTGTTGTTCGCGCAGGGGATCTGCCTGGATCAGCCGCTGTAGCAGGTGTTCTGCGGCCGGTTCATGACCCTGGGCGTCCAGCTCGATGTGCCGCTGCAGGTAATAGCACAAGCTGGGGGCTTGCCGATGAGCGACATCGCAGCCTTCCAGGAGGCGCTTGAACATCGCCGGGATGACACTTTCGCGGCCATGCAGGAAGGTCGCGGCGACACAATGGGTCGGTGCGTTCAAGGCGACGTCCAGGGTGTGCCGCACAAAGCGCTCTACCGCAGGATCAATGGTGATCTGTGCCAAGGCGCTGTCGACGCTTGCTCCCTCACGCTGCAACGCGATGAATCGTTCGATGGTGATGGTGCAGGCTCCCACCTCGCGCATGGCCTCCAGATACAGTTCGAAGTGACTGCTGTGCCCGACGCCCTGGCGCTGGTCTGATTCCTCGTCCAGGACAATTTCGTTGATCAGCCGCGCGGCCTGTGGGTCTGTCGGCGGCAGCCAGGGCAGGCGGATGCAGGTCAGGTCCTGTTGCAGGCGTTTGGTCAGGGTCATGAAGTCCCAGACGGCGAACACATGATTTTGCATAAAGTGTTGTAGTTGCGGGAAAGAATTGATTTCCAGGAATATCGGATGTTCATGTAATTGTTGTTTTTTATGTCTAAGTAGTTCTTGTAGTTGAAACATGGTTAATGCCTATAAGTCGTTATGTCGACTCAAATAAAAAGTTTGTTTAGAACCAAGCGTGGGTTGTTGGCGAGTACTTCGTTGCCCGGCAAGCAACAGGTAGTGACAAAGCATCCTATTCTTGTTGGAGCGCGCGTCGTCCACAGCTATGCCCAAGCCTGTGCCTACGCTTTCGAATGAAGTGCCAAGACCAATTAAAGAATAATCACTTGGTTAAGTGTTCAAATACTTTCTGAGTTGTATAAGGTTTTTTTGCAGGAAGGGAAATGCTGCAGTTGAACTTACTGTTCGGGGTGGGAACTTTCCTTGTTGTTTGCGAGTTTTATGTGGGTGGACTTAACGGGCAGGGTTTGATCCATTATTGCTTTGCAACGCTGCAGGTTCCTATCGGTCGATATCGAGTCTGTTGGCGCAACCATCCAGGAGGGTGACGGCAGGCATGGACCGGCTTTGGGCGTGTGCGGCGCCTGGTCATCCAGGTCGCGCACTGGGCGGCTAAAGCCGGGAGAAGTCAACGCGGACCTTTGTCGTTGTCCTGTTCAATGCTGTTGAGGTATTGAGTGATCACTTCCATGCCGCGCATCAGGTGATTACGCAGCGTCAGCACGCTCTGCTCGACTTTTTTCTGCGCGACCAGATTCAGCAGCTCGCGATGGTCCTCCTGGGAGGTTTCGCCCAGTCCCATGGCTTCAAGGTTGAAGCGCAGGAACCGCTCCTCCTCGTTCAGCCCGTGTTCCACCAGGTTCAACAACCGCTGGTTGGGTGCCTTGCCATACAACGCCATGTGAAACAGGCGGTTGAGCCGGCCGATTTCGGTGTAGTCGGTTTCGCACTCAAGGGTGTCGATCAAGGCACCCGCCTGCTCGATATCGCTCTGGGTGAGTAATGGGATCGATAAGCGCAGTGCTTCCGACTCCAGGAGAATACGCAGGGCGTAGGTCTCCGCCGAGTTATCTTCAATCAGCGGAGCAACCACGGCGCCTTTATGGGTTACCACATGCAACAGCGACTGTGCCTCCAGCTGGCGCAGGGCTTCGCGCACTGGCATCCGGCTGACCCCGAACAGGCTGGCCAGCTCTTGCTGGCGCATGGCGGTGCCGCAGGGCAGGCGACCATCCAGTATGGCGTTGCGCAATGTTTCTTCAATAACGGAGCGCGCGAGGTGAGCGGGAATGGGCCCACTGATCTTGATGCTGCTCAAAGGGTTCGGCTTGTGCGTCACGACTACGCTATCCTCCTTTCTTGTTGGAATGGGTTTTGGCTAATTGGATCCAAAGAACACTAGAGATTGCATGCAGGCTTGTCAAACAGGCAAAGTTTCCCTTTGTAAGCGACTCAACAGCGCGGTTTTACATCGCACATTATGGCTGGCGGGCGTCTTACAAGTGCGATTGCTTTAGCTGAGTGGACACTGGGTGATTGCACTGTGCCATTGTCTTTTGCCGACTGACCCTTCACCATCGAATGATTCTCCGTCTCTTTCTACGGACTGAAGCCATTGGCGGTACGTTTTACTCCCTCGCGGATCCTGTGCTGGCTGTTTTCAGCGCTGCTGCTGGCTGGCTTATTGCCTGGCGGGCTGCATGCCGATTGGGATTTTTCCCAGATCAGCCGGCGCGCTACAGCGCTATATGGACCACTGGGCGCGGGCCAGCAGCGTATCGACGACTGGCAGCGGCTGCTGGCCACGCAAAAACAAGGCAGCGAGTTGGAGCAGCTCAAGGTGGTCAACCTGTTCTTCAACAAGCGGGTGCGCTATGTCGAAGATGTCGACTTATGGAGCCAGGTCGATTATTGGGAGACGCCCATCGAAGCCCTGTGGAAGGGCGCCGGCGATTGTGAAGACTATGCCATTGCCAAGTATTTCAGCCTGCGACACCTGGGCGTCTCCAGCGACAAATTGCGCATTACCTACGTCAAGGCATTGCGGCAGAATCGCGCCCATATGGTCTTGACCTATTATTCGACGCCAGAGGCCATGCCACTGGTACTCGACAGCCTGATCGACGAGATCCAGCCTGCCAGCCAACGGACCGACTTGCTGCCGGTCTACTCCTTCAACGCCGAAGGCTTGTACCTGCCCGGCGCCAAAGGCAACAAAAAGGTTGGCGACACCAAGCGCCTGTCGCGCTGGCAGGATGTGTTGAAAAAAATGCGGGCGGAAGGCTTCCCAGCCGAGCCGGCCAACTAGGAGTAACTGTTCAGATGTCACTGTTCAAACAGCTGTTGATCGCTATCTGTCTGTTCCTGGTGGTCGCCTTCAGCGGCAGCTTCATGGTCAGCCTGGAAAGTTCGCGTACCCAATACGTGAACCAACTGCGCTCCCACGCGCAGGACGCGGCGACCGCCCTGGCGCTGTCCCTGACGCCCAATATCGACGACCCGGCGATGGTCGAACTGCTGGTCAGCTCGATCTTCGACAGCGGTTATTACGCGAGCATCCGCGTGGTCGACGTGACCAATGACCAGGTCATCGTCGAGCGCAGTGGTATCCCCGACAACAACGGCGTGCCCAACTGGTTCGTCAAGTTGATCGGCCTGGAACCGGCCGGCGGCGACGCCCTGGTCAGTCGTGGCTGGGAGCAGGCGGCGCGGGTCGAGGTGGTCAGCCATCCGATGTTCGCCCTGGCCAAGCTCTGGCAGAGCGCTCTGGGCAGCCTGGGCTGGCTGCTGCTGTGCGGCGCCGTCAGTGCGGTGCTGGGTGCGCTGTTACTACGCCGGCAACTCAAGCCTCTGGACTATATGGTCAAACAGTCCCATGCCATTGCCCGTCGTGAGTTCCTGAGCCTGCCGGATCTGCCGCGCACCCCGGAGCTGCGCCGCGTGGTACAGGCGATGAACCAGATGGTGGAAAAGCTCAAGGCGCTGTTCCAGGAACAGGCCGAGCGCAGCGAAAAACTGCGGGTGGAATCCTATCAGGACAACCTCACGGGCCTGGCCAACCGTCGTTATTTCGAGATGCAACTCAATGCCCGGGTCAGCAACCCCGAAGAAACCAGTTCAGGCTACCTGCTGGTGCTGCGGGTCAAGGACCTGGCCGGCCTCAACCAGCGCCTCGGTGGCCAGCGCACCGACCAGCTGCTGCAGGCAGTCGGCGAGCAACTGCTGCGCCAGTGCGAGCCGTACCCGGAAACCCACAACCTGATTACGCGCATCCGCGGCGGCGAGTTTGCCGTGTTGGCGCCGGGGCTGATGCGTGAAGAGGCGATGCAACTGGCGCAGAACCTGGAAAGCACCCTGCAAAGCCTGCAAGCCACCGGCGCCAGTGACGTTTCGCCGGTTGCCTGTATCGGCCTGGCGCCGTTCAGTCACGGTGATTCCCCCCAGGCCCTGCTGACCCTGGCCGACCAGGCATTGGCCCAGGCCGAAACCCTGGGTGACGTAAGTTGGGTGTGCCTGGACCACAGCGCTGCCGCCAGCGTCGGCGACGATCATCATGCCTGGCACTCACTGTTGGACCTGGCGCTGAGCCAGCGACGCTTCGAGCTGTACTTCCAGCCGGTGGTGGCCACCCAGGATCCGCAACTGATCCTGCACTACAAAGTGCTCTCGCGTTTGGTGGACGATCAGGGCCACACCATCCCGGCCGGCCGTTTCCTGCCTTGGCTGGAGCGGTTTGGCTGGTCGGCGCGTCTGGACCGACTGATGCTCGAGCTGGTGCTCAAGCAGATGGCCAACCATGAACATTCGTTGGCCCTGAACCTGTCTGCGGCCACGCTGGCAGACCCCCAAGCCCTGAACCGCGTGTTCGACCTGCTGCGTCAGCATTCCAACCTGGGCCCGCGCCTGACCCTGGAAATCGGTGAAGAGCAACTGCCCGAACAGGCGGTACTGGAGCAGTTGACCCAGCGTCTGCGAGAGCTGAACTTCTCCCTCAGCCTGCAACGTTTTGGCGGGCGCTTCAGCATGATCGGCAACCTGGCGCGCCTGGGCCTGGCCTACCTGAAGATCGATGGCAGCTACATCCGCGACATCGACCAGGAAAGCGACAAGCGCCTGTTTATCGAAGCTATCCAGCGCGCAGCCCACAGCATCGACTTGCCGCTGATTGCCGAGCGGGTCGAAACCGAGGGTGAGTTGCAGGTGATTCGCGAGATGGGGATTTTTGGCGTGCAGGGCCAGCTGTTTGGCGAGCCGGCGCCCTGGCGCTGAGGCCGTGGCCGGCCTCAGATCAGGCCGGTCTCATCATCATTGATCAGGTGGCTCAGGCCACCCAGTGATTCCCGTGCGTGGCTGCGATCCTTGAGCTTGGCTTGCGCGGCAACCGGCAGGTCCGTGAGGTTGATCACGCCTTTCTGGATCAGCACCTGAATCAAGTCTTCCAGCACCCGGATCATCTCCGAGTCACTGTGCTTGAGCTGCTTGAGGCTCAGCTCCGCTTCTTCATTGGCAAACCAGGCCTGGATCTCATGATGATCCGCGGGCAGGGTGCCGGTCGATTCGGCGAAGGCAACCGCTTCGGCGCGAATCAGCTCACCCTGTGCATCACGTTGCACGTAGAACATTGAACATCCCTCATGAGGAGAACTGACGACAGCCTGTCAGCAGCATAGGCCAACGGAGCGCGATTGGACGTGAGTATGCCGTGCAATCGTTGCCCCATGCCAGTGAACGGTGGCCGCAAATGAATCGGCCGCCTCAAGAGGCGGCCGGGTCATTGGTTCATTAGGTGTGATCGACCTTGATGGTCGGGTCAGCACCACTGATCAACGAATTGATCGTCTGGCCGGACCAGTTGTTACCTTCCAGCTTGATCGTCACATCTGCATTGGCTAGGCCACCGGCGGCGTTGAGCTTGCCTTCGGAACTGATCTGCAGCGTGGTCACGTTATCCACCGTGGTCAACTTCAGGAAGTTGTCGATGGTGCTGTCGGTTTCACCCTTGAGCAGGTCACGCAGGTCGATACGGTCGCCTTCCGAGGCCTTGAAGTCCTTGATCACGTCGTTGCCGACGTCACCGGATCTCCAGACAAAGGTATCGGCACCAGTGCCGCCGATCAGGATGTCATTGCCCTGGCCGCCGATCAGCGTGTCGTTACCCGTGCCGCCCAACAGGATGTCGTTGCCCTTGCCACCGTCCAGGTAGTCGTTGCCGCCCTGGCCGAACAGGATGTCATCACCCGAGCCACCCAGCAGGGTGTCATTACCGTCCTTGGCACCCGAGGTGTTGAACTCGTTGTAGTGCTCGGTGATGTACTTGTGCACATCCTGGCCGGTGACAGCAGCAACCGCCACGCCGTTTTTCCCTGCCACGTAGGTCTGGATGGCGTTATAGCCCTCGCCGGTAATGCCCGGGAAGCTCACCAGGTCGCCGAACAGGATGTCGTTGCCGTCACCCCCATCGACACGGTCGGCACCCGGCAGGGTAGCCTCGCTGCTCCCGAGGATGGCGTTGGCCAGGTCCTTGGGATCGATGTTGGCTTGTGGCTTGTTGTCGCTGTCGTACGGTGCCAACTGCTCCAGGCCGACCCCGCTTTTAAGGCCGATGGCTTCTACGCCACCTGTGGACAGGCCTTTGAGCAGTGCGAACGCGTTCTGCGAGTTGGTAGCGGTGGCTGTATCGGTGTAGCTGCCATAACCGTCACGAACGGATGTCTCATAGGTGCCATCCCCTTGGGCGTGGATGGTCCCCCGGTCGTACGCTGTGCCGTAGTACCAGAGGGTCACCTTACCGACAGAGTTGATCTCAAGGGAGATATTCGACTCGATATTGATCCGGGTGGCGGTACCTAAGGTGTAGTTGTTCATGTTAACGACGTCATCAAGCTTGACGTTGCCGTACAAGGTCGGGTTGGTCTGCTCAGCACGCTGATAGAACGTCGGTTCACCATCAGTGATGAAATATGTGGTGTTGATTGCGCCAGTGTTGCCAGTCGCCAGGCCACTTTTGAAGAAGTTGGATGCCGCCTTGAACACGTCTTCGTAGTTGGTGCCGCCGGTCGACACCATCTTATCCAGGACTTTCTGCAGCGCATCCAGTGCACCCGGGTCTTTCAGGTTGACTGTAACCGTGCGATTGACCTGGTCACTGAAGTCCGCCAGGAAGATGTTCACGGTGCCAGAGGTGCTGGAGCCGATACTGTTTTTCAGTGAGTTGAACACGGTGGTCAGCGAGGTTTTCGCCGCCGCTACCGAGTCCGAACCCATACTGCCCGACGTATCGATCATGAACGCGATGTTGTAGTTCTTGCCCTGTACCACGTTCAGGCCAGAAACGTCCGCCACGATGATGTCGTTGCTGCTGCTACCGATGACGTTGTCATCGCCCGAAGTCGCCGTGCTCCCGCTATAGGTGGCCGGGTACACCTTGACAGGCACATTGGCCACGGTTGTGGCCGAGCCGCCGAGGCTTTCGGTGGAGGTCGACGTCACGGTCAGGTTGTACTGGCCGCTGGTGTAAGGCAGCGGTTTGAGGCTCAAATTATTGAGGTCCCAACCGGTGACATTGACTTCGGTCTGGCCATTGGTAGCCGTAAAGGTATGCCCGGCACCATCGCTGAGCACTGCGCCCACCGGGATGCTGCCAATCTTCACGCTCAGGGTTTCCGAACCGTCGGTATCGGTCAGGCCGGTGGTGACCTTGGTCAGTTTGACCGTGCCGTTTTCCAGCCCTTCGTTGAGCTTATACGCGTCGTAGTAGCCCTGGCCGTTGGTGCCGTGCAGGTCAGACACCTGGGCACCTGCGTTGATCAGGTCGTTGACCCCGGTGTAGATCGGGATGTTGGTATTACTCAGGTTCGTCGCCGCCCCACCGTTGACCGACAGGTTGACGTCATAGCTACCGGCACCTGCCTGGTTCGCGTGGTAAATATCGATGCTGTAGTAGCCATTGCTGGTCGGGATGAACGTGCCGCTGAACTGGCCGGAGTTCGAACCCCATGTACCGCTGGCCACGTCTTTACCCCCGATGTTGACCAGGATGCTGTCATCGCCGTAGCCACTGAAGGTATAGGACTTGCCTGCTTCCAGGTAGATCAGGCCAGAAGTCTTCGATCCGGCACCGGCTGCTACGTCTGCGGTTGACGTGACGTCAGTCGAAATCGTCGTGCTGTTAGGTGTGCCAGCTTTATTGATCGCATTTTTCAGCTCGGTTGCCGAGGCGCCATTACCGTTGCTGCCCAGGTTCGCAATGCTGTTCCAGCTCTGCTTGGTCAGGCCTACCGATGCGATGTTGTTATCGGCAACGCTCAACGTCGGCGCATCCGCAACCGGGGTGATGTCGACTTTCACGGTAGCGCTGGTGCCCAGGTCCTTGCCATCGGTTGGCTGGAACTTGAACTGTGCGTAGTCAGCCTGCTTGTTGCCCACACCGGTGCCGCCGTAGCCGTCGGCTCCGGATTCGTTGGCGTTTGGCGTGAAGCGCAACTGGCCGCCGTCGATCTGCGCCTTGGTGAAGGTCTGGCCGGCTGTCACGTTGGTCCAGGTGGTGCCGTCCGCTGCCAGGTACTGCAGCTTGCCAGCGACCGGCAGCTCGGTGATTTTCACCCCGAGGCTGGCCTGAGGGGAATCCACATCGGTGACCCCGAAATTGGCCCAAGTCAGCTTCAGCGATGTGTCTTCGGTGCCGGTGACGGCGCCGCCAGTGGCAACCGGTGCGTCGTTGACCGCCACTACGTTGACTGTGGTGGTCGCTACGTTCGAGTAGTTGCCGCCGTCGGTCACGGTCACGGTGATGGTCCGTGGCGTGGTGCTCGGGTCTTCGCTGCTGTTGCTGAACGTGATGTTCTTGATCTGCTGCATGTAGTCAGCCAGCGACGCCGTCCCGGTCAGGGTCAGGGTGATCTTGCCGGTGACAGGATCCGTGACCGAGGTCACGTTCATACCGCTGACCTTGCTGTAGTCCAGCAAGTCGTTCGGCTGAGTATTGGTCAGCACCACCGTGGCGCCAGTCAGTTGGGTGCTGTCCGGGTCGGTGATGCGGATGTCGGTGTCAGCAATCGACACGCCAGTGCCGCCCTCGGTGAACGTGGTCTTGAAGTCGTTCCCGGTGGCGCCGCTGGAGTTGTTGGCATCCAGGTCGATGGTCGGTGGTGCATCGTTATCGATGATCGACGTTTCGATTTTACCGTTGGTGGTGCTGACAACCAGGTTCTCGAAGTTACCGCCGGAGGTACCGGAGATGCTGATCTCGAACTTCTCCGTAGGCTCGGTCAGCTTGTCGTCGATGGTCTTGATATCGAACGTCGCAGTGCTTTGGCCGGCTGGAATCTTCACGGTGTACACGCCGTTGAAGTCCGAACCGTCCTGGGCCACACCTTTATACGAGAGGGTCACCGTGACTTCGGTGGCTGCCGGCTGGGTCAGGTTCAACGTGTAATGAGCGGTCTGGCCTTCGGTCACCGAGGTATCGCCCGCGATACTGATCACGGTGTTGCTCGTCACGTCCGTCACCTTGGTGACTACCGGAGTACCGACCGGGATCAGGTTTTCATACTTGTCGCCACCGCTGACCACGTTAGTGATCTTGGCGGAAATATCCTTGGCGCCCACGTAGAAGTCATTCGGCGCGGTGAAGTTGGCGGTACTGCTGGTCTTGCCATTACCGATGGTAATGATCAAGTCGTTGTCCAACTTGATCACCAGGTCGGAACCCACGTTGGTCACGGCCGCACCGTTTTTGTCCACGAGGCTGGCGGTGTAGACGATCTGGCCACCTTCGGCGACGTTGGTGGTGGCGGTCAGCACAACCTTCACTTCGTCGATGGTGTCGTTGATCTGCGTCGTTGCGCCGTTGCCTGCAACCACGAGCTTCTCGAAGTTGCCGCCGTCGGTGCCAGTGATCTTGACGGTCTGGGTGCTCTTGTCGACGAACACGTCATCGCCTGGAGCGTTCACCGTTACGGTTCCGACAGTTTCGCCAGCCTTGATGGTGATGGTTTGCTTGTTATCGAGGGTCAAGGTGACGTCAGTGTCAGCCTTGTTGCTCAAGGTGGCGGTGTAGGTGATGGTGCCGCCTTCGTTGACGGCGCTTGGCGCGGTCAGGGTGACGGTAGTGGTGTTATCGGTGCCCGGTGTGTCAGTGACAGTCGTAGTGACCTTGTCAGTCCCAGGAACCAGGTTCTCAAAGTGCGTGCCACCGGTGACTTCTTTAATGCCGGTAGTAACAGTCTGGTCGCCTTTGTACACATCATCCGGTGCCACAACCGAAACAGTACCGCTCGACTGGTTCACACCGATGGTGATGACCTGGTTGTTATCCAGGGTCACAGTCACAGGGTTGGTGATGTTGGTCACCGGCGCGCCGTTTTTATCCACAAGGGTGGCGGTGTAGACGATCTGGCCGCCTTCGCCCACAGTTTTAGTGGCGGTCAGGACCACATCGACCTTGTCGATGGTGTCGTTGATTTGCGTCGTTGCGCCGTTGCCTGCAACCACGAGTTTCTCGAAGTTGCCGCCGTCGGTGCCGGTGATCTTGACGGTCTGGGTGCTCTTGTCGACGAACACGTCATCGCCTGGAGCGTTCACCGTCACGGTGCCGACAGTTTCGCCAGCCTTGATGGTGATGGTTTGCTTGTTATCGAGGGTCAAGGTGACGTCAGTGTCGGCCTTGTTGCTCAAGGTGGCGGTGTAGGTGATGGTGCCGCCTTCGTTGACGGCGCTTGGCGCGGTCAGGGTGACTGTAGTGGTGTTATCGGTGCCCGGTGTGTCAGTGACAGTCGTAGTGACCTTGTCAGTCCCAGGAACCAGGTTCTCAAAGTGCGTGCCACCGGTGACTTCTTTAATGCCGGTAGTAACAGTCTGGTCGCCTTTGTACACATCATCCGGTGCCACAACCGAAACAGTACCGCTCGACTGGTTCACACCGATGGTGATGACCTGGTTGTTATCCAGGGTCACAGTCACAGGGTTGGTGATGTTGGTCACCGGCGCGCCGTTTTTATCCACAAGGGTGGCGGTGTAGACGATCTGGCCGCCTTCGCCCACAGTTTTAGTGGCGGTCAGGACCACATCGACCTTGTCGAT
Organism: Pseudomonas sp. WS 5412; assembly: GCF_012985615.1. Classification (NCBI taxonomy): domain Bacteria; kingdom Pseudomonadati; phylum Pseudomonadota; class Gammaproteobacteria; order Pseudomonadales; family Pseudomonadaceae; genus Pseudomonas; species Pseudomonas sp. WS 5412. The sequence continues at coordinate 18,049 of NZ_JAARMB010000040.1, forward strand.
GGTGTCGTTGATTTGCGTCGTTGCGCCGTTTCCTGCAACCACGAGCTTCTCGAAGTTGCCGCCGTCGGTGCCAGTGATCTTGACGGTCTGGGTGCTCTTGTCGACGAACACGTCGTCGCCTGGAGCATCAACGGTGACGGTACCAACAGTTTCGCCGGCCTTGATGGTGATGGTTTGCTTGTTGTCCAGCGTCAGGGTGACGTCGGTATCCGCTTTATTAGAAAGCGTAGCGGTGTAGGTGATTTTCCCACCCTCACTCACTTCCGACGGAGCAGTCAGCGTCACGGTCGTGGTGTTATCGGTACCTGGGGTATCAGTAACAGTCGTAGTGACCTTGTCAGTACCTGGAACCAGGTTTTCAAAGTGCTCGCCGCCGGTGACTTCTTTAATACCGGTAGTAACAGTCTGGTCGCCTTTGTAAACGTCGTCTGGAGCCACAACCGAGACAGTACCGCTCGACTGGTTCACACCAATGGTGATGACCTGATTGTTATCCAGGGTCACAGTCACAGGGTTGGTGATGTTAGTTACTGGCGCACCGTTTTTATCCACAAGGGTGGCGGTGTAAACGATCTCGCCGCCTTCGCCCACAGTTTTAGTGGCGGTCAGGACCACATCGACCTTGTCGATGGTGTCGTTGATGGTGGTAGTCGCGCCATTGCCAGCAACCACGAGCTTCTCGAAGTTGCCGCCGTCAGTCCCTGTGATCTGGACGGTCTGGGTGCTCTTGTCGACGAACACGTCGTCGCCTGGAGCATCAACGGTGACGGTACCAACAGTTTCGCCGGCCTTGATGGTGATGGTTTGCTTGTTGTCCAGCGTCAGGGTGACGTCGGTATCCGCTTTATTAGAAAGCGTAGCGGTGTAGGTGA
>NZ_JAARMB010000041.1:0-17170 GCF_012985615.1 Pseudomonas sp. WS 5412
GGTTCCGCCCTTACGGCGGGTCACTTTTGGAAAAGAGCCCCAAAAGTAACCAAAAGGGCTCTTGCCCCACCACTCGGCACCTCGCCCAGGCTCGGTGTGCCCGCCATCCGACATTGATTTGGGGGGCCGCCGCGATGGGCCATCCATGGCCCAGCGCGGCTAACCCGGCGTCCTGCCGGGTTACCCCCCAAATCAAAATCGGATGACGGCCAGCGTGGTTTAACGGGGCGCTTAAGATCAAAATCAAGATCACAAGCAAAGCGAGGCGGCCTCACAGCCGACCTGATCGTCGAAGCGTGCGCGTACCCCTGTGGGAGCTGGCTTGCCTGCGATGGTCGTTAACGATGACAAATGAATACCTGACACTCTGATGTGTTCTTTCGGCCGCCATCGCAGCGATGCGGCGATCCGACAAGCCAACTCCCACAGGGGGGAATGCAGCTTCACGCCCCGGCTTTGGCATTGCTGTTGCTGTTGCTCTGCTTGTGATCTGGCTTTTGATCTTGATCTCAGGCGCCCCGTTAAACCACGATGGCCGCAGGCAGGTATTGCGCAGTGGGCACCCCGGCATGGATGCCGGGGTAGCCGCGACACGGCCATGGATGGCCGATCGCGGCGGGCCCACGGAGCAATGCCTGACTGCGGGCATGCCGAGCCTAGGCGAGGCACCGAGTGGTGGGGCAGGAGCCCTTTTGGTTACTTTTGGGGCTCTTTTCCAAAAGTGACCCGCCGTAAGGGCGGAACCCTAAGTGGCCGTGACCGCAGCAACGGATATGTAAACAAACCCAATAAGCACTAGATAAAAGAGTTGTGTAGATACCTATGCCGCGATGGCTAAGTGTCAGTCGATACATTAGTTGACTGATACACCGCCATCGCGGGCAAGCCCGCTCCCACACAACCCCGCTCCCACATAAGCTCGCACACACAGGGGTATTGCCTTGCTTTCAGGGCACCAATGCCTTGATCACCTGATCCACATTCCCTTCCAGTTCCGCGACCGGGTCCGCGCCGTCAGTAGCCAGCACCAGCAACTTCGACCCCCCTGCACTGATAGCCGCTTTTACCGCCTCAGCCGGTTGGCGATGGTGCAGCACTAACGCCACGTCGTTGTCCTTCAGGCTGGTCGTCAGCATTTGTAGCGCCTGCGCAGACCACTCGGCATCCGGCCGCGGATCGGTGCTGACCAACTCCAGATTCAGCCCACTTATCAGATAAGCAAAATGATCACTCAGGCTGACCACACTCAGGTTATCGGCCTGGGCCAGGCGGGCCTCGCTGTCGGCAGTCAGCTTGAGCAGGCGTTGCTTGAGGCTGGCCAGGTTGCCGTCGATCTGGGCCTTGGCGCCGGGCGCCAGCCTGCTCAGGTCGGCAGCCATGACATCGGCCATGCGCCCCAGGTTGTTGCTCGACTGCCACGGCTGGCTATTGAGGCCATCCACAGTCCCCGGTTGCAGGGCCACGCCTGGCAGACCGCCGTCTACCGGGCGCGCCGCGTCCACTTCGACGATGCGGATATTGCTGCGCCGGGCCACTGGGTACAGCGGGTCATCCGGCCACAGCGAGCGCAGGCCGATCGCCGCATCGGCGTCCAGCGCCAGGCTATGCAAGGCCGGCGCGCCACGCCCGGTAAAGTACGAGGTCTGGCGCGAACCCGGCAGGTTGGCCGGTGCCGCACGCTCCAGCTTGACCGCAGTGCCCTTGAGCAGGGTGGCGGCCAGGCCGTAGGTCACGGGCAAGGCCGCGAGGACTTTGACCGGTTTGGCGGCGTGGGCGGCGACCGGCAGGGGTTTGGCCGTTTCGGCTGCCAGCAGCGGGGTGCTGATCAGGCAGGCGATGGCCAGGGCGAGGGGGCGTAGAACGGGGCGCATTATCCGAGATTCCCTTTCAGGCTGGGGACCGTGCCGCGCGCGATGGCGGCCAGGGCGAAGGCGATGCCGGCGACGAGGATGATCGCGGCACCGGACGGGATAGGCAGGTCGAAGATGATTGGCAACAGAATCCCGCACAGGGTGCTGAGCGTGGCAATCACCACCGAGATCCAGAAGAAGCCCTTGAGTGACTGGCTCAACAGCCGAGCCGCGGCGGCCGGGATCACCAGCAGTGCGCCTACCAGGATCGCACCGATGACCTTGACCGCCGCCACTGTGATCAAGGTCACCAGGATCACGAACAGGTAGTCCAGGGTCTTCACCGCCACGCCACGCACGGCAGCCAGTTGCGGGTTGAAGCTGGCGAGCATGATGCGGTTGTACAGCGGCAACGCCAGGGCCATCACCAGTGAGCCGACCACCGCCAGCACCGCCAGGTCATTGCCGTTGACGGTCAGGACCGAACCAAACAGCACGTTTTCCAGGATATGCACGTTGATCTTGCCCGCCAGGATCAGCAACAGGCTCGCGCCCAGGGCCAGGGACACCGAGAGGAACACGCCGATCAGCGTATCGGGGGCCAGGCCGGTGCGGTTGCGCAGGTAATTGAGCAGGATGCCGAACAACAGGCAGTAGCCGAACAGGCTGCCGTAAGGCCCGGTGTAGGGTTCCCCCAGCAGAATGCCCACGGCCACGCCGGTCAGTGCAGCATGGCCGACGGCTTCGGAGAAAAACGCAAAGCGCTTGACCACCACCAGCGTGCCCAGGCCACCGAGTACCGGGCCGATCAACAGGCCGGCGAGCAAGGCATTGACCACAAACCCATAGGCCAGGGCTTCCGGCAAGTAGCCGGAGGAAGCCCAGCCCTGGACCATCAAGCGAAAGGCTTCGTAGCTCATTGGGCTGCGCTCCGTGGGTGAGTGGAAAACAGCGTCAGCAGGCGTTCCGGGGTCAGTGCCTCCTTGGGCGTGGCATCAAACAGCAGGCGGCGGTTCAGGCCGGTGACGCGATCCGCCAGGCGGCCCACGGCCTCCAGGTCGTGCTCGATCCATAGCACGGTAATCCCGGCCTGGCGCCAGTCGCCCAGCAGGCGTTCGAACACCTGGATTCCGGCTTCATCGAGGGCCGACATCGGTTCATCGAGTACCAGCAGTTGCGGCGCCGGGATCAAACCCTGGGCCAGCAGCACACGCTGGCGCTCGCCGCCGGACAGCGCACCCATGCGGCGCTTGCGCTTGTCTTGCATGCCCACGCGCTCCAGCGCCTCGCCAATCGCCCCGGCGTAATGCCGGGACAAGCCGAGAAACGCCGGGCGCCGCTGGCACATGGCAGCCATGAAGTCGTCGACGGTCATCGGCAGGCCACGGTCGAACTCCAGGGCCTGGGGCACGTAGCCGATGGTGCCGGGAGTGTTCGGCCAGTGCAGGCTCAATTGGCCCTGGTGTGGCGTCTGCCCCAGCAGGGTCTTGATCAGCGAGCTCTTGCCGCCGCCGTTGGGGCCGACCAGGGCGTGGATGCTGCCCGGTTGTACCTGGAAGCTGACGCTATCGAGGATCGCGGTACGGCCCAGGGTCAGCGAGACGTTATCGAACTCAATCGTCGGGCCGATGCTGGCCACATTCAGGTGTTCAGCCGCGGTCATGCCCCCGACTCCTGGATCGCCCGGACCACGGTATTGAGGTTGCCGGTCATTTCCACTTCGTACTTCTCGGCGCTGTATTCACCGTAGGAAATATGCGACAGCGGGTACAGTTTGACCCCCGACTCACGCTGGATGGTATCGACGTAGGAGGACGGGAAATCCATCTCCGAGAAGATCACCTTGACGTCCAGCTCGCGCAGTTGGTCGATGGTTTTCTTCAATTGGCTCGGGCTTGGCTCGATGCCGTGGGCCGGTTCGACCACGGCGGTCACTTCGAGGCCGAACTCGCGCAACAGGTAGTCGTAGGCGGCGTGCACCGTGGCCACCCGCAGATCGGCGTTGGGCGCGCTGGTGAGCTTGGCCAGGGCATCGGCGCGCATCTGGCGCAGGCGCTTGCCATAGGCACGGGCGTTCTGGGTATAGGTCTTGGCGTTGTCCGGGTCGAGCTTGCCCAGTTCCCGGGCGATGTTGTTGACCTGGGCGATGGACGCGCTGATGGACAGGAAGGTGTGCGGGTTGACCACCTTGCCGGCGCCACGGGCCGCGTTGCCGGTGGCGGCCAGCAGCGGCACATTGGCGTTGGCCTCGATCACCGGGATGTCCGGACGCTCGCTGGTGGCGATCATGCGGTCGGCAAAATCGTCATGGCCGACGCCATTGAGCACGATCACGTCCAGGGTGCCAATGCGCTTGATGTCTTCGGCGCGCGGTTCGTAGGCATGGGGGTTGAAGCCGGCCGGAATCAGCGGCACCACTTCGGCCTTGTCGCCGACGATATTTGCCACGTAGCTGTAGTAAGGGTGCAGGGTGATACCGATACGCAGGCGCTTGGCCGCCTCGGCATTGGCCAGGGGGCTCAGCAAGACGCTGAACAGGCCCACCAGCAGCAGGCGGAGCAAGGGAGATGACATAGACATGGGTAATCGATCTTCTCTCGGAGACAGCATGAATTCAGTGGCGATGCTGGCGGGTGACGCCAGCGTCGAATTGCGCAACGACCTGCTGCCAGCCAGCGGCGATCAGCCCCTGGTCGCTCAGGTCGGTGGGGGCGGCCAGGTTGGCGCTGCGGTTGAGCCAGATATCCGGCTCGGCGCCGTTGACGCGCATCAGCAGTGAACCGCTGGTGTCGTTGGCCTGGCTCAGGCCCAGGTACGCCGCTGGCGCCAGCAATTGCCAGTGGTGGTCGCCACGGCTGACCGAACTGGCGTCCTGGGCGAAGGGCGCGAAGCCTTCTTCGGCCAGTTGCGCCGGCGTCGGCAGGGTGCTTTGTTCCTGCGCCAGCAACTGGATTTCATCCAGGGTCACCCGCAGGTCGGCATAGATGCCTTGCTCGGCCGCGCTCAGGTCGCGGCGGGCGTCCAACTGGTGGCTGGCCACGGCCTCGACGGCCTGGGTTTCGCCGTGCAGGGACACCACCGTGCCGGCGACGGCCAGGATGATCAGGCACAGCAGCAGGACGTAGAGGGTTTCGTGCCCGGCACCGGCGGGCCGGACCACCTGGGTGCTGCCTGGGTTCATGGGGGTCATGGCGCCTGGATATCCGCTTGGTCGATCTCGACAACGTGGCCGGGACCGGCGTCAAACAGCACATAGAATTCGGCGGCAGGTTTTTTGAAGGTCAACGTCGAGTCGGGCCCCAGCTTGCCGGGCACCAGGATGGTTTCGTCGTAGCCGATCACATCCAGGGTCACGCCGGGCGCGCCGCTGCCGTCGGAAAAACCACCGGTGCACTGGATCTGTTCGCCGGGGATCTCCTTGCATTCGCACATCGGGTTGTGGGCCAGGGCGTAGTTGCTTGCACCCAGGCTGAGGATCAGCACGGCGCAGGCGCGGGTCAGGCGCAGTAAAGTCATGGTTTAACTCCTTGCTTGTTCAACCAGGCGACGGTGGCAGGCGAAGCCTGACTCAAGGGAATGGAGGCCTGCTGCATGCTGCCGTCCCAGCCTTCCATGGTGATCCACAGTTCGGCGTCGGGCGGGGTGCGTTCCGGGATCGGCAGCACAGCGCCCATGCGGTACGGGGTGCCGAAGAAAATCACCCCCGCGGCCCGCAGGCTGCGGGGCTTGCCGATGCGCAGGTAGGTGGCCTTGACCTGGTCTCCACAGGTGGCGCACAGGGCGGCGTTGAAGGATTTCATCGGGCCGGCCGGGTCGGGGCGGGGCGCTTCATTGCGCAACTCGGCGAGGGTAATGCTCCACGGGCCGACCTGCACTTCACCGACCTCGCGCTCGCCCAGGCCGGCGTCGCCGCGAAACAGTGCGACGTCGGCAAAGTACTTGGGCATAAAACCCAGGGGCACCAGCAACAGCAGGATATTGATGTGAAAGCGCCATTTGAGCCAGAAGGCGCGCAGTGGCGAGGGCGCTTGAACGGTGGTGGCCTTGCTCATTATTTGCCCTCCGAGGTTTCAGCCTGCATGGCGCCGATGGGGTTGGCCGGCGCCGTATTGCGCGTGGCCTTGGTGCTGCGCTTGAGCGCGTGCAGCGTGGCCAGGGCCGTGCGCTTGCTCCAGATCAACAGACCGCTGAGGACCATCATGCTCAGCAACAGGCCGAAGAAGAACCAGACCAGCTTGATCCAGATCCCGCCAAAGTCGCCGGTGTGCAGCGGGCGCATGGACTCGGTGACGAACTCCAGGCCCGTGCGGTCGGACAGCAGGTGCGTGGCGGCGATTTCACCGTTGTAGGGGTTGATGTCGGCCGTCTGGAACATCAGCGGGTACCAGCCGCGGCCGCCGATGCTCAAGTGACTGTAGGCATTGCTTGGCAGGCCGACGAAGCTGACGTCGAAGCCGGGGATACGCTGGGTGGCAATGTTGATGGCATCGTCCAGGGCGATCATCGGTGCCGGTACACCGGGGGCCGACAGCGGCACCTTGTCCCGGGAGATCACCGGCACGATCGGCTGGCTGGAGATGGTGATCTGGTTGTCCGCGAGAAGCGCCTGGATCAAGAACCAGGTGCCGGTGATGGAAATCACCGCGATAAACCAGATCGACCAGATGCCGCTCAGGCGGTGGAAGTCGCCCCAGAAAATCCGCGCCCCATGCTTGAAGCGCAGGGTTGGCTTGAAGAACCCTTTCCAGAACCGTTTGTACACCACCAGGCCTGTGACCAGCGAGGCGAGCATCGGCAGCCCGAGGAACGACACCAGGTACCAGCCCCAACTAAAGCCATTGGTAAACGGCACCAGCCACCAGCCATGCAAGGCGCGGGTGAACTGGCGGAAGTTGAACGATGGGCTGATGCCCTGGATGACCCCCGTGTACGGGTTGACGTAGACCGCCACGGAGCGGCCGTCGGGGTAGCTGATGTCGACGTCGAGCGCAAAATGCGATTCGTCCGGACGGACGATGGACTCGACAATGGCCTTTGGCTCGGCCTGCTTGATCGCGGCGAGGATCTGGTCGTAAGTGAGCAGTTCGGCATCGTCCGATGGCTTGCTGGCGCGCATTTCCGGGTTGGCCAGCCAGACGATTTCCTGGCTGACCACCGCCAGGGTCCCGGTGACGCAGACGATCAGTACGAAGAACCAGATGGGCAATGCCAGCCAGCTGTGGACGAGAAACCAGAGTTTGGAGCGTGACTTCTTCGACATGTCTATGGGGGTCTTGATCGGAGGAGGGCAGAAAAGGCCCGGGAAAGGCCGGTCGTAGCTTTTGCTTACGCGACGGGCTGTATCTAAGTTAAGACGGATGAGAATCGCAAAACCCTAAGGCAGAAATGAAAGCAAATGTTTCAGGTGCGCGGGGAACCCCTGTTGGGGCTCATTGCTGTTCAGTTAGTCAGCACAAAAAAGTGTGGCGAGGGGGCTTGCCCGCGTTGGGCTGCGCAGCAGCCCCAAAACCTGGCTACTCGATGTTTCTGCAAGAGTCAGGTGGACTTGCTGGTCGGGGCTGCTACGCAGCCCAACGCGGGCAAGCCCGCTCGCCACAGGGGGGGGCTGTTGCACCTTGTGGCGAGCGGGCTTTAGGAGATTGGGGATTATGCAAACAGCTCTTTGGCGCGCTTGTGAATCTGTTCCTCGGTCAGCTCTTCTATATGAGTGGCGAGGAACCAGACGTGTCCGAAGGGATCCCTCAACGTGCCGGAGCGGTCGCCGTAGAATTGATCCTTGGGTTCGGAAATCGCCGTGCCGCCTGCCGCGATCGCCTGTTTGTACTGCGCGTCGACGTCATTCACATACAGATGCAGGCCAACGCTGGTGGGGTGCGCTCCAGGGCTGCCGAAGGCCATTTCATCACAGGGCGAGGCCAGCATGATCGGCGAATCGCCAATGCGCAGTTCGGCGTGGCCGACCTTGCCGTCCGGCATGTCCAGGCGCATGAAAACGGTGGCATCGAAGGCTTTTTGGTAGAACTCGATGGCTTCAGCTGCCTTGTCGATGCCCAGGTAGGGCGTGATGCTGTGGTAGCCATCGGGAATGGGTTTAACGCTCATTTCGCTCTCCTTGAGGGGGGGGAGGGGCCGGGTCTTCCGGTCTTTTCACTATAGGTCAGGCCTTTCGTGGCCTGCGGGCAACCGACGACTGTCCTGTAACGGTGCATTCAACAGTTTCTCAAACAGAGGCTTGACCTTAACTTAACTAGAGGTTTTACCCTGCGTGGCACCTACAGCTAAAGGGGATTTGTCATGCAAGCTTCAGCGAAAAGTCATGGTTTTACCCAAGTGATCGAGTTTCAGATCGAGCCCCGGCAGCAGTCCGCGCTGGTGTTGGCGCTGTCCGAGCAGAGCGAGCGCCTGGCCCAAGGCCATGAGGGGTTTCTGAGTGCCAGTGTGCTGGTCAGTGATGACGGGCGGCGGGTGCTCAACTACCTGCAATGGCAGGCCCGCGAAGACGGTGCCACGGCGTTCCAGCGGCTGGAGAGCGAGGGCGAGAACTTCTGGGCACTGATTCGTGCCCATCAGGCTACTGCCGTGACCTTCGGTTCATTCCAGGTGCTGCGCAGTATCGAGCGCAGCGCCGACAACGCGTTGGCGTGCAGCCTATATCGATAGATGCAGCATGCGCTCACCTTGCAGGCTTCCCTCTGGGCGGCGCTTGTTGACCGCCAGTTCGCCGATCTTGATCAGGCGTGTACGCGTGATATTGCGGCTCAGGCCCAGCAGGTTGGCGGTGTGTACCTGGTTGTAGTGGCTGAAGCGGTAGGCGGCGCGTAGCAATGCGTCCTCGACTTTCTCATGCAAGGCACCGGCCTGTTCGTCAAACAGTTTCTGGAAGGCACGCTCCAGCAAGGCTTCGGCACTGTGGTCGAGGCTGTGCTGGCTATCATCCTGGCGCTCGATGCGCATGTTCGACAGGCGCAGGTCATCGCGTTCAATCAGGCCATTGCGGCAAATCAGCAAGGTGTGATGAATGACGTTTTCCAGCTCGCGGATATTGCCCGGCCAGCTGTAGCCCTTGAGCTTGTGCTCGGCTTCGGGGCTGAGGGTGATGGGGCCGTAGCCCAGGCGCTGGCTGTAGGCGTCGATAAAGTGCCGGGTCAGGGGCAGGATATCGCCGGGGCGTTCGCGCAAGGGGCTCAGTTCCAGGCTGACCACGTCCAGGCGGTAGTACAGGTCTTCACGGAAATGCCCGGCATTGATGGCTTTTTCCAGTTGCACATTGGTCGCCGCCAGCACCCGCACATCAATCGGAATGCTCTTGCGTGAGCCCAGGCGCACCACTTCGCGTTCTTGCAGGACGCGCAGCAGCTTGACCTGGATGGCCATGGGCAGATCACCGATCTCATCGAGGAACAGGGTGCCGCCGTCGGCCTCCTCGAACCAGCCAGCCTTGGCGCCGAGAGCGCCGGTGAACGCGCCTTTTTCATGGCCGAACAACTCCGCTTCCACCAGGGATTCGGAAAACGCCCCACAATTCACCGCCACGAACGGTCGGTTGCGCCTGGCGCTGAGGTTATGGATATGGCGGGCCACCAGCTCTTTGCCGGTGCCGGTTTCGCCGATGATCAGCACGCTGGCTTCGCTGGGCGCCACTTGCTGGATATGCGCGAGCAAGGCCCGGGATTTGGGGTCTTCGAAGACTTGCGCGGTGGCGCGAATCGACGTGGCGAGTGCGGGCGAGGGCGCAAGGGTCAAAAGCTGCATGGGCACCTCAAGGAATAGGACGTGGATGTCGGCAGGGGCTGGCCCAACGCGGTGCGCCACCTCGTACCAGGCCTGCGCCGCTTGCAGGCGTTCAGTGGCGAGGCCGAGCGGCTCGTGGAGGCAGTTGCGACGCTGGGAGTCTGTTATAGAGGGTCTTTTTTATTCCGTAAACAAATGTGTTTATATATTTATAGAACAAAAAGAAATATGAAGGATTGACTGATAGCGACTATCACAGAGGATGATTTTTCCCGATGCAAAGGCGGGAGTAGCCTGTGTCCATTGCCTCAACGCCCAATTCGCAGGACCTTCGTCATGAACCATTCACTTTCTGTTGCCTTGTTGCTGGTCGCCTCTTTTCTTGCTGGTTGTGCGACCCATCCGGCGCCTGAATTGCGCCCGTACTCCGCCGAGGAGAGCCGGCAATTGGCAATGGAAGGGCTGAACCGGCGGGGTTTGTCGTTTGATGAATATCAACAGAAGAAAACTGAACTCGCAGCCCGGCCACAGGCGCCAATGGGCTTTGATCGCCAGGGTGCAATGAATGCCGAGCGCAACGTTACCCTGCATGACCGTCCGAGCTGAGACAAACTGCGGCGTCCCAGAGCCCGAGGTTCCGTACAGGAACTTCGGGCTTTTTGTTTTCCATCCTTTTCGTCGAGCCTGTTAAGCTCAATTTCAGGAGCGTTCCTACGCACTTTTAAATAAAGTGGTCTTTCTTTAACGGCATCCGATCAGGTTAACCTGACGAACTCTGTACTGGTCGCTGCCCCTGAGACGCTGATCTCGGGAACATGCTCTGCGGGTCTCTAAACGTCATGAATAAACGTCCTCTGTATTTTGACTACGCCGCCACCACCCCGGTGGATGAGCGGGTCATCCAGGTCATGGTCGAGTGCCTGGGTTTCAACGCCAATTTCGGTAACCCTGCGTCCAGCTCCCATGCGTTTGGCCAACAGGCCCGGCACACGGTCGAGCAGGCGCGCCGTCAGGTGGCGGAGTTGGTCGGCGCCCAGGCCGAGCAGATCGTCTGGACCTCGGGTGCTACCGAATCCAACAACCTTGCGCTCAAGGGTGTGACCCAGGCGCGGGGCGTGGCCGGTGGCCATATCATCACCAGTCAGATCGAGCACAAGGCAACGCTGGACACCGCCCGCCAATTGCAGCAAGCCGGGATTGCCGTGACCTACCTGGTGCCGGATGCCGATGGCCTGATTACCGTCGAGGCGGTCAGCCAGGCGCTGCGCGAAGACACGTTTTTGGTGTCGTTGATGCTGGTCAACAATGAGCTGGGCACGCTCAACGACATCCCGGCCATTGGTGCGCGGGTGCGTGAGCATGGCGCGCTGCTGCATGTGGACGCGGCGCAAGGGGCGGGCAAAGTCGAGATCGACCTGGCGCACTGGCCGGTGGACCTGATGTCGTTTTCGGCGCATAAACTGTATGGCCCCAAAGGCATCGGTGCGCTGTATGTCGGGCCGCGGGCGCAGCAGAACGTCACGGCGCAGATCCATGGCGGTGGTCACGAAGGCGGGCTGCGCTCGGGAACCCTGGCGACTCACCAGATTGCAGGCATGGGCAGTGCCTTCGCGTTGGCCGCGCAATCCTTTGCCGAAGAGTCGGCAGGTATTGTCGCCCTGCGCCAGCGTTTGCTTGAGCAATTGCTGGACATTCCCGGCGTGCGCCTGAACGGCAGCGCCACCCAGCGGATTCCCCACACCTTGAGCCTGACCTTCAGCGAAGGCGAGTTCAATTCGGCGGCCTTGAGCGCCGGGATCGCTTTTTCGGCGACCTCTGCCTGCAATTCGGCCAGCAATGCGCCCTCCCATGTACTGCTTGCCCTGGGGCATGATGCGCGCAGTGCCGGTCGCACCATTCGCTTGAGCCTGGGGCGGTTTACCACCGGGCAGGATATCGATCAGGCGGTGCAATTGATCAAGAACTCGTTGGCCAGCGCACCGGCCTTTTGGGCGGTTTGAAATACATAACAATTATGAGTGCTTAGCAGGAGAGATGATGAGTACGCAGCCTTTGCCCCATGGAACGGTTCCCCAGCGCCTGGCGCGCACCCGCGAGTTGATGAAGCGGGAGGGCATTGATGCCCTGCTGGTGCCATCGGCCGACCCGCACCTGTCCGAATACTTGCCGGGCTACTGGCAGGGCCGGCAATGGTTGTCGGGGTTTCATGGCTCGGTCGGCACGCTGATTGTCACGGCTGATTTCGCCGGCGTCTGGGCAGACAGCCGTTACTGGGAGCAGGCGACCAAGGAACTCAACGGCAGCGGCATTGAGTTGGTGAAGTTGCAACCGGGGCAGCCCGGCCCGCTGGAGTGGCTGGGGGAGCAAACCCCGGAAGGCGGGGTGGTGGCCGTGGATGGCGCGGTGATGGCTGTTGCGTCGGCCCGTACCCTGGGCGGCAAGCTGGCTGAGCGAGGCGCGCGCCTGCGTACCGATATTGATTTGTTGAGTGAGGTCTGGACCGACCGCCCAGCGCTGCCCAACCAGCCGATCTACCAGCACCTGCCGCCCCAGGCCACCGTCAGCCGAGGCGAAAAACTCGCGGCACTGCGCGCCAGCCTGAAGGAAAAGGGCGCGGATTGGCATTTTATTGCCACCCTGGATGACATCGCCTGGCTGTTTAACCTGCGCGGCGCAGATGTTTCGTTCAACCCGGTGTTTGTCTCGTTCGCCCTGATCAACCAGCAGCAGGCCACGCTGTTTGTTGCCCTCGGCAAGGTCGATGCCCAGTTGCGTGGGGTGCTGGAACAGGATGGCGTGACGCTGCGGGACTACAGTGAAGTGGCCGCGGCCCTGGCTGAAGTGCCGGACGGGGCCAGCCTGCAGGTGGACCCTGCACGCGTGACGGCGGGGCTGCTGGAGAATCTGGCCAGTGGCGTGAAGCTGGTCGAAGGCCTCAACCCGAGCACATTGGCCAAGTCCCGTAAAAGCCTGGCGGATGCCGAGCATATTCGCCGGGCCATGGAGCAGGATGGCGCGGCGTTGTGCGAGTTTTTCGCCTGGCTGGACTCGGCCTTGGGCCGCGAGCGCATCACTGAGCTGACCATTGATGAACACCTGACGGCCGCGCGTACCCGTCGTCCGGATTATGTGTCGTTGAGCTTCAATACCATCGCCGCGTTCAATGGCAATGGCGCGATGCCCCATTACCATGCCACCGAAGAAGAACACGCGGTGATCGAAGGCGATGGCCTGCTGCTGATTGATTCGGGCGGCCAGTACCTGGGCGGCACCACAGATATCACGCGGATGGTGCCCATCGGCACGCCGAGCGAGGAACAAAAGCGCGATTGCACGCGGGTGCTCAAGGGCGTGATTGCCTTGTCGCGCGCGCAGTTTCCCAAGGGCATCCTCTCGCCATTGCTGGACGCCATCGCCCGCGCACCGATCTGGGCCGAAGGCGTGGATTATGGTCACGGCACCGGTCACGGGGTGGGCTACTTCCTTAATGTCCATGAAGGCCCGCAGGTGATTGCCTACCAGGCGGCGGCCGCGCCGCAAACTGCGATGCAGCCGGGCATGATCACCTCCATTGAACCGGGTACCTATCGCCCAGGGCGTTGGGGGGTGCGTATCGAGAACCTGGTGTTGAACCGGGAGGCGGGCAAGACCGAGTTCGGCGAGTTCCTCAAGTTCGAAACCCTGACACTGTGCCCGATTGATACCCGTTGCCTGGTACCGTCCCTGCTGACGATCGAGGAGCGACAGTGGTTCAACGACTACCATGCCCAGGTGCGTCAACGCTTGAGCCCGTTGCTCAGCGGCGCCGCGCTGGAATGGTTGCAGTTGCGCACGGCAGCTATATAAGACCTGGCCGCTCGCAGGCGTGGGCCGGCGAGCGGCTTGCAGGCTTAACTCAAGGCTTCGCGGACAAAGTCCAGGCGATCCTGGCCGAAGAATAGTTGCTGGCCGACAAACATGGCAGGCGCCCCAAACATGCCACGGGCAATCGCCTCTTCGGTCTTGTGCTTGAGGGCGTTCTTGACTTCCTCATCCTGGGTCAGCTCTAGCACCTGGGCAGGGTCGAAGTGGTGTTGCGCCAGCACCGCCGCTACGACTGCCGGATCCCCCATGTTGCGCCCTTCCACCCATATCGCCCGGAACAGGCAGTCGATGAAGTCGATAAAGCGTTCTGGCTGGCGTAGTTGAATGCCGGTGACGGCGCGCATCAGGGTCAGGGTATTGATGGGGAAGTGCGGATTGAACTTGAGGGGGACCCCGTAACGCTTGGCGTAGCGTGCCAGGTCTTGCAGCAGGTAGCGGCCCTTGGCCGGGATGGTGACGGGCGAGGCATTGCCGGTGGCCTTGAAGATGCCGCCCAGCAGGATGGGCTGATACACCAGTTGGCTGCCGGTTTCGGCACAGATTCCAGGCAGTTGGGTGTAGGCCAGGTAGGTGGTGGGGCTGCCGAGGTCGAAGAAGAATTCCAGGGTTTTGCTCATGTTGGATGCTCGCTGCTTATTGTTATGTTGGCGTGCTTACCAGGTTTCGTTCCAGGGGCGCAGGTCCAGTTCGAAGGTCCAGGCATCCCGTGGCTGGCGGTGCAGGTGCCAATAGTTGTCGGCGATATGCTCGGGATCCAGAATGCCGTCCTGGTCCTTGAGCGCGTATTTGCTTGGGAAGTTGTCGCGGATGAAGTCCGTGTCGATGGCGCCATCCACGACCACGTGGGCCACATGGATGTTCATCGGGCCCAGCTCGCGGGCCATACTTTGGGCCAGGGCGCGAATTCCGTGTTTGGCCCCGGCAAAGGCGGCAAAGCCTGCGGCACCGCGTAACCCGGCGGTGGCCCCGGTAAACAGAATCGTCCCGCGCTGGCGGGTCACCATGCGCTTGGCCACTTCACGGGCATTGAGGAAGCCTGAGAAGCAGGCCATCTCCCAGATCTTGAAATATTTGCGGGCGGTTTCTTCGAGGATGCTGCACGGCACGTTGGCGCCGATGTTGAACACGAATGCCTCAATCGGACCCAGCTCGCTTTCGATCTGCTCGATCAGCGCGATCACCTCGTCCTCCTTGCGTGCATCGCAGGCAAAGCCGTGAGCCTCGCCGCCCGCAGCCTGGATACTGTCCACCAGGGGTTGCAGCTTGTCGGCACTGCGTCGGGTGACGCAGGCCACATAACCTTCGCGGGCAAAACGCTTGGCAATGGCGCCGCCTGTAGCGTCGCCTGCGCCGACGACCAGTACGATTTTCTTATTCTCAGTCATGGCAAGTCCTTGGGTAAACGATCGTTAACTAAACGAACGTTATGCTACGATTCGGCAGGCGTCAAGGTGGTGTCTTCAAGGGGAGAGGCGATGCGCTATTCAGTCAGTCACAAGCAGCAAACCAGGGACAAGCTCCTGCACAGCAGTGCGGCCCTGGCGAAAAAAGAAGGGTTTGCCAGCGTTGGCGTAGATGGGCTGATGAAAGCCATTGGCCTGAGTGGCGGGGCTTTTTATAGCCACTTTTCGTCCAAGGACGCGCTGTTCAGCTCCATCGTCGAGCATGAGTTGAGCCAAAGCCTGGAGCGTTTGAGTGTGGGCGAGGTGCAGAGTCGGGAGCGCCTGCAGCGCTGCCTCAAGTTCTATCTGAGCATGGCCCATGTGGAGCAAGTGCAAGACGGTTGCGCCTTGCCGAGCATGGGCGCGGAAATTGCCCGTGCGGATATCGCGGTACGCCAACACGCCCAGGAGTGGATTTGCCGGCTGCAGGCCAACTGGGCGCGGACCTTGGAGAGCGAAAGCCTGGCCTGGGCGATCTTATCCCAGTGTGTGGGTGCACTGGTGGTGGCCAGGATGATGGTCGACCCGCAGGTTCAGGCGCAGGTACTTGCATCGAGCTATGAAGAGCTCAGTCAGAGAATTTCGCAGGAATGAGCGCTTACTTGCAGAGCACGATCATGCTACGGCTGGTATAGCCGGCCGGGTTGATGCCGAAGGGGTAGTCACCGGGCTCCTCGCTGTTGTCGCCGGATTTGGCGATCACTCTGTAGCCTTTCTTGCCGCACGAGTTGGCTGCGCTGGTGTAGCACTGGTCCCAAGAGGAGGACAGGCCAGAGCAGTTGATATGCAGCCCTTTCTTTCCGCGTTTGACTTCTGTCTTGGTGGTTGCGGCACACCCAGCCAATGCGATGACGACAAGCAGTATCAAAATTCGCTTCATTACCATCCTTAATAGCCGCGCCGTTGGAATGCCCGATGCTGGCTTTGCTCGCTCTCAAGTGTAGGGTGGGTGGATGTCCTTATTCGAAAATCTCCATGACTGACACTGAGTTACAGCCTAAACATGGCCTAATTGAGCGGCAAATGCCAGAGCTTCGTTAAATCCTGTCTCAATCTGCCGCGACGATTGGCTTTGACTGGCTACGCATGGTCAGCGTTGCGCCCACGGAGGCCAGGATAATGCAGGCGATCGCCAGCCATTGAGCCAGGGACAGGTATTCCTGGAGGAAAAACAGCCCGGAAAGCGCACCGAACGCGGGCTCGATACTCATCAGCGTGCCGAAGGTGCGCGCGGGCAGGCGGGTCAGGGCGACCATCTCCAGGGTGTAGGGGAGGGCGGTGGAAAGAATTGCCACGCCAATGGCGATCGGAATCAGTGCGGGTGTCAGCAGCGCGCTACCGGCATGGACGATACCGATGGGGGCGACGAACAGTGCGGCGATCATTACGCCGAGAGCCGCGGTTTGCACGCCATTGTCCGCGCCAGCCTTCTGGCCGAACAGAATATAGAGGGCCCAGCAGATCCCCGCACCCAATGCGTAGGCGGCGCCGGTCAGGTCGATGCCTTGGCTTGCTTCACCGACGGGTATTAATAGCAGCAGGCCGATAATGGCCAGGGCTATCCACAGGAAGTCGACGGCACGCCGGGAAGCATAGATGGCAACGGCTAGTGGGCCGGTGAATTCCAGGGCTACCGCAATACCCAGGGGCACGGTGCGCAATGACATATAGAAGAGGAAGTTCATGCCGCCCAGCGCCATGCCGTACACGATGACGGTACGCAGTGACCTGGCGGTGAGTTTGGCGCGCCAGGGGCGCAGCAACAGCAGCATTATGATGCTGGCGAAAACCAGGCGCAGGGTGGTGGTGCCTTGGGCGCCCACAATCGGGAACATGCTTTTGGCCAGCGAAGCGCCCGACTGGATAGAGGCCATGGCAATCAGCAGTAGGCCGACAGGAAACAGTGCCGAGCCCAGGCTGCGGGATGAAGTGGTCATTGGGGGTGTTTGTCCAGGTTCATATAGAGGCAGAGGGCACTATGATGATCAACTGCTGGCAATTGAGCAATATATTGCTCAATTTCTTGGGCCTTCTATATAGAAGGCGAGGTTTTTGAGAGTTGCTGGGCCCTTCGATAGAAAAATGAAATTAAAGGTTGACGGCAGATTCTGGAAGTCTATAATTCGCCCCACTTCCGGCGCAGTCGAAACGGAAAACTCCTTGGTAAACAAAGAGTTACGCAGAATTCGACAGCGAGTTGCTTCAGTTCATCGAAGCCCAGAAGGAGTTGGTAGAGCAGTGTTGTTTGGCTCTATTAACGTTTCGATCCTCTCGGTCGAAAGC